>NZ_JADYXH010000004.1:0-319899 GCF_015864395.1 Pseudoalteromonas sp. SWYJZ12
AAGTGGTGTGAGCCATTAAGCTAACTTGTACTAATTACCCGTGAGGCTTAACCATACAACGCCAAACGCGTTTTATGTGATAGTGAAACAAGCGAAGAAGTTAATATGACTAAAGTAGATATTACTTAAGAAAGACTTAAAAAATATTATCAGATATTTTCCAAATTCAGTTAGTGCGTAGCGATACGGATTAACGCCCAAATTTGCTTGGTGACAATAGCGTTTTGGACCCACCTGACTCCATGCCGAACTCAGTAGTGAAACGAAACAGCGCCGATGATAGTGTAGCATTTGCTATGTGAAAGTAGGACATTACCAGGCTTCAAATTGTAGAAAGCCCGAATCTAACGATTCGGGCTTTTTTACGTCTGCAGAAAAGTGAAATGCGCGCAATTAACACACACTCACATCAACACCTAGCACGTAGGGCGGGCGAGTGCAGCGACTCCCGACGCTAGAATCACAACAAAAACCCTCAATACCCCATTCGGCCAATAAAGTAGCATTTGCTACGTGACTCTCAACAGCTGTGGCCACTATGACATTCTACTGCGTAGCGCACCGACTTCACATTGTAGCGAGCCCGGATCTAACGATTCGGGCTTTTTACGTTTGCAGAAAAGTGAAATATGAGTAACTAACATTACGCACTCGATTTCTCTCCAATTTATCTAAATGTACAAGTCGAGTAGAATAGCTCCTTACTTCAGTACTAAAGTTTATAACCAAATCTAAAGACTATTTAAAATAGTCCGTAAGCTTGAGTTTCTTCACTTTCAGATTATTCTAGTTGTGTTGGTTTAAATATTACGCTTGGATCAATTAATACACTGTGCTTTTGTGAAAGCTTGATTAATCCTCGCATCATATTTTTAGTTTGTGGGTCTAGATCAAAACCAACCTCAGTGAGCTTATCTAGTGGTTTA
This sequence comes from Pseudoalteromonas sp. SWYJZ12, assembly GCF_015864395.1. Classification (NCBI taxonomy): domain Bacteria; kingdom Pseudomonadati; phylum Pseudomonadota; class Gammaproteobacteria; order Alteromonadales; family Pseudoalteromonadaceae; genus Pseudoalteromonas; species Pseudoalteromonas sp. SWYJZ12. The sequence goes on from NZ_JADYXH010000004.1 coordinate 927, forward strand.
ATATCTTCTTTTTTATAGTCGATATTATCTTCGACTTTATCTACCAATAACCCTACGTGTGGGTTTAAGCCGTCTTTAGTGGTAAAAACAATAATAGGTTTATAGTCTAAGGTTATTTGCTCTTTAGCTGATTCGAATAAACGCTCTAGCTGAATTAGGTTACTACGCTTAATTTTTTCGAGCAGAGCTGATACTTGTTTATAATCGCTTTGATTATGAGCTGATATAGCTTCTTTTACCGTTTCTAGCAATGATTGGAAAGGTTCGTTAAGTCGAGACATTGTTAGTTTTAAGTCTTCATTATCGGTGTTGAACTCTTTGTAAAACAGAACAAAATCTTGTAGTTCTGCATCATTGCTTGAAATAGAAGCCGAGCTATTTAGCAAGTTACTTTGAAGGGTATTGAACCAGTTTAATAGTTTTTCTTGCCATGTTCTTAGTTGTTTTAGTACATGCGCATTACTTTGTTCGGTTGAGATATTATTTAAAATAATACCTAAATCAAACACAGGCGTTGGTATATCCATATAATCTTTAACACCAATAAAGCTTTTATTATTGTTGGGTAAAGTTGTTAGATTATTGTCAAAGCGTTCTGTTAATAAAATATCGAGTATTTTAAGTGAAATTGTTTTGCAGCCCACTTTAAAGTTTATTAATTCCATGCCTTTATCTTAATTTACCTGTTAATGCTTTAAGGATAGAACAAATTAAATAAATAGCTTAAAGATGGATAAGATTTAATAGAGATAGGTAACTAGGAGTTATTAGATGGCACTAGTGAGGTTTTTTATGGCACGTTTAAAGTGATTCTCAAGCTGCTTTTTTCCTAATAAACCTAAGTGTTGAATCACTTTTTCATTACATTCATTTTGCAGCACTAACTTTATTAAAAGTTGTTTATCAGACTCTGTTAATTGAGACATACAAGAAGGAGACTGATTCACTACCTGCCAGAGAGTCGCAGAGATATTAAATTGAGTGAAGTTACTGTTTACGAGTAAGGCTAATCGTTCGCGAGTCTCGGGGCTTACTAACTCATCGCTAAATCCTTCAATTAAAATACTTACAAGTTGCCAGTCTAGTGTTTTAAAATTTGTTAAAAGAGCATAAAAAAAGTCGTTTTTAAACTGCTTTTTCAAAGGTTGGATAATTGCACTTTTATTGCTTAAGCATTTAACCACAAGCGCTGAATGTTCAGCTGTGCTTTTATCGCGTTGATAACCCAGTTTTACGGTATCAAACCCTTGTTTTTGCCAAAAGTTAAGTAGCTGCGCTGTTGCGCCAAAGCTTGCACCAAACCAACTACATTGGCTTTTTACTTGCGACTCGCAATAGCTAAGTAGCTTTTTACCAAAACCCATATTGTGAGAACTCGGATCAATCGCTATTCGTACAACGCGAGCGCTCAACTGTGTTAAGTAGTCATTATTAAAACTAAGTTGTGAGAGGGTTTGAGCCATTAAATGACCCTGTGGGCGGCGCTCTCCGCTTATAACCTGTAGAGCAAGTTCTTCACTTAAACCACCTTCTATTGCGATTAAACATACACCAACTAATTGATTGTTAATTTTGCTGATGAATATTCGTTGCGATGGTGCGTCTAGTAGTTGGCGTAAATCGTTTACACTACTTTGATAGTGAGCCAATGCAAGCAGGGCAATAACTTGTTGCAGTAAAGGCTCATTGTTTACAAGGGATTGCTGAGTTATTTCGCTATGAACTGGCTGCTCTAATTGCTCACTACTTAACTCTTTATATTGTGCACCGAGTGCAAGCAAGGTGCGAATGTGCTTCTCGAGGGGATCGTGTTTAGCAAAACGCAGTGGCTCATCAAGCGTTACAACTTTAGAGGCTTTATAGTGCGCTTTTATATAGTTACTAAAGCGAATGGTATAACCCCTACCATTGCCCTCATACCCAACCAGTGTACTTGCAAAGACTATACGAGGGTAATGAGCTAGCATTTTTAGCAATAACGGTACAGGGATCGCGGCAGCTTCATCAATGAGTAATAAATCGCACTCAGGTAATGCATTTAATAACGCGTCAGGTGCAACGTAGTGCAAGTTGGCGAGCTGTTTATGTTCAGCGTTGTATTGAAGGCTCAGCTCGTTGGCTAAATGTTTAAAGCTACTATGGGTCGCTTTAAACTGAGTGCTGCAAATAATTACTTTTTTATCAGCTAATTTTGCGGCTGCTAAGCCAAGTGCTGCCGACTTGCCTCTACCTCTATCAGCATTAATGAGTAAAGGCCTGTTGGCACGACCATTAGCTACTTTTACTATTTGTTCAACGCAGTTTTGCTGTGGTAGATAATCAATTTTATTATGCATTACATAGCTAGCGTTATTACTAATACAGCCATTTTTTTCACTAAAATTAAAAGCGGGTAATTGCTTAATAATATTCGCGAAACGTTGATTAAATAAACTGTATTCAATGGTGTGACCGTGTGATTGCACTGTACTTAAAGCAGGGTCTTGCCAAGAGGTCAAATCATCTAGTTCAGGCAGTAATAAAAACAGTATACCGCCTGCTTTAACGGTGCCGGCAAGTGCTGCAAGTTTATCAGGGTGCAAACCACTAAAACCATCGTAAACAGCATGAGCAAATTCTAGCCCTAAAATTTGGTGAGTGCGAGTAGGCCAGTACGAATTTTTAATCGCGCACCGCTTTGATACAACAAGTGTATTGTTTTCATCTATTAATGAGTTAAGTATTTCATAACACCAAGCTGGGCTGCCCGTAATCAACACTAGCTGACGATGATACGCGCCAGCTAATTGTTGCTCTAACTCATTTAGGTGTGCTTTATACCGCTTGTAATCGTGCATAGGCCGTTACTAACCATTTACTACCAAGGTCGTCAAAGTTAACTTGTACGCGAGATTGTGCGCCACTGCCTTCGTAATTAAGTACGGTACCAACACCAAACTTAGCATGCAAAACTCGTTGCCCTAAGTTAAAGCCACTGTCTTCAAATGCGGCATGGCTAACTGATGCGCTAAAACGCCCGGCGGCAGGTGGACGAGAAACCTGTGTTTTAATACGGATTTCTTCTACGCAGTCCTCAGGTATTTCGCGTAAAAAGCGTGATGGGCTATGGTATTTTTCTTGCCCGTATAAACGGCGACTCTCAGCATGGCTAATGTATAACTTATCCATTGCTCGTGTCATGCCTACATAACAAAGGCGGCGCTCTTCTTCTAAGCGACCCGACTCTTCGTTGCTTTGCTGAGAAGGGAACATGCCTTCTTCTACGCCTACCATAAACACTAGCGGAAACTCTAAGCCTTTAGCTGAGTGAAGCGTCATCATTTGTACGGCGTCTTCGTGTTCTTCTGCCTGTCCTTCACCTGACTCAAGTGATGTATGCGCTAAAAAGCCTTGTAGTGGTGAGCTGTACTCTTCGTCTTCAGGCAGCTCATACTGATCACACGCACTAATTAGCTCTTCTAAGTTTTCTACGCGAGCACGACCTTTTTCACCTTTTTCGGCTTGGTACATTGCCATCAAGCCTGAGGTTTGGATTGTGTACTTGGCTTGCTCATGCAAAGTTAGATCGCTAATTTTATCTTCTATTTGTTCAACGAGTTCTACAAACTTACTTACTGCACCAGAAGCACGACCAGATAAATGCTGTTGTTCTACAATTGCTTTTGCGGCATACCAAAGCGGTAACGATTCTGCTCGTGCACAATCGCGTATATGGCTCAATGTTTTATCGCCAATACCGCGTGCTGGCGTATTAATTACACGCTCAAACGCGGCATCGTCTTGACGATTACCTACTAGGCGTAAATACGAAAGCGCATCTTTAATTTCTTGTCGTTCGAAGAATCGCATACCACCATAAATACGGTATTTTAAGCCTTCTTGCAGCATGGCCTCCTCGAGTACACGAGATTGCGCGTTACTACGGTATAAAATTGCGGCATCTTGTAGGGCATTACCTGCATTTAACCAGCTTCGTAGTTTGCTACTTACAAAGCGTGCTTCGTCTAACTCATTAAATGCTGCATAAATAGAGATTGGCTCGCCGTCGTTACCGTCGGTCCACAAGCTTTTACCCATACGTTCTGAGTTATTTTGAATTAATGCGTTAGACGCTTTCAAAATAGTCGCTGTTGAGCGGTAGTTTTGTTCAAGGCGAATGGTTTCTGCGCTAAAGTCAGTTAAAAAACGTTTAATGTTTTCGATTTTAGCACCACGCCAACCATAAATGCTTTGGTCATCGTCGCCTACAATCATAATGCTGTTAGTATCGCCAGCAAGTAATTTTAACCAAGCATATTGAATGGTATTTGTATCTTGGAACTCGTCTACGAGCATATGCGCAAAGCGTTGCTGATAATGACGCAGTAACGTAGGGTTATTTTTTAACACTTCGTAGCTGCGTAGTAATATTTCAGCAAAATCAACTAGGCCCGCTCTATCACAGGCCTCTTGATAGGCGGCATAAACACGCAGCATCATTTGCTCATTAATATCGTATGCTTGAATATCTTTAGGGCGAAGTGCTTCATCTTTTTTGGCGCTTATGTACCAGCCAAATTGTTTAGCAGGCCATTTTTTATCATCAATATTCATCGACTTTAATAAGCGCTTGATCATCCGAAGCTGATCGTCAGAGTCTAAAATTTGAAAGGCTTCTGGTAAATTAGCTTCACGGTGATGAGCACGTAAAATACGATGCGATAAACCATGGAAAGTACCAATCCACATGCCACCTACAGGCGCTTTTAGTGTTTCTTCAACGCGGCCACGCATTTCTTTAGCGGCTTTATTAGTAAATGTAACTGCAAAAATACTGTAAGCGGAGGCTTGCTCAACTTGCATAAGCCACGCAATACGATGAACTAACACTCGTGTTTTACCAGACCCAGCACCTGCTAATACCAGCATGTTTTGTAGTGGGGCTGCAACGGCATCGCGTTGTTTGTCATTTAAGCCATCGAGTAATTGTGAAACGTCCATCGTTACGCCTTTTTAATCAATATTGTGGCCAGTATAACAGGTGTTTTTGTTAGGCTAAATAAAATACTGTTTTTATAAACAGCTATTTATAAAATAGTGTTCAAAACGAGTAACTTGCTAATTAATTGAGCGAATAGAAAAGTGCAAACACATAACAAAAATTGCTAATTTGACCTAAAGTTAGCAATTTTTACTAACTCTCTAAATCTAGACTAATTTAACTATTTGATTTGTAAGCTTTAATAAATTGGCATAGAGTGTGTAAGTAAATAATTATAAAATCAAATAAATACAGAGGTTAGTATGGCAGATCAAGGTTCTGGCGGTAACGTAATCGCAGCATTATGTAATATATTTTTTCCTGGTTTAGGGCAGTTAGTGCAAGGGCGTATTTTAGCGGCTATATTTTTTGCACTCGCTATTATAATAAGTTACGCACTAATTTATGTGCTTGTAGGCTTTGTACTTGTGCCTATTATTTACTTATGGTCGATTATTGACGCAGCGCGTTATAGATCGCGAAGTTAACGGTTTTCAAGTTGAGTAAAATAGCGCCCATGTGGCGCTATTTTACTTTATATGTCCTGTGGTTTACGGGCGTTTACGTATATAATTACGCAATTAAAGATTTACAGGCAAACCCTATGGAATATCAATTTATTCGCGACCCTATTAGTGGGCTACGTATTAAAATAAGCAGTGAACACGCTATTATTGGTCGCTGGCTAAACGAAGAAATAGGCAAAGACAAAGTAGCCATGGTGCAAGCGCTTATTGCATCGGTGAGTTCAAGCTATGAGCCGCTAACGCTAAAAGGCCAAGAAATAGATTTAATATTAACGAAAGACGAAGCATTATTTGAAGCCCATGCGCTTCATCAAGACAGCGAAGACCTAATAGCGTATCAAGATGACGATTTAGCGCTTGAAGAAAATGGTTTAAGTAGTGGTTGTGGCTTTGAAGATTTCATTGATTTAATTGATTCATGGCATGAGTTTACGACGTCACGATAAACATAACTAGCACACTAATAAAAATATACAGCAATGCACAATCAGCATTTTATCTGTATTATTACACCAACGAACATTACGCCAATCAAAACGACAGGAACTGATATGTCTGCCAATTTAAACAAGCTAGTAGTGATGCTAGAAATGCAAAACGCCATGAATACTAAAGTACATGAGCAATGGTTTACTCAAGGGTTTGAATGGTACCGCGCTATTTGGGTTGAGTGTGCTGAAATGTTGGATCATCATGGTTGGAAATGGTGGAAAAAACAAACACCAGATACTGAACAAGTTATTTTAGAGTTGGTTGATATTTTTCATTTTGGTCTATCGCTTAGAATTGACGGCGAAACTAGCTACGAAGACTTAGCAAAGCAACTTGAAACTGAGCTTAGTAATGCTCAACAAGCTGATGACTTTAAACAAACACTAGAGATATTAGCGGCTTCTGCAGTTGCAGATAAAACGTTTAATGCAGGTGCCTTTGCCGGCTGTATGGCGCAAATGGGTATGGATATTGATGATTTATATCGCGGCTACGTAGGTAAAAACACGTTAAACTTTTTCCGCCAAGATCACGGTTACAAAGATGGTAGCTATATTAAAGAATGGAATGGGCAAGAAGATAACGAGCATTTAGTTGAAGTAGTTAAAAGCCTTGATACAGAACATGCAGATTTTGCAAAGTTAGTATATCAAGGGCTAGAAGCGCGTTACCCAAAAATTTAAGTCACGTAAGTTGAGTTAGATAATCTTACGATAGTCGGTAACACTTAGGTAATCGGCTATTTCGTTATGTGGTTGTTGGCTATCTGGGTTAGCAACTGCAAGTAAGTGCTCAATGCCGTATTCTCGTGCGGCATTCAAAACCGGCACACTGTCATCTACAAACAAAGTGCGCTGCTTATTAAATCCTAAGTCTTTTTGTACTTGGTGCCACAAACTTTGTTGCTCTTTACTTACTCCATATTCATGAGTCGACACTACGCCATCTAGGTAGTTATCAATCGCTGTATGCTCAAATTTAAGCATGACACTCTCAGGGTGGGCGTTGGTAAGTAAAATTAACTCTTTGCCTGCTTTTTTAAGCTCAGTTAAAAAATGAGGTACGTCTTCGCGCATTTTAATTAAATGCTGAGACTCTCGTTTAAGCTCCATTATAGGCAAGCTTAATTGCTGCTCCCAATAATCTAAACAATACCACTGTATTTGACCGCTCACAGCTTGATAGCGTTTTAAAATATCTGCTTTAGCTGCATCTAGGCTAATGCCCCTTGCTAATGCGTGTTGCGCAGGAATAACGTTAAGCCAAAAATGACTGTCGTAATGTAAATCGAGTAATGTTCCATCCATGTCGAGCAAAACGGTATCGATTTTTGACCAATTTAACATAGGAATTTCAACTTATAAGGTTTATTATTGAACTAACTGCCATGATAGCAAATTAACGCCAATGACACAGAAAAAGCACCCAACACCACCACAAATCCTCAGTAACAATGTTGTCGCTAAAAGCCGCCTGTTTACTGTGGAGTCTTTAGAGCTAAAGTTTTCTAATAACGAAGAGCGCCAGTATGAGCGAATTCGCGGCGGTGGCCGGGGAGCAGTGATGATTGTTCCGTTAAGTGCAGACAACGAATTACTACTTGTACGTGAATACTGTGCGGGCACAAACGATTACCAGTTAGGTTTTCCTAAAGGCTTAATCGATCCGGGCGAAACGCCAGAGCAAGCTGCTAACAGAGAGCTTAAAGAAGAAATTGGCTTTGGTGCTGAGTATTTTAAACCATTAAGAACAGTAACAATGGCGCCGAGTTACTTTAATGCCACTATGCATATTTTATTTGCTAAGCAATTATACCCACAAACCCTTATTGGCGACGAACCAGAGCCGCTTGTTGTTGTTAAGTGGCCATTAACTCAGTGGCAGTCATTATTAGACCAAGAAGATTTTACCGAAGCACGCAGTGTTGCAGCTTTGCTATTATTAGATAAGTATTTAGCGTCTGGAGCTGCCGATGAATAAATTAATCGAACCGTGTATTGAATTAGCTGAGCGTGCTGGCGATGCAATTATGGCCATTTATAAAAAAGGCGATATTGGCCAACAAGAGAAATCAGATAACACGCCTGTTACCAAAGCTGACTTAGCAGCAAATGACGTACTGGTTGCTGGATTAAAAATCTTAGCGCCCGATATCCCAATTATGTCGGAAGAAACACCTATACCAGCACTCGCCGACAGACAGGATTGGCAGCGTTATTGGTTACTCGATCCGATGGATGGTACAGGCGAGTTTATTTTAGAAAGTGGCGACTTTGCAGTAAACATTGCATTGATTGAAAATAATCATCCTGTGCTTGGCGTTATTCATTGGCCTGCAAAGGGTGTGACTTATTTTGCTACAGCTAAAAATGGTGCCTTTAAACGTGAAAACTCAATTGATAAGCAAATATCTGTAGCGCCACCAGAGAACTTGACGCTTGCAGTGAGTCGCCGCCAAAAAATAGAAGCGGTGAGTCAGTATTTAAATAGTCAGTTTACAACCATTGCTATTGGTTCGTGCTCATTAAAAGCTTGTACTGTTGCAGAGGGCAAAGCAGATTGTTTTTTAAGAATTGGTCCAACGGGAGAGTGGGATACAGGTGCTTCACAAGTTATTGTTGAAGAAGCTGGTGGGTGTATTACCGATGCAGAATTTAATCCGCTAACGTACAACCAACGCGAGAGTACTGAGAACCCTGACTTTATAGTGATGGGACATCCAGACTGGGAATGGCAAAAAATGATTAATCCGCATCAAAGGTTGAGTGCAGAATAGCAATTTGATTGCTTTTTGTTCGGTTAAACAACTTTAATTAGTTTAGGCCTTGCATTAAATGTTTATTCCTATATAGTAGCGCTCTCTTCAAGGCAGGCTCGTAAATATTACGAAAATGTTTTAAAGAAATTACAGGCGCGGGATGGAGCAGTCTGGTAGCTCGTCGGGCTCATAACCCGAAGGTCGTCGGTTCAAATCCGGCTCCCGCAACCAATTTTCTAATGTTGGTTACTGTAATAACTCTAGCTTAAGAGATAAAATAAAGTAGTCGATAGACTTAAAATATACAGGCGCGGGATGGAGCAGTCTGGTAGCTCGTCGGGCTCATAACCCGAAGGTCGTCGGTTCAAATCCGGCTCCCGCAACCAATTTTTTTATAAAAATTTAGTGTATTAGGTAGTTTTAAAAGGTCGTCGGTTCACTCTTCACCTTCACAGCTCCCGCAATAAATTTTTTAATTGGAAGCCAAGTTGTAATGTAAGCAACTTTAAACAAGTCTACAAATTTCAGGCGCGGGATGGAGCAGTCTGGTAGCTCGTCGGGCTCATAACCCGAAGGTCGTCGGTTCAAATCCGGCTCCCGCAACCACTGAAATTAAATACCTAAAAAAGTTAAAAACAAAATAACACTCTTTACTGAGTAATTTTTTGCGTCTGCAGTTTAATAAATTATTATGAATTTAAACTCACCGTTACTGCGCAAAACACTTTGCATAAGTAAGCGAAGGTCGTCGGTTCGCTTTTTACAAACTCAAGCTCCCGCAACCACCGAAATTAAATACCTAAAAAGTTAAAACAAAATAGCACTCTTTATCGAGTGATTTTTTGCGTCTGCAGTTTAATGAATTCCTATAATTATAAAACTCACCGTTACTACGCAAAATACTCTGCATAAGTAAGCGAAGGTCGTCGGTTCGCTTTTTACAAACCCAAGCTCCCGCAACCACTGAAATTAAATATCTAAAAATTTAAAACAAAATCGCACTCTTTATCGAGTGATTTTTGTGTCAGCAGTTTGATAAAATACCTTATATTCTGCTTTATTTAATGACTTTACTCTAATATCTGTGACGTTTAACAAATAACTTATTTTTTAAAAAAGAGTATTTTATGTTAAAACGGTTAAAAGATTTTAAGTAACAATACACATCACATGACAGAACTTTATCACTGGTTTGATTTAATAGGCATTGCGGTGTTTGCTGTGTCGGGCACTTTGCTAGCGTACGAAAAAAAAATGGATGGCTTTGGAGTCGTAGTTTTAGCGACGGTAACTGCTATTGGTGGTGGTACAGTGCGAGATCTAATTTTAGATGTTCCTGTGTTTTGGTTACACGATCAAAGTTACTTTTTTGCCATACTAGCTTCAGTATTTGTTACAACACGCCTTATAAATAAACAAAAGCCGATACCTCATTATATTTTACAAACAGCGGATGCGTTTGGTTTAGCTTTTTTTGCAGTAATGGGGGCGCAAAAAGCGCAGCTTGTTGGTATGCCCGATATGACAGCGGTAATTATGGCTGTAATTACAGGCTGCTTTGGTGGATTAATTCGAGACGTGCTTGCACGCGAGATCCCTATGCTATTAAAAGGTGAGCTTTACGCTATTACCTGTATAGCGGGTGGCACTGTTTATACGCTTGGCATTAGTTTTTCGTTAGTAACCGAAATGGCGATGGTATTAGGTATGTTAATGACCTTATTACTTCGTTTAGCTGCTATAAAATGGCAAATCACATTACACGTTTTTAAATATCCTGACTAAACTGGTGTAATCACACCATTTACTAGGATAAGGAATGTCGTTAGCTCGTATATTTTCTCGTGCTCAAGTGGGTATAAATGCCCCTGAAGTTATTGTAGAAGTTCACCTAGGAAATGGTTTACCCGCTTTTCATATAGTAGGCCTGCCCGAAGCGTCCGTTAAAGAATCAAAAGATAGAGTACGTAGCGCACTCGAAAACTCACAATTTGGTTTTCCCGATCAACGAATAACTGTAAATTTAGCCCCTGCCGATTTGCCAAAAGATGGCGGACGGTTTGATCTTGCTATTGCGGTGGGTATTTTAGTCGCCTCTGGGCAAATAGTGTGTCCTGATATTCACAAGTACGAGTTTTATGGTGAGCTTGCTCTTAATGGTGAGGTGCGTGGTGTAAACGCTATTTTACCTTCGGTACTTGCTGCAAAAGAGCAAGATCGTTGCTGCTTTTTACCTCTTGCAAACGACAGCCTAGCAAGCCTAGTTAATGGCGTTAAACGCAAAGCCGTAAGCTCTATTCAAGAAGTGTGGGGGGATTTACTTAATCAACAACCCTTACCATTAAATATAGAATATCCCGACTGCACACAAGCCCCTGACTTTTTACTTGATTTAAGCGATGTGAAAGGTCAGCCCGGTGCAAAGCGTGTACTCGAAATTGCTGCAGCTGGCGGGCATAATTTATTATTTTTAGGTCCTCCAGGTACTGGTAAATCGATGCTGGCCCAGCGAATGGCAACTATAATGCCTACTATGTCGGACGATGAAGCTATTTCGACAGCTGCGCTTTACTCTATTATTGGGCAATCCATAGATTTAACTAATTGGCGACAGCGGCCATTTCGTAATCCACATCATACTTGTTCAGCTGTTGCCTTGGTGGGGGGCTCTTCGAATCCCAAACCTGGTGAAATTTCTCTGGCACATAACGGTGTGCTCTTCTTAGATGAGTTACCGGAATTCGAGCGTAAGGTACTTGATTCACTGCGTGAGCCAATGGAAACCGGTACAGTTACTATTTCACGTGCAGCTAGGCAAATGGAGTTTCCGGCGCAGTTTCAGCTTATTACAGCATTAAATCCAAGCCCAACAGGGAGTCATACAGATAAGCGGGCAACTCCCGATCAAGTTATGCGTTATTTATCGCGCGTGTCGGGGCCTTTTATTGACCGTATTGATTTGCAAATAGAACTACCTCGTTTAACGAGTGTTGAACTACAAAGTACTCAGCCGGAGGAAAGTAGTGCTGAGGTTAGAGCAAGAGTTGAAACGGCTTATTATCTACAACTAAAACGTCAAGGTAAGGTTAATGCGAGGCTTAATAATAAAGAAATGAGTGTGCACTGTGTACTGGCGCCAGCAGAGTTGCAGTTTTTAGCCAGAGCAAGCGAGAAGTTGTCTTTATCGCCACGCTCTTATCATAGAGTGATTAAAGTGGCGCGGACTATTAGTGATTTAAAAGGCGCTGAAAACATTAGTTTAAATGAGCTTAAAGAGGCACTTAATTACCGCGCATTTGAGCGCCTTATTGCGCAATTAACTAAGTATTAAATAGAAAGCATATACCCTTTACCGCGTACGGTAACAATGCGTTTTTGATCTTTTTCGTCATTTAATTTTTTACGTAAACGACCAATCAGCACATCAACAGTACGATCGTTTGGACTCCAATCGGGCTGGCCTATTTCTTCTGATATTTTTTCACGGGATGTGGCTTTACCCGCATTACTAATTAAGCAAATAAGCACTTTATGTTCGGCTTCAGTTAAGCGTGATTCAACGCCTGCAGCAGTAATTAGTGTGCGGTTATCGGGGTGAAGCTTAAAGTCAGCATACTCTATAAATTCTTCGCTTTCGTCGTCTTCTAGGTTAACGGCAACACGCTTATAGAGCGCGCGCATGCGAAGTTCTAACTCAAGTAAATCGACGGGCTTACAAATATAGTCATCAGCACCTTGTGCAAGGCCTGCAATACGATCGGCTTGGGAGTCGCGGCTCGATAATACAATAACGCCAATATCGGTAAGTGTGTTTAATTCTTTTGCCAGCTGAAGCCCATCACGCTTTGGCAAAACAATGTCAATTATGGCTAATGATATAGCACCGCGCAGGTTTACCCGCTGCCTTACAATGTTAAGTGCATCAGCGCCAGTTGGGTCTACCTCTATTGTAAATTCGGTATCTGCAAAGTGATTTTGGATGCGTTTAACGAGTAATTCATCATCTTCAACCAATAAAACATTAATAGCCATAGTACTTTATTTTGAATGCTTATAGCTCTGTATGGTAGCACCATTAGGTAAATGCTGAGAAGGGGGTTTATTAGTTTTAAGTAACTTAATATTTCAAAGGTGTATAAGACGTTATTAGAGGATGAGGTTAGCACCTTTAAACTAATTAAAAGGTGCTAAATAATTAATACTACTATTAATAAATCTGTATTAAGTCGTTATTTTAAAGGTTCAGGCTCAGTTATTTTTATACATTGAGTCCCACCATTGAGGTTCATCTTTTAGCTTTTTATCAAAGTATGCGAGCATGGTGTTCCACCAATCAAATCGTTTATCGCGTGCAAAAATTTGGTGGTCGGCGCCTTTGTATTCGATTAACTCTACGTCCTTATTAAGCAGTTTAAGCGCAGTGTACATTGTTAAGCTTTCGCCAACAGGTACATTGGTATCACTATCACCATGAAGAAGTAGCATAGGTGTTGTTACTTTGTCGGCATGAAATACAGGGCTATGTTGGCTGTAAAGCTCAGGGTTATTCCATGGGAAGCTATTTTTTGATGCTTCGCCAGAATATAAGTAGCCCCACCAACCTTCACCCCAATACGAGGTAATATTAGAAATACCCGCATGAGCTATTGAAGCACTAAATATATCGGTTTTAGTTGCCAATAACATGGTCATGAAGCCACCGTATGATGCCCCTAAATTTCCTACCTTTTCACTATCAACATAGTTGTATTTCTTTAAAAAGGCTTGCGTGCCTTCGATAATATCGTCTGCAGTGTAGTCGCCCCAGGCATTAACATGCTGCGCTGAAAACTTTTGTCCAAACCCTGTTGCGCCAGTAGGCTGTACTACATAAACAACGTAGCCATTTTCTGCCCATAAGTTAAACGGATAACGACCTGTAAAACCACGCGTAACTGGTGAAGTGCCGCCGTAGTAATACACGAGCGCCGGGTGCTTTTTAGTTTTATCTAAATTGCTAGGAATATAAACGCGGCCAGTTATTTCAACCCCATGTTTATTTTTAAAATTAAACTCCTCCAATGTAGGGAGTCGTGTATTTGCATAGCTACTTGGTTTTGAATCCCATATTAAATCTGTTTTATTTTTACTTACGTTAAGGCGTTTTAGCTGTTGTGGCGCTAAAGCGTTAGTGCCACTTAATAAAATTTCGGTATTACGGTCGTGTGAGTAACTAAATTGTTCAACAATATCCAATCCTGTATTTAACTTTTTAAAGCGCTGTTTACTTAAATCAAATAGGTAAAGCGGTTGAGTGTCTTGCTCTGTTACTTTAATGAGCGCATCGCCGTTTTCTAAAACGTGCAGTTGGCCAATAGCAGAATCGAATTGTTTACTAAGTGCTTTTACGTTTTTACCGTCTTCAGTAAGTAGGTAAAGTTGCCCGTCGTAGTTATTAGCAAGCATTGCTTTTGGTAGAGCTCTGCCTGCGCCATTTTTAAAGTCAGGGCCTGCAACTACATAAATATCTTTATTTGCGTATTTGGCTAAATTAAACGTTTTGAATTTACCAAGCGATGAAAGCTTGTTTGATTTTAAATCGAGTTCGACTAACTCTGTTTCAGGGTGGGTTGATGCTTGCATTGCCATTACTGGGCGGCTCATTAATATTTTGCCACGGTTACTATTTGAATCTTCAAGGCTGTAAGAAAGAGGACCTTGGCTAAGTGCTTTTGTTAAACCACTTTTAGTATCAAGCATGTAAATTTGGCTGGTGGTACGTGCATACGACCAACGATCTTGTAGACCTTTATAGTGCTTGGTTAAGCTGTTAGTGCTCTCAGGTGATTTAGACCAGCTAAACAAAAGACTGGTGTCGTTATAAAAGGTAAAGCCATTGGCTCCTTCTAAATCGTTTGCTAATGTTTTTATTGAGAAGTTTTTACGGCTAAGTTGTTTAAGCTCACCATTTAACAAATACACTAAATATTGGTTATCTGGACTCCAAATAATGTTACTTGGTTGGCCTGCTTCGAAGCGATAAAGCGTTTGATTATCTGAATCTTTAAGTACAGTAACTGTATTTGCTTGGTTTTGTGTTTTATCGCTATAAGTGCGAGTAGTAGTAACGTACTGCTTAGCATTAGGTGCGAGTGATAATTGGCTGATTGTAGGGGCATCAAACAATTGTTTTGCAGATAAGCGTTTTGTTTTTGAGGCGCTAAGCGTAATTTTATCAACGTCGCTTTTAGGTGCAAAATCAAGCATTACATCGTGCCAATTAGCTACTTGTTGGGCTACTATTAAAATAGAGTGAGTACTGTTATTTAAAGCTAACTTATAGCTATTTTTATCGCCTGTTTGTAGTTCGCCATTAATAAATAACTGACCTTGCTCAATCCCTTTTAAGGTAAGCGTACCTTGTGTAAAGCGGGTAGTTTCAATATTAAATTTTAGTGCCTGTAACCCACCTAAAGTGAGCGCATTGATTTTATTAAACGGCTGCCAGTTTTGTTTTTTCCCAAATACAGAAAAACTATCTGAGTCTGCTTGTAGTTGCGGCAATAGGTTGTTAATAATCGCACTGCCATGAGGTGTCTGAAAAGGCTTTAACTGCATATCTTCGGCAAGTGGGCCGATAAACTGAATTTTTGATTTATCCAATGGTGCAGCTATTGCAGCAAAGCTTAAGCTGCTAAGCGTAAAAAGAGTCGCTGCGTACTTAAATAGCTTATTTTGATGACACCATGGTGCGCTAAATTTCATTATTATGCCTATTATTATTGGAAGTTTGGCCAAATATAGCATGTATTGATACCATGCTCACATATCCAATATAGAGGAGAGAAAGTGACTTTACTGATAGTTTATATGGTAGTGGCGATTGTTATTTCGTTTTTATGTTCTGTGATGGAGGCTGTGTTATTAAGTATTTCGCCCAGCTATGTTGCATCACTTAGGAAAGATCATCCTGAGCTTGCTAAACAGCTCGAAAAACTTAAAAACAATATAGATCAGCCTTTAGCTGCTATTTTAACTTTAAATACGGTTGCCCATACTGCGGGTGCTGCTGGGGTAGGCGCACAGGCAGCTGTCGTGTTTTCCGATGCGGCTGTAGGTATTGCATCAGCCATTATGACATTCCTCGTATTAATTCTTTCTGAAATTATTCCTAAAACCTTGGGGGCTAATTACTGGCGAGCTCTAACGCCAAGTGTTACTTACGCTTTGAGGTTTTTAGTTATATTGCTAAAGCCTTTTGTATGGTTTGCACAAAAGCTAACAAATTTAATGGGTCCAAAGCACGATGAGGCATACTATATTCGTCAAGAGATAGAGGCAATGGCTGATATAGGTACGGAGTCGGGTGCATTACATCAGGATGAGTCCGAAATAATTCGTAATTTATTGCATTTTAGACATGCAAAATTATGCGACTTAATGACGCCTCGAACTGTAATTTTTAAAATCCACAAAGACTTAACAGTAAATCAGTATTTAAACGATCACGGCTCGTCGTCATTTTCTCGTATATTGGTATTTGATAAAGACAGCGACGATATTGTTGGGTTTGTGCATAAAAACGATATTATGCTGGCATTTCACCGTTTAGGTACCGATTACAAAATTAGCAAATTGATTAAGCCTATTTATACGGTGCCGAGTTCTCAAAATGTATCGTCGTTACTGCAAACTCTTTTAACAAAGCGCACGCATATATGCCTAGTTGTAGATGAGTACGGTGACGTGCAAGGTATTGTAACGCTAGAGGATATGATTGAAGCTTTAATGGGGCTAGAGATTGTAGATGAGCGTGACCAATCTACTAACATGCGCGCAGTAGCAAGGCAGCGTTGGCACAAACGTTTAGCAAGTAGTGCGCATATAGTTAGTGAAGAAGATAAACACACTCGGGGTGATAATTAGCTAACAGGCCCCGAGTAAATATTAGTACCGCTTTAAGCGGGGCTGCCATCAGTTTTTAGCCAATCTTTAGCCCAAGATATAAATTCGTCTTGTGGTTTAGGGCGACTAAATAAAAAACCTTGTATGGCTAGGTTTCTTCTATAGTGCCTTAAATAATTGAGCTCTTCTGGGCGTTCAACGCCTTCTGCCACTAAATCTAAATTATCTTTACTCGTAATATTAAATAACGAACTTACAACCACTTGAGAAAATAAATCTGTTTCTATATGGCTAATGAGTGAACGGTCTATTTTAATTTCAGTAAAAGGAAGGTTTCGAAGCTGGTTCATATTAGTAAAGCCAACACCAAAGTCGTCTAGCGATATACCAAAGCCATGCATTCTTAATCTGTTTAGTGTTTCTAATTGCATGAGACTTGAGAGTGCATGTTGTTCTGTTATTTCTATAATTATATTACTAGGCGTGAGTTGGTTTAGTTCTAAAATGAGTAGTAATTTATTAGGACAGTTTAGATCGTCGAGCTGAGTTGGCGATAAGTTAAATGCCATCTTAAAATCATGACCTAATTGTGATTTCATATTTTTGAATTCGCTGGTGGCCTTTTCAAAAAGAGAAAATGTAATTTGATTAATTAAGTTGTGTTTTTCGGCTGTGTTTATAAAACGGTTAGGTAAAATAATATTGCCGTCTTTACTTGATAAAATACGCGCTAATACTTCAACACTTTCAATTTTATTGTTATCAGCGTTTATTTTTGGTTGATAAAAAGGCGTTATTTCATCGTTTTTTAATGCATTAATAAGCTCATCTTTTGAAATGGCTGACTCTTTTAATAAAGTGTGACTGTTTAATTGCGCCACTTTAGTAAGTAATCTACTTACCTGAGACAGTTGCACTGGCTTTGAAATATTACCAATGAGGTGAGCATTATGTTGTTTTGCGAGGCTGGCAGCTAAACTAATAACTTTATGATCCATTTCAGAAACAATAATTATCCCGCCTTGATAATGTGACTCTCCTAAATGACGGATTAATTCCATGCCGTCCATTTCGGGCATATTGAGATCAGTAAAAATAGCATCAAAATAGTTAATATCCTCTCTTACTTTTTCAAGAGCTTCTTTTGCACTCAAGCACGTAGTTATAGTGTTAGACATACCCAATTCGTTGAGTATGGCTTCCATAACGATCAAAATTGCTTTTGAGTCGTCAACAACTAAAATGTTAGGCACTATTTTGTTCACTGTTATCCCTTTCAATGTATAGTTTATGATTACTATAAAAGTAGTAGTGTTTTTTTACTTTGTCAGTATCAAACGCTTTTATTTTGAAAATAGTTACCGAGCACCTTTACTCGTGTTTTTAAGTTGATTAGGTATACTAGCGCCATTGTTTTAAACGGTCTTAATTATGATAAGAATAGATCTTACTTTAGCCGAGCAGCCATTTTCGCTTATGGTGTCTGGGCAAAAAATTGTGCAGGTATTTCATGCGCAACAAGCCATTACCTTTGATAATCCTCGTGAAAATTACTATCAGTTTACTTACGACAACAAAGTAATCGGTATTGATACAGCGGCAGTGGAAGATCAAAGTATTGCGCTATTTGTCGATGAGCAATTTGCGACACAACTAGCGCTACCAGCGCCGGTAAACGCGACACCTAAAAAAGGCTTTTTAGGTTTGGCTGCATTAGGTTTTAAGCTTTTTAAAAGTGCTAAGGTAATTAAAGTAGTGCTTGCCGGGGCTTCTGTTGCAGGCTATGCGTGGTTATTTAGTATAGAATTTGCATTAATGCTAATTGGGTGTTTAGTTGTACACGAATACGGCCATGTGCGAGCAATGAAATACTTTGGCATAAAAACCAAAGGTATTTACTTAATCCCATTTGTAGGTGGGCTAGCTGTAAGTGACGACAAAATAACGACTCGTTGGCAAGATGTAGTTATATCGCTAATGGGGCCTGCATTTGGTTTAATTACCTCGGTACTGGGTGTCGTTTTATATTACGCCACCGAGATGGAAATATTTGCAGGTGTGGCAGTTCTTAGTGCGTTATTAAATTTATTTAACTTGTTACCTATTTTACCGCTTGATGGCGGGCATGTATTAAAAAGTATTAGCTTTTCAATGCGTTCATGGATTGGTTTAAGCGTATGCTTATTAGGCGTACTATTTGGCTTATGGCTGAGCTACACCTTTGGCTTAATGTTACTGGTATTCTTTTTGTTTGTAGGTGCGCTGGAAATTGTATTTGAATGGCGAGGCCGTCACTACTCACATTTAATGCCGCTAGATAAATACGGCCAAGGCTTTTCAGCGGTTATGTATGCCATTGTAGTCGCTGGGCATGTAGCTGTAATGATGCACTTTGCTGATTCAGAAAATCCAATATTGAGTCTGCCGATGACAATTTTATCGAGCTAGCATTTATCGTTCTAGGTAAAAGCGGGCTGTAATATTTGTTACAGCCCGTTAAAAATTAATAAAAGCTCAATACCAGCGATATAAAAACCCCAGTTACAAACAACTGCACAACACAAAATCCCATAATATCTTTTGCTTTTAAGCCTGCGATAGCAAGGACTGGTAATGCCCAAAAAGGTTGAATTAAATTAGTCCACGCATCACCCCACGCAACAGCCATTGCAACGCGAGATATATCGGCGCCTAGCTCTTGCGCTGCGGGTATTACAATGGGTGCTTGTACAGCCCATTGGCCACCGCCAGAGGGTACAAACATATTAACGAGTCCTGCACTTATAAAACTAAAAAATGGCAAGCTATCAGCATCTGCAACGGCAATAAAGCCACGTGATATCTGTTGTGCTAATCCGCTATCAACCATTACCGCCATGATGCCGGCATAAAAAGGAAATTGAATAACAATGCCAGCCCCGCTTGGAATTGCTTGTTGCAGACTGTTAAGTAAATTATGGGGTGTTTGATGCAGCGTAATAGCTAAAAACAAAAATACGGCAATAACGCTATTAAGGTTTAAGTTTCCGCCAGCAATAAAAAAGTAATAACCTAAATATGCCAAACCTAATAAGCCAATTGTCATACCGAGTAGTTTACTTTGTTCTAAATGTTGGGCGGGTCTGGTTATTGTTGTGGGCTTAGGTGTTGTCTCTTGTAAAAGAGCTGGGTCGATATATACGCTTTCTTGCTCGCTTGGCAGCATATAGCGATTAACGAGCGGCATAATAATGAATAAACCAACTAATATGGCTATATTAAAGCCCGCAAATAAAGTGTGCTCTGTACTAATAATACCAATGCTGGCCTCTGAAAAGTGACCATCGGTTGCGATAGTTAAAGGAATCGAACCGGCTAATCCGCCATGCCATACAACAAAACCTGAGTAAGCGCTGGCTACTAATAATCGATAATCTACACGAGTATGTTTAGCAATTGCTTTGGCAAAAAGAGCACCAATAACTAAGCCAAATCCCCAATTTATCCAGCTCGCTAAAAGCGAAATAAGCGTTACCAATATAATTGCTTTAGGTGCGGTGCTTGCAAATGTTGCTAGTTTTTCTAATAACTTACTTATAGGTGGCGTACTTGCCAACATATAGCCTGTAATTAACACTAGTAGCATTTGCATAGCAAAACTTAATAAGTTCCAAAACCCACCTCCCCACGCTTGTAATACTTCAATGTTGGTTGCGGTTGTAAATAAGCTCGCACTGACAAGGGTAATTATTGTAAGTAAAATTACAAATATAAAAGGGTCGGGAAGATAACGCTCTACAATTTTAGTAAAAGGGCGGGCTATTTTGTTAAGCATAAGCACAACTGTTTTGGTTATTATTTTAACGCTAATTAATCATGAAAAATCACCATTGGCAAACAGCATTTAGTCTAATATTTGCGGTTAAAAGCTTAAACATTGCTTAAAAGCATCGCTTACAGTAACGTACTGTTTATAGATAATTTACTAACGAAGACTTTGTATTATGCCGGTGATATTTAAAAGGCTAGCGTTACTTGTTCGCGCTCATATAGATCAGTTGAGTTGGCAAGCAGTGGCATTAGCTATTTTGACTCATATGCTATTAACATGGAGCTTACTATTTATAGCGAATGAGAAAGCGTTAACCTCGCTTACTACCTTTTTTTACTATTACACAGTAACAACATCAACAGTGGGATATGGTGACTTTAGTCCAACTACTGATCTTGGTCGTTGGGTGGTTGCATTAATACAAATTCCATTTGGTTTAGCTTTATTTGGTGTTTTGCTAGGAAAAGCAGGACAAACTGTTACTTACTTAATTAGGCGCGCTATGACTGGTGATAAAAACTTTGCCCACAGTAACCACCATATTATTATTTTTGGTTGGCACGACACTCGTACAAAAAAGATGATTGATTACATTTTGGCAGATACGAAACGTACTGACCGTCGTATTTTACTCGCGGTAACAGAGCAAATGGATCATCCTTTTTTAGCTAACGAAAGCGTTGATTTTGCACGTTTAACGAGTTTTACAAATTTAGCTGAACTAGAGCGGGTAGCTATTCGTAGTGCTGATAAGGTGATTATTGATGGTCAAGATGACGACCAGACATTTACAACAGCCCTGCGCATAAGTCGCTTAGTAAAAGATGATTGTCATATAAGTGCTCACTTTTTAGATGAAACCAAAGTTGAGATGATGTTAGAGCATTGCCAAAACGTAGAATGTAGTAGTGCAAAATCAGCTGAGATATTAGTACGCTCAATGCAAGATCCTGGTTCGAGCCGTGTGCAAGAGGAGCTGCTATCTACTTTGCACGGCGATACACAATTTAGCTTGAAAGTACCAAGTGGCTGCAAAGATATGGAGTTTGGTACTTTGTTTCATCATTTTAAGCTTGAGCATGATGCAATACTGTTAGGTGTTGCTCATAATTTAAGTGCGCAAAATATGGATTTAAACCCACCATTAGATTACAAAGTAAGTGAAGGCGATATTTTGCACTATATATCGGTAGATCGAGTATTAAGTAGTGAAGTAGACTGGTCGAGCCTAGAAAAATAATGAATGAAGTTGTATTTTTAATTGTTGTTTTAAGTGCTTACATATTACCTGTCGTTATTGTACTCAACAGTAAGCGTACACAGGGTCATGAAAAGAATGGCTGGCTAATGGGAATCATTATATTTTCTTGGTTAGGTTTAATGATGTACTTTACCATTGTGCCCAAGCATAGGCACAAAAAGAAAAAGGCTAAATAGAGTAGTTAGCCTTTATAGCAGTTTTCGTTGGAATAATTACTCTTCCAACTGTTTGAGTTTATGCTCAATTAGAGGGTCGTCAGGTAGAAGTTGCTGGGCGACTTCTAATAGCTGAATAGCATCATTAGGGTGCTCATCTTGGTGCTTAAGTGCCACATCTATTAATGGCTGAATATCAATTTTTGCTTGATGCTCTTGTACATACACTTCTTTTTCATCAGCTAAAATTTTATGCGCTGTACTCAATAATGCTAAACGATGGGGGGAGCCTGCATTAGCCGTATTGAGACTTTGATAATAATCTTCTTTTAAGCGTAAGGTTTTGGTTTGCTGGCGAAACTGTGCAATATCGATTTGCTGATGTTGAATGAAATCAACGGCTACTTGCTTATAAAACCCAAACTTATTCAAATATGTAGCGTGTGTGCCATGTCCCATACCAAATACTCGCAAGTGAGTTAACTGCTTATAGCGCTTGGCGTGCATTCGGTCTATACGATTCGTAGGATCGTAAATAATATAGCCTTGAGCATCTCCTAAATCTAGATCGTGATAATCTTGCTGCCAGTCAAACTGCTGAGCTATATCGGTACTAGAGCGGTCATCCCACGGTACTAATTCTTTATTTTTAGTACTTACCGGATGGAAGAACAATACTTGGTTTAGCTTTAATAGTTTAGCAAAAGCGCCAACAGCAAATCCGCCACGGCTTAAGCCATAGCCTAATCGACAATTAAACGGCGTAAGTAATGTTGATAATTGCTCGAGAAAAAAGATTAAATTACGATTACGAAACCAATTACTTTTACCTAAATGCTGAAAAGCGATTACGTTTACGTTTTGTTTTTGGGCTAAGTGATAACCCCATGGTGCAAAATCAGGGTGAAGATCTTGCTCTTGCACGTTAGTGCCTGCGGGTGAAAAGGTAAAAAGCAGGGGCTTATTAACGTCAACAAAATCATACTTAACAAATACATCGCCGAGTAAATCACTACCCGTCATGGGTAATCGAGTTTGTTGCTCATTGCGTGGGAGAGTTAACCATTCATCTAACCAATACAGTAATTTCATTAATCCTCCAGCTATAAGTCAGCATAGATCATATCAAACTCAATGAAATTAGGTCAAACCGAGAGGGTGTTACTGCGCCATTTTGATTATTTCATCCCAGTCATTTTTAGTAACAGGCATTATTGATAGTCGTCCGCCTTTTTTAAGTGCGATTTCAGTAATATTATTATTGGCTTTAATATCTTTAAGGCTAATTAATTTCTTTAAATGGCTTTGGTAAGTAACCTCAACAACAACCCAGCGTGGTTTGTCGCTGGTGGCTTTTGCATCGTAATAGTCGCTACTTAAATCAAACTGAGTAGGATCTGGGTAGGCATCGTGTGTCACTTCGGCAATACCCGCTACACCTACGTGTTTACAGCTTGAATGGTAAATCATCACTGAATCACCGAGCTTAACGCCATCACGCATGAAGTTTCGCGCTTGATAATTACGCACGCCTTCCCAAAGAGTCGTTTGTTTTGGTGCGTTTTTTAAATCATCTAATGAAAACGCATCGGGTTCAGTTTTAAATAGCCAGTAAGCCATAACAGTATTCCTAACAAATATTTACTTCCCACTATTGTATAGTATCATTTGCATACTAGGGTAATGAGGAAGAAGTAATGAGCCAAGTATTAGATGATTTATTGTCGTTGTTAACACTTGAAGAAATTGAGCAAGGTTTATATCGAGGACAAAGCCAAGATTTAGGCTTTGGTGCTGTGTTTGGCGGTCAAGTTATGGGGCAGGCGCTTTCTGCCGCTAAAGAAACTCTACCTGAGGGGCGTATAGTTCATTCATTACATTCTTACTTTTTACGCCCAGGCGATCCAGCTAAACCGATTGTTTATGATGTAGAAACTATTCGCGATGGAAAGAGCTTTAGTACTCGCCGAGTAAAAGCGATTCAGTACGGTAAGCCAATTTTTTATATGACAGCGTCGTTTCAGGGTGAAGAAAATGGTTTGTCGCATCAAGCAACAATGCCTGATGTACCCGCACCTGAAGAGTTACGCTCATCACTTGAGTTTTATCAAGATAACGCTTCGCATATCCCTGAAGTCATCCGTAATAAGTTTACGCGTGAAATGCCAATTGAAATGCGACCAGTTACTTTTCATAACCCGTTTAAACCAGAAATTATGGAGCCGGTAAAGCATATTTGGTTTAAAGCTAATGGTGAAATGCCAGACGATCAGCGCATCCATAATTATTTATTAGCGTATGCCTCTGACTTTGAGTTTTTACCAACAGCATTGCAGCCTCATGGTGTATCGTTTATGCAGCCAAATATGCAAGTAGCTACTATTGATCATGCAATGTGGTTTCATCGCCCATTTAGAATGGATGATTGGATTTTGTATTCAATTGACAGTCCAAGTGCGAGTAATGGGTGTGGTTTGGTACGCGGGCAGTTTTTTGATCGCCAAGGCAACTTGGTTGCCTCAACAATGCAAGAAGGGGTTATGCGTCAGCGCTAACCCCCCTTCTATAGATATATTACTAGTTACACTGATCTTGTACTATATCGCTGATTGACTGCCAGACGCGTGCTGGCAGTAATGTTTTAAGGTGTGCGTAGGTTTCGCAAAGTTGTGTACTGCCTACTAAGCCTTTATCACCCTCTGTTATTAACGACTCGCCACGTAAGTTTTCGATAAAACTAACAAGTACTTTTTTATCAAAAAACTCAGGTGTTTTAATGCCATGCAGTGTGCCTAAACGCTGTGCAAGCACTTGGCTCTCTCGTTCTAATTCTGCTTTTTCAATGCCATCACTTGTTTGAATAAAACCAATCACAATAGCGTAACGTTGTAGAGTAAAACTAAGTGCTCGTCCAAGCATTTCTAGCTTAGCTAAGCAGTCATTACTGTTCGTTATATGAATGTTATCGCCATCAAACTCAATTAAATTTTGATCAGCAAAGTTAGCTAAAATACGCGTTATATAGTTTTCATCAAGAGGCTGTAAATACCATTCTTTAGCAAATAATGGATAAAACGTTTTTACAAGTTGCTGGCATTGCTCAATAGTTGTGCTGTGTTGTTTAAATAGATGTAGTGCAATTAAGCTTGGTACTGCAAATAAGTGCAAAATATTGTTTCGGTAGTAATTAAACAGTACTTTTTCTTTATCGCTAATAGTAATAATTTCGCCAAATTCATCACTGATAACTTCAAACTTATTCAGCTTTAATGCATGCGTTAGTAATTGCTCTGGTGTTTCGTTTGGCGCGGTTACTTTATCGCTATAGCTTGCATCGCGCTGTAAGCGCAGATAAAAATCAAGTTGTGCTAATAGCTTTGGTTTACTCAATGCTTGTTTATCGTTAACCAGCAATATCATCGCTAGTAAGTTAACCGCATTAAGCGCCGCCGCATTATTAATTTTAACCATTACTTGGTCGGCAAGTTTAGTTACTTGTGGCGCTAACCATTGTGGCTTTTGTACATCGGTAGGGTGTATTGAATCACGCCAATCAGGTTGGTTATCGTTTAAGTATTGGTTAATCGAGATTGGATCACCAAAGTTTAAATTACCACGACCGTAGTTTTTAAGGTTTTTGATTGCCTTAAAAATACCAAATATAGATTCGCCTTTTTTATCTTTTCCATCCAGCTCTTTAAGGTAGGTGTTAATTTCCATTACGTGCTCGTAGCCAATGTACACAGGAACGATAGATATTGGTCTGTCTATTCCGCGTAGCATTGCTTGTAATGTCATAGATAGCATACCTGTTTTAGGTGGAAGTAAGCGCCCAGTTCGGCTTCGACCGCCTTCCGTGTAAAACTTAACAGAGTAACCTTTAATAAACAGTTGGCTTAAATACTCTTTGAATATGGCAGAATAAAGTTTATTGCCTGCAAACGAGCGACGAATAAAGAATGCCCCAGAGCGTCTAAATATGCCACCGGCAGGGAAAAAGTTAAGATTTATACCTGCAGCTATATGTGGTGGAACTAAGCCTAAATGATAAATAGAGTAAGTAAGCAGTAAGTAATCCATATGACTGCGATGACAAGGCATATAGATTATTTCATGGCCTTTATCTGTTAGTTCATGAATTTGTTCAGCATGTTTAATGTCTATACCGTTATAGAGCTTATTCCACAACCAAGTTAAAAATCGCTCGGCCACACGTATCATTGCTTCAGAGTAATTAGCAGCTATCTCATCAAGTAGCTTAAGTGCATTTTGGCGGGCTTCTGTTTGGCTAATGTTTTTAGCTTTAGCTTCATCTTGAATTGCTTTTTTTATTGTAGGTGACGCTAATAATGAATTAAATAATTGCTCACGAGAGGGCATTTTAGGGCCTGTAGCAGCTAGCTTTTGGCGCTTAAAGTGAACACGTGCTACACGTAATAATTTATGTGGTAACTCGCTTACATCGGCTTTTTCATTGACTAAAAGCGATAAGTCGAGTGGTTGGCTAAAGCGAATAAAGTTGTCGCGTCCTGAAAACAACACCACAAAAAACTTTCTAAACCAGCTAGGAGTTAGAGAGTGCGTAATTAAAGTGCGTAGCCCCGGCTTTTCTTTACCCGGGTCGCGACCCCATAAAATAGTAACCGGAACCACTTGTACGTTTTGCTGCCCACTTTGTATTAGGTATTCAATAATTTGTTTACCTTGAGCTAAAGCATTGGTTGGCTTAGCTTCATCACCAAAAAGTGGTGGTGGATTTTTAATACCAATAAAACGGTCTAAATCTTGGTTACCTAATACTTGCTCTTCGGTTGGGCTAGGTAGACCATTTTTTTTACACGCATGTGCGAGAGCCGCTAAATCAAATCGTGAATTTAAACGCACTATATAAAATGTAGGGTACTCAGGGTTTAGATCATACTGTTTAATCGGATTTTCTGGCAGCACTTTGCTTTTTACAAATAAGCGGCTAAATCCAGCAGACATAACATTTAAACAATAATTAAAAATACGCATCGACTCACCATATTGAGAGTATTAAGGGCAAAATTAGCGCAGTAGGATACCATAATATCTAAAAATCCCTTAGTTTGCGTAATTAAGGTGTTAACTTGTTTATTGACTAACAGTAGAGGTATTAGTTCAAGTATAGCTAGTAAGCATGTATGGGTGCTTATTTAATCAAATTTATAGGCATTGTATTGTTTCTAAATAGTTGTTGCATTTATCACCAATACCTCTATAATACGCAGGCTTTCAAAATTCCTCTGGGAACTAGAAAGGATAAATTAAGCTTGGATTTCAAGCTAATAAACAGGAGTTCCGATTTGGAACTCAACGTAGATATAATCAAACAGCCGACATCTTAAGTTTTAAGATTGTTTCGGTCGTTTTTTTATGCTCTTTTATATGCTCTTTATATTGAGGTTAAGAATGTCAAATCAACGCATTCGTATTCGCCTAAAAGCTTTTGACCACCGTTTGATTGACCAATCAACGGCAGAAATCGTGGAAACTGCGAAACGCACTGGCGCACAAGTACGTGGTCCAATCCCACTACCTACACGCTTTGAACGTTTTACTGTACTAACTTCACCGCACGTTAATAAAGATGCGCGTGATCAGTACGAGATCCGCACCCATAAACGTCTGATAGACATCGTAGAACCAACTGACAAGACTGTAGACGCGCTTATGCGTTTAGATCTTGCTGCTGGTGTTGATGTTCAAATCAGCCTGGGTTAATCGAAAGATTAGAGAGGTTTTAGGAAAATGGCATTAGGTCTAGTCGGTCGTAAAGTGGGTATGACACGAATCTTCACTGAAGATGGTGTATCTATCCCTGTGACAGTTATTGAAGCGACACCTAACCGCATTGCTCAGATCAAATCTGACGCAACAGACGGTTATAACGCGCTTCAAGTAACCGCAGGCACTAAAAAAGCAAGTCGTGTAAACAAAGCTAAAGCGGGTCATTTCGCTAAAGCTGGTGTTGAAGCGGGTCGCGGTCTGTGGGAATTCCGCCTTAACGGTGGTGAAGGCGATTTTGAAGTAGGCGCTGAGCTTACTGTTGAATTATTCAACGAAATCAACAAGGTTGACGTAACCGGTACTTCTAAAGGTAAAGGTTTCCAAGGTGGTGTTAAGCGCTGGAATTTCAGCATGCAAGACGCTACACATGGTAACTCTCTATCTCACCGTGCTCCTGGTTCAATCGGTCAAAACCAATCACCTGGTAAGGTGTTTAAAGGTAAGAAAATGGCCGGTCATATGGGTGCTGAGCGTGTAACGACTCAAAACTTAGAACTAGTTCGCGTTGACGCTGAGCGTAATTTGCTTTTAGTTAAGGGTGCAGTACCTGGAGCTATTGGCGGTGACGTTATCGTTAAACCAGCTGTTAAAGCATAAGTCCTGGAGATTTAGTGATGGAATTAGCAATTAAAGACGCTTCTGGCGGTCTTGAAGTTTCTGAAGCTACTTTTGGACGTGAGTTTAACGAAGCATTAGTACATCAAGTAGTTGTTGCATACGCAGCAGGTGCTCGTCAAGGTACTCGTGCTCAGAAGACACGTTCTGAAGTAAGCGGTGGTGGTAAAAAACCATGGGCTCAAAAAGGTACTGGCCGTGCACGTGCCGGTACAATCCGTAGCCCAATTTGGCGTTCAGGTGGCGTTAGCTTTGCAGCTAAACCACAAGACCACAGCCAAAAAGTAAACCGTAAAATGTACCGTGGTGCGATTAAAAGCATCTTATCTGAATTAGTTCGTCAAGAGCGTTTAATCGTTGTTGAAAGTTTTGCTCTAGCAGCACCAAAAACTAAAGAACTAGTTGCTAAGCTTAAAGAACTTGAGCTTAAAGATGTTCTTATCGTGACTGAAGAAGTAGATGAAAATCTTTTCTTATCGGCACGTAACCTTTATAAGGTTGACACACGTGATGTAGCTGGTATCGATCCTGTAAGCTTAATTGCTTTCGATAAGGTACTTATTACAGCCGCTGCTGTTAAGCAACTTGAGGAGGCGCTAGCATGATTCGCGAAGAACGTCTTTTAAAAGTGATCCTTGCTCCACATATCTCTGAAAAAAGCACAATTGCTGCTGAAGAAAACAATACTATTGTTTTTAAAGTAGTAAATGACGCAACTAAAGCTGAAATTAAAGTAGCAGTTGAGAAGCTTTTTGAAGTAGAAGTAACTGGTGTTCGCACACTTAACGTTAAGGGTAAAACAAAACGTACTGGCGCACGTTTCGGTCGTCGTAGCGACTGGAAGAAAGCTTACGTTACTCTTAAAGAAGGCAGCGAGCTAGACTTTGTCGGCGGCGCCGAGTAATAAGGGGATAGAATTATGGCACTTCAAAAGTGTAAGCCTACTTCTGCGGGCCGTCGTCACCTAGTTAAAGTGGTTAACTCTGATCTACATAAGGGTAAGCCATACGCACCACTTTTAGAGAAAAACTCTAAATCAGGTGGTCGTAATAACAATGGTCGTATTACGGTTCGTCATATCGGTGGTGGTCATAAACAACACTACCGTTTAATCGATTTTAAACGTACTAAAGATGGCATTCCAGCTACTGTTGAACGTTTAGAATACGATCCAAATCGTAGCGCAAACATCGCTCTTGTATTATATGCAGACGGTGAGCGTCGTTACATTATCGCACCTAAAGGCTTAAAAGCTGGCGATGCAATCCAGTCTGGTGTTGATGCACCAATCAAGCCTGGTAATGCATTACCAATGCGTAATATGCCTGTAGGTTCGACTGTTCACAACGTAGAATTAAAACCAGGTAAAGGTGCTCAAATCGCACGTTCTGCTGGTGCATACGTTCAAATCCTTGCTCGTGATGGTCAGTATGTAACATTACGTCTTCGTTCAGGCGAAGTTCGTAAAGTTGAATCTGATTGTCGTGCGACTCTAGGTGAAGTAGGCAATGCTGAGCATATGCTTCGTTCACTTGGTAAAGCAGGTGCAAATCGCTGGCGTGGTATTCGTCCGACAGTTCGTGGTGTTGCCATGAACCCGGTAGATCACCCACACGGTGGTGGTGAAGGTCGTACATCTGGTGGTCGTCATCCTGTGTCTCCATGGGGTAAACCGACTAAAGGTGCGAAGACGCGTAAGAACAAGCGTACGGATAAATTTATAGTACGTCGTCGTACTAAGTAATATTGAGGAATAGCCATGCCACGCTCTCTCAAGAAGGGTCCTTTTATAGACCTACACTTGCTGAAGAAGGTAGAGAAAGCTTTGGAAAGCGGTGAGAAAAAGCCAATTAAAACTTGGAGCCGTCGTTCAATGATCATACCTAACATGATCGGATTGACCATTGCTGTCCATAATGGTCGCCAGCACGTACCAGTTTTCGTTTCTGACGAAATGATCGGTCACAAACTAGGTGAATTTGCACCAACTCGCACTTACCGTGGCCATGCTGCGGATAAGAAAGCGAAGAAACGATAAGAGGGGAAGATAAATGCAAGCATTAGCTAAACATAAATTCGCCTCTGGTTCGGCGCAAAAAGCACGTCTAGTTGCAGATCAGATCCGCGGGTTACCTGTAGATCGCGCACTAGAAATCCTGGCGTACAGCCCGAAGAAAGCGGCTGTATTAGTTAAGAAAGTACTTGAGTCTGCTATTGCTAACGCAGAGCATAACGAAGGTGCTGACATTGATGAGCTTCGTATAACAACGATCTTTGTGGACGATGGTCCTACAATGAAACGTATTATGCCTCGTGCTAAAGGACGCGCAGACCGCATCCTTAAGCGTACAAGCCATATCACTGTTATGGTTTCAGATAGCTAGGAGTATAAGTAATGGGACAAAAAGTTCATCCTACTGGTATTCGCCTAGGTATATCTAAACCTTGGGTTTCTACCTGGTACGCGAGTTCAAAAGATTTCTCTGCACAGCTTTTTGGCGATCACAAAGTTCGTACATTCCTTACTAAGGAATTGAAAACGGCTTCTGTGTCTAAAATCGTTATTGAGCGTCCAGCAAAATCAATCCGTGTAACAATTCATACGGCTCGTCCGGGTGTTGTTATCGGTAAAAAAGGCGAAGACGTAGAAAAATTACGTCAAGCGGTAACTAAAATCGCTGGTGTACCTGCTCAGATTAATATCTCTGAAGTACGTAAACCAGAACTAGATGCACAACTAGTAGCAGACGGCATTGCCTCTCAACTAGAACGTCGTGTTATGTTCCGTCGCGCTATGAAGCGTTCGGTACAAAATGCAATGCGCATCGGTTCTAAAGGGATTAAAGTTGAAGTTAGCGGTCGTCTTGGCGGCGCTGAAATCGCACGTTCAGAATGGTATCGTGAAGGTCGTGTACCTCTACATACTCTTCGTGCTGATATCGATTACGCAACTTCTGAAGCCTTAACCACTTATGGTATCATTGGTGTTAAAGTTTGGATCTTCAAAGGCGAAGTTATTGGTGGTTTACCACTAGTACAAGAGCAAGAGAAGCCAGCTAAACGCGCACCAAAGAAAGCCAAGAAAAGTGCTAAGTAGAGGTAGCGACTAATGTTACAGCCAAAACGTACAAAATTCCGTAAAATGCACAAAGGCCGCAACCGCGGTTTAGCGCAAAACGGTAACAAAGTAAGCTTCGGTACTTTCGGATTGAAAGCAACTGGCCGTGGCCGTATGACTGCTCGTCAAATCGAAGCAGCTCGTCGTGCTATGACGCGTCACGTGAAACGTCAAGGTAAAATCTGGATTCGTGTCTTCCCTGACAAACCGATTACAGAAAAACCTCTTGAAGTTCGTATGGGTAAAGGTAAAGGTTCTGTTGAATATTGGGTTGCTGAAATTCAGCCTGGTAAAGTACTTTACGAAATGGAAGGTGTTTCAGAAGAGCTTGCTCGTGAAGCATTCGACCTTGCTGCTCGTAAATTGCCATTCAAAACAACTTTCGTAACTCGGACGGTAATGTGATGAAAGCTAGCGAACTAAAAGACAAAAGCGTAGAAGAGCTTAATGCTGAACTTCTAGGACTACTTCGTGAGCAATTTAATATGCGCATGCAAGCTAGCACTGGTCAGTTAGCTCAGACACACACGCTAAGAACAGTACGCCGCGATATCGCGCGTGTAAAAACAGTTATTAACCAGAAGGCAGGTCAATAATGAGCGATAAAATTCGTACTCTTCAAGGCCGTGTAATCAGCGACAAGATGGAAAAATCTTTCACTATCGCTATCGCACGTTATGTGAAGCACCCAATCTATGGGAAATTCATTAAACGTACGACTAAGTTACACGTACATGACGAAAATAACACAGCAAAAGCGGGTGACGTAGTTACTATCCGTGAATGCGCACCAATTTCTAAGAATAAATCTTGGACTTTAGTAGACGTTATTTCTAGTCCAAAACAAGCTTAATTTTTTAATTAAGTTAGTTTTGTAAAAAAGCCCCGGCATTAGCTGGGGCTTTTTGTATTTAAAGCACCTGTAAACAGTAAACTAGGGTGAGCGGGTCACCTGGATTAGTCTTTTATCTGAAAATATAAAGTTATCTTGGGGAGTAGTTGAGAGTTTCATTTACCAGTTACTTTTTTGCTAGCAGAACCATCTGCTGAATCAGAAGAAGTTAGATAATAAACTTACATATCTCAGTTAATTTAATGCCAACATGGGGTCATCTAATTCGTGGTGTTACTTTTCTTTTACTATCTTTTAGTCTGAGAACTCACTTACCTTATTTTATTACAATGATACAGCTTCAAAGTATCGAAAATAGACATCCATACACAACTTCTATTATCAGCTTACCTGGTTTTTTTATGTCTAAAACCTCAATTTATCGCCTTAAATTAATATTCTGGTATGATTAGCAAATATGCGCTTTTGAATGAATTTTTGAGGTAGTAATGACGCGTAGTTTTGAATTTCATTTGACTGATGAAGTAGCCACGGTCGCAATGGGTAATTGCGTTGCTGATATTATAGAGCAAGGTGCGGTTATTTATTTACATGGTGATTTAGGCGCTGGTAAAACAACGTTTACTCGAGGTGTAGTGCAAGGCTTTGGACATACAGGCAAAGTTAAAAGCCCAACGTATACACTTGTTGAACCTTATGAACTCGAGCGCGCAAATGTTTATCATTTTGATTTATACCGCTTAGGTGACCCTGAAGAGCTTGAATACATGGGAATACGCGATTATTTTTCACCAGATGCAATTTGCGTTGTTGAGTGGCCAGAAAAAGGTGGTGAATTTATTCCTGTGCCTGATTTAGATATTACTCTAAGCTATATGGGTAACGAACGTAAAATTGTTATTAATAGCGCCAGTGAGCGTGGTGTAGCAATTGTCGAAAAACTAAATAACAAATAATAATATAGTTAAGGCAGTAATTATCAAATGAGCCGAGGTGTAGTTAAACTCTTTATTTACCTTATGGTTATTACCATAAGCTTGCCGCTGTGGGCCAAAAATACAATTAATAGTGTACGCGTATGGCCATCCCCTGATAGTACGCGTGTGGTATTTGATTTAAATGATAAGCCTGACTTTAGCTATTTCATGCTTAAAAACCCAAGCCGCTTAGTAATTGATTTAGAAAACACTAACGAGTTAAAAATACTACCAGGTGTACCACCAAAACATCAAATAGTGAGCAAGCTACGCTACTCAAAACCTAAAAATAAGCACAGTGTTCGGTTAGTGTTTGAATTAAACGCACCAGTAAAGCCAGTTGTATTTGCTTTAGCGCCTACAGGCCCTTATAAAAATAGGCTCGTTGTTGATTTATACAATAAAAGCCAAGCTGCCACAGTTGTTTCTCCTGCTCAAACAGCCGCTAAAAACCGCCAGTTAAGCCAAGAACGCGATATTGTGATTGCAATTGATGCGGGCCATGGCGGCGAAGATCCAGGTTCAATTGGTCCCTCTGGCACGTACGAAAAAACAGTAACACTGCAAATTGCAAAACGTTTAGAGCGCATGATAGATGGCGAACGTGGGATGATTTCGCGCATGGTACGAAGCGGTGACTACTTTGTAAAACTTAATACGCGTACCAATCGTGCTCGTGAAAAAAAGGCCGACTTTTTTGTCTCTATTCATGCTGATGCATTTACGAGCCCGGGACCAAATGGTGCTTCTGTTTGGGTGTTGTCGTTAAGGCGTGCTAATTCAGAGATAGGTAAATGGATAGAAGATAAAGAAAAGCACTCTGAGCTTTTAGGTGGCGCTGCGGATGTAATGAAAGATGCCGCTAACGAAAAATACTTAGCGCAAGCATTACTTGATATGTCGATGGATCACTCTATGAAAACTGGCTTAAACGTAGCTGACGAAGTGGTTAAAGAGTTACGTAAAGTTGCTAAGCTGCATAAAAAAGATCCCCAACATGCGAGTCTTGCTGTACTTAAATCACCAGATATCCCATCAATTTTAGTAGAAACAGGGTTTATATCTAACCCACGAGAAGAAAAGCTGCTTAAAAGTGCTAACCATCAAGAGCGTTTGGCTAAAGCTATATTTACTTCAATTAAAAATTACTATTTAAAAAATCCACCTGATGACTCTTTATTTGCTAAATTAAAGTCGCAATATCCAACAAAGCACAAGGTACGCCCGGGTGAATCTTTAAGTATGTTGGCGAGTCGCTATGGCATTACAGTCACTGAATTAAAACAAGTTAATAAGCTTAGCTCTAATACTTTGTTTATTGGGCAAGAGCTCGATATACCACAAAGTTAGTCATTATTATTAGCGCAATGCTTGCTAGGAAATCTCATGAATATTGAAATATTACCCGCGCGTTTAGCTAACCAAATTGCCGCAGGCGAAGTGGTTGAGCGCCCAGCGTCGGTAGTAAAAGAGCTAGTCGAAAACAGTTTAGATGCTGGCGCTACACGTATTCAGATAGATATAGAGCGTGGCGGTCATAAGCTTATTCGTATACGTGATAACGGTTCAGGGATAAGTAAAGATGAGCTAACGCTCGCGCTTTCTCGTCACGCTACGAGTAAATTAAAATCTCTAGATGACCTTGAAAATATTTGTTCACTTGGTTTTAGGGGGGAAGCGCTTGCGTCAATTAGCTCTGTATCGCGTTTAACGCTGAGCTCAAAACCAAAAGATCAAGAAGCTGCTTGGCAAGCATTTGCAGAAGGTCGCGATATGGCCGTGCAAGTAAAGCCAGTAGCGCACCCTGATGGCACAACCATTGAAGTAAAAGATTTATTTTTTAACACCCCAGCTCGTCGTAAATTCTTGCGTACCGAAAAAACGGAATTTAGCCATATTGATGAGTTGATAAAGCGTATTGCGCTTAGTCGCTTTGATGTCTCTATTACACTAACTCACAACGAAAAAGTAGTAAGGCAGTATCGTGCGAAGACAGATCCCTCTCAGACTATTACACGTGTAGCGCAAGTTGCAGGTAAGGCTTTTGCTGAGCAAGGTTTGCATATTCAATCAGGAGAGGGTGGCTTACAGCTGCATGGTTGGGTGCTACCTGTAGGTTCAGCTAATACGACTCAGTATACTTATGTTAATAATCGTATGATGCGCGATAAACTTATTCTGCATGCTATACGCCAGGCATTTGAAGAAGTAAGTGGAACACAAGAATTACCCGGTTTTGTCATTTATATTGATATAGACCCTCGGCAGGTTGATGTAAATGTTCATCCAGCTAAGCATGAAGTGCGTTTTCATCAAGGGCGCTTAATTCATGACTTTATATTACAGGCTATTAAGCAAGTGGTAGTGCCGCTGCAAGGTGAGTTTACGAATGAACCGCTTAGCTCTGAGGTGGAATCTGCGCCTGTGTTTATGGGGTCAGCGCATAGTAGTTCTAATGATACAAAAGCGGATGGAGTATTTGATTACCCTAAATCGCAATTACAGCCCTCTTACTCTGGAAGTGCTGGTAGTTCATCATCAGGTACTAGAAGTGTTGGCGGTGGCGGGGCATACCGTGCTACACCAAGTACGAGCCATCATGATGTAAACGCGTTTTATCAAGGTGTGAGTGAGCAACACGCTGCGCATAATGTTTTAAAGACAGTTTCAATCATCAGTGTTAATGAAGGTGCGTGTGTATTTAGTGTTGAGCAGCAATTGTATTGCTCACATTTCAAATATGCATTGGTAGATGATTGGCATAATCAAATTAAAGAGTCCGGAAGTTTAGAAGGGAAAGCTCTTTTGCTGCCCGTAAGAGTAAACTTATCAAAAGAAGATTGCTTACTTATAGAAGCTCAGCAATCGTGGTTTACTTTACTTGGTTTTGAACTCGTAATAGAAAAACAGTTTGTAATGGTTAAAAAATTGCCAGCGTGCTTATATTTACTTGATGTAAGTACAGCGATAGGTGAGCTACTTGATGGGTGTAAAGCAGGGCTTGAAAATATAGAGAATTGGTTAGAGTGGCAGATAAAATGTGTACCTCCCCGGTTTTATTTGAGCAATGTGTTTTTAGCGCAACAAATGCGCTTACAAAATAATCCGCAAACTATTGAACGCTTACGCGAAAAAGCAGTTAAAATAGAGCTAAATCACTATTTAATGCAATTAGATTAAGGTATCAGTGTTGAGTAATTTACCAGTCATATTTTTAATGGGTCCAACTGCTGCTGGTAAAACAGCATTGGCAATCTCACTGTGCGAGCATTTAAATACAGAAATAATCAGCGTTGATTCAGCGTTAGTGTATAAAGATATGAACATTGGTACTGCAAAACCCGATGCAGAAGAACTTGCTAAAGCTCCGCATCATCTGATCGACTTACTTGACCCGAGTGAAACATATTCAGTTGCTGATTTTAGGCGCGATGCAGTACAAAAAATTGACGAATTTCATAGACAAGGTAAAGTACCTGTATTGGTTGGAGGTACAATGTTGTACTTCAAATCTTTAATTGATGGTTTATCGCCTTTGCCTGAAGCAGATACAGTAATAAGATCAGAGCTAGAAGCACAAGCTAAAGAATTTGGCTGGCCTCATTTATATAAAGAATTAGTTAAAGTTGACCCAAAAGCAGCCGAAAAAATAAGTGAGAATGACTCACAAAGAATTAATCGAGCTTTAGAGGTTTACAGGTTAACTGGTAAGACCATGACTGAGTTGCAAAAGCAAAAACAGCCGGCTTTACCCTATACTTTTCATCAATTTGCGATTGCACCGCAAGAACGTAGCGAATTACATCGCCGAATTGAAGAAAGGTTTAAAATAATGATTGATCAGGGGTTTGAAAATGAAGTTTCGACCCTATATCTACGTAAGGATTTACACCCCAATATGCCTTCTATTCGTTGTGTTGGTTATAGACAAATGTGGGATTACCTTGCGGGTGAAACAAGCCATGATGAAATGGTTTTTCGTGGCATCGCAGCAACACGTCAATTGGCAAAACGTCAGTTAACGTGGCTTCGTAGCTGGCCTGATGTTACTTGGTTAACAACGGGTGACGAAGAAAACTTGCATCGTGTAGTAAGTTCGCTAAGCTAGTAGTAGTTGAATATTGTTTTTTATCAAATAAGTTCAGCCACTTAATTATAATAACACCTAGAACGAAGGAACAATAACATGGCAAAAGGCCAATCGTTACAAGACCCATTTTTGAATGCACTACGACGTGAGCGCATTCCAGTATCAATCTTTTTGGTAAATGGCATAAAATTACAAGGCAAAATTCAGTCATTTGACCAATTTGTTATTTTACTAGAGAACACCGTAAATCAAATGGTTTATAAGCATGCAATTTCAACAGTTGTCCCTGCTCGCGCAGTTAACTTCCAAGCAGTTCAAGGGAGTGAAGACACTGAAGAACCAGAAGCTGGTAACTTTTAATTAGGAGCATAATGTTTGTTTGACCGCTATGAATCCGGCGAACAGGCAATTTTAGTTCATATCGACTTACCTAAAGAAGGGGATCGTGAAGATCTTCATGAATTAGAAATGTTGGTATCTTCTGCTGGTGTTAGTAGTTTGGCGGTTGTGCAAGGCAGCCGTCAAGCACCACATCCGAAACTATTCGTCGGTACCGGTAAAGCAGAAGAAATAGCTGAGATTGTCAAAATCCACAATGCAGATGTCGTAATTTTCAATCATCAACTCAGGCCGTCACAAGAGCGTAATTTAGAGCGTGTTTGTCAGTGTCGTGTGCTTGATAGAACGACGCTAATTCTTGATATTTTTGCCCAACGTGCACGTACCCATGAGGGTAAGCTGCAGGTTGAATTGGCACAACTTCGCCATATGTCGACTCGATTAATTCGGGGCTGGACCCATCTTGAACGCCAAAAAGGCGGGATTGGTTTACGTGGACCTGGTGAAACCCAACTTGAAACAGATAGACGATTACTTCGTGCCCGAATTCAAAATATCCGTGCGCGTTTAGCTAAAGTAGCAGTGCAACGCGAACAAGGCAGGCGAGCTCGTACTCGTAACGAAATACCTACGGTATCGTTAGTTGGCTATACCAATGCGGGTAAATCTACATTATTTAATCGAATTACGAATTCAGATGTATACGCGGCCGATCAGTTGTTTGCAACGCTTGACCCGACTCTACGTAAGCTTGAATTAGGTGATGTTGGTCCTGTTATCTTAGCTGATACAGTGGGCTTTATTCGTCATTTACCGCACGACTTAGTTGCTGCTTTTAAAGCAACGCTAACTGAAACTCGTGAAGCTGATTTACAGTTACATGTAATTGACGCAGCAGACTCTCGTCTTCAAGAAAATATTGAACAAGTACAATCGGTGCTTAAAGAAATTGAAGCCGATGAAGTACCACAGCTATTAATTTATAATAAAATTGATGCGCTGGATAACGTAAGCCCACGTATTGATCGAGATGACGAAGGCCAACCTATAAGAGTATGGCTTAGCGCTCAGACTGGTGAAGGGTGTGAATTACTTAGTGAGGCTATTAGTGAACTGCTTGCTAAGAAGATGTTTAACGAAACATTATTTCTTACGCCATTGTATGGTCGCCTAAGGGCTGCATTGTTTAGTTTAAATGCAGTACATGAAGAACGCTTTGATGAGCAAGGTAATTGGCTGTTAGATGTTAGAATGCCAATGGTTGAGTGGAATCGTTTAATTAAAGAATTTGGTCCTGAAATTGCTGGTTTTATCAACCGTAATTAAAAATTGACGTTTTAATGTCGGTTTTTGTATGAGAAACGCGGTAGATTTGTTAGATTTAACACAATTTCCTAATTTATTTAGATAACAATGGAGTATAGCTATGGCCTGGAATGAACCGGGTAATAATGGCAATGACAAAGATCCGTGGAATAATAAAGGCGGACGTGATCAAGGCCCACCTGATTTAGACGAGGTGTTCCGCAAGTTTAGTAACAAGTTCGGCGGCTTATTTGGCGGGAAAAAATCCGGCAATGGTAGCGGCGGTGGACTTGGCGGAGCCGGTATTTCATTCATACTTATTATCGCCGTTATTGTATGGGCGTTAAGTGGTATTTATACGGTTAAAGAAGCCGAGCGTGGTGTGGTTCTTCAATTTGGTAAATATGACCGAATTGCTGATCCTGGTCTGCGTTGGAAAATGACGTTTATTGAAACGGTAATCCCAGTAGATATTGAAGCAGTTCGTTCATTATCGGCTTCTGGTTTTATGCTTACTGAAGACGAAAACGTAGTGAGCGTTGAGTTTCAGGTGCAATACCGTGTTATTGACCCATACCTTTATGAATTTAGCGTAACTAACGCTGATAGTAGCTTAGAAGAAGCACTAGATAGTGCACTACGTTACGTTGTGGGCCATGCAAAAATGGACCAAGTATTAACTAATGGCCGTGAGGTTGTTCGTCAAAATACATGGGATGAGCTTAATAAGATTATCGAACCATATAACTTAGGTTTAATTGTTACTGACGTGAACTTTAAAGACTCTCGTCCGCCAACTGAAGTTAAAGATGCATTTGATGATGCGATTGCTGCACAAGAAGATGAAGAACGTTTCATTCGTGAAGCAGAAGCATATGCTCGTGAAATTGAACCGCGTGCTCGTGGTCAAGTAACGCGTATGACTCAAGAAGCGGAAGGTTACCAAGAGCGTATTACATTAGAAGCACAAGGTGAAGTAGCTCGTTTTGAAAAGCTATTACCTGAATATCAAGCAGCTAAAGAAGTTACTCGTGAGCGCTTATACATTGATGCAATGGAAGAAGTGTTAGGGAGTAGTTCTAAAATATTGGTTGATGTTAAAGGCGGTAATAATATGCTTTATTTACCACTTGATAAGATCATGGATAAGCAAGGGACAGCAACACGTGTTGCACTTCCAAGCTCTAGTGATATTCAAGATTTACGCAATAAAGTAAATACGTCGCGCAATAGCTCTGTTAATAGTGGTAATGACCGCTTTAACAACGACCGCTTCAATGATGGGAGATAATCATAATGAAAAACTTTAGTTTAGTAATACTAT
Organism: Pseudoalteromonas sp. SWYJZ12; assembly: GCF_015864395.1. NCBI lineage: Bacteria > Pseudomonadati > Pseudomonadota > Gammaproteobacteria > Alteromonadales > Pseudoalteromonadaceae > Pseudoalteromonas > Pseudoalteromonas sp. SWYJZ12. Next base: position 41,267 of record NZ_JADYXH010000004.1, read on the forward strand.
TAGCTGCCATTGTTATGTCTTTTTCATCGGTATTTGTTGTACCTGAAGGGCAAAAAGCAATTGTAATGTTATTCAGTAAAGTACAAAAAGACAGCGACGATCAAGCGATTGTATATGGCCCAGGCCTACAATTCAAGGTGCCATTTTTTAGCCAAGTACGTCGTATTGATGCACGTATTCAAACGCTAGATGGTGCGCCGGACCGCTTTGTTACTAGTGAGAAAAAAGACTTAATTGTTGATTCGTTTGTAAAATGGCGTGTTAATGACTTTAGCGCTTTTTACTTACGTGCCCGTGGCGATAAGCAATATGCTGAAACGCTACTTAAACAAAAAGTAAATAATGGTCTTCGTACAAACTTTGGTACACGTACAATTCGCGAAATTGTATCGGGTGAGCGTAGCGAGTTGATGGAAGAAGCGTTAGTACAAGCTTCTGAAAGTGCACGTGAGCTTGGTATTGAGGTGCTAGACGTACGTGTTAAGCAAATTAACCTACCACAAGAAGTGAGTAGCTCTATTTACCAACGTATGCGCGCTGAGCGTACTGCTGTTGCAAAAGAGCATCGTTCTGAAGGTCAGGAAAAAGCCGAGACTATTCGTGCGGGTGTTGACCGTCGTGTAACAGTAATGCTTGCCGATGCAGAGCGTAATGCGCGTTCTGTACGTGGTCAAGGCGATGCTGATGCCGCAGGCATCTATGCAAGCGCGTATAACAAAGACCCTGAGTTCTTTAGTTTTGTGCGTTCGCTTGAGGCTTACAAAAAGACTTTTAAAAATAAGCAAGACGTTATGGTGCTTTCACCTGATAGCGACTTCTTCCAATATATGAAAGGCGCTAAAGCTCAATAGGTTTTACGTTAATTATTTAAAAGTTAAAAAGCCTCGCATTTGCGGGGCTTTTTGTTAAACACAGTCTAGAGCTTTAAATCACTGTTATTTATGTGGTTATTAGCTAATATTTGGATATAACAAATGCGCGCAGAAAAAATAAGCTGAACAGGGGTGATCTTTACTTTAGTTTTCTGGTAAAATCTCGTCCTAATTTTCTCTAAGTGAATTTACGATGGGTAAAAACGTTGTTGTATTAGGCACCCAATGGGGTGACGAAGGAAAGGGTAAGGTAGTTGATCTCCTTACAGACAAAGCATCTTTAGTAGTTCGTTATCAAGGTGGCCACAATGCGGGTCATACTTTAGTTATCGAAGGTGAAAAGACGGTTCTACACCTTATTCCATCGGGTGTATTACGTGACAATGTTAAATGTGTGATTGGTAATGGTGTAGTTTTATCACCAGAAGCGCTAATGAGAGAAATTGGCATGCTTGAAGAACGCGGCGTACCTGTACGTGAGCGTCTTTTAATAAGTGAAGCATGTCCGCTAATCTTGCCTTTCCATGTTGCATTAGATGTAGCCCGCGAAACTGCTCGTGGCGATAAGCCAATTGGTACAACTGGCCGTGGTATCGGTCCTGCGTACGAAGATAAAGTGGCTCGCCGTGGTTTACGCGTAGGCGATTTATTTAATCCTGAATTATTTGCAGCTAAATTAAAAGAAGTTCTTGAATACCATAACTTCACTTTAGTTAACTACTACAAAGTAGACGCTGTAGATTTCCAAAAAACGTTTGATGATGCAATGGCTGTTGCTGATATCTTAAAAGCAATGGTTGTAGATGTAACTGAGCTTTTAGATCAAACGCGTTTAGCAGGCGAAAACATTTTATTTGAAGGTGCACAAGGTACGTTACTTGATATCGATCACGGTACTTACCCTTATGTAACATCTTCAAATACTACAGCTGGTGGCGTTGCGACTGGTGCAGGTTTTGGTCCATTAAACCTTGATTACGTTTTAGGTATTATTAAAGCGTACACTACACGTGTTGGTTCAGGTCCTTTCCCTACAGAGCTTTACGACGGTCTTGAGAAACAAGATCCAGTTGGTAAGCACTTAGGTGATAAAGGCCATGAGTTTGGCGCTACAACAGGTCGACTTCGTCGTACTGGTTGGTTAGATGCAGTGGCTATGCGCCGTGCGGTTCAAATCAACAGTATTTCAGGTTTTTGTTTAACTAAGCTTGATGTTTTAGACGGCTTAGAAACGCTTAAAATCTGTATTGGTTACAAGCTTGAAGATGGCACAGTTACTAACGTAACACCATTAGCAGCTGAAGGTTACGATAAAGTAACGCCAGTATACGAAGAAATGCCAGGTTGGTCAGAAAACACTGTTGGTGTAACGAGTCTTGACGGTTTACCAAAAGCTGCGATTGACTACATCAAGCGTATTGAAGAAATTACGGGTGTTCCAATTGATATTATTTCTACAGGTCCAGACCGCGTAGAAACTATGGTACTTCGCAACCCGTTTGCGTAATTACCATTAGATTAAAAAAAGCTGCCTAGTGCAGCTTTTTTTGTATCTAAAATTCACCTTGGAACGATCTTTGTATATATTTTAATAAGTTTATTTTTATAAGTGGTGAGCATGCGTTTATTTTACCGTAATTGCGTATTAAGGCTTTCATTAATCCCGCTGTCTTTATTTATAGCAACCAACAGCTTAGCTACAGAAAGCCCTGCTGCTGTACCGCTGTATACAGAATCTGAGCTAATTGCGTTAATAAATAAAAATACGCATTTAGCGCGGGTAAAGGCAGATGATTGCCAGTTAGTGCAAGATATAGAAGCACGAGCCAATAAAATGGCATTGCCGTCTTATCAATTTTTATACGGCGATATGCTGGCTTATAACGTGTGCGTGGATCGTAATGTAGAGTTAGGTGTGTATTACATGCGAAAAGCGGCTGAACAAGGCTTAGCGGCAGCGCTAGAGCAGTTAGGGCGTTACTACGACACCGGGCGTTTAGTTCAACAAGATAAAGCAATGGCAATTACGTATTTGCGTGAAGCGTCGTCGCAAGGCAATTTAAAAGCACAACTACGTTTGGTTAAATTATTTAATGATGGCTATGGCAGCCCGCGTGATTTTGAAGATGCATACCGTTGGCTATTTAATTCTATGGTCGCAGATAAAGCGACTCATAAAAAAATTGAGCGAGCGCTGACTAAGTTAGCGCAAAAAATGCCAGATAGTGTGGTTGCGCGAGCTCGCCTTCCTATTTAATGGCTCTTAAAAAACAAAACCCTAACTTTTTAAGTTAGGGTTTTTGAGTTTTTACAGGTAGTAAAAGTGTTTAACTTTCTTCTTTAGCCTTTGTTTGCGGGTCTTTTAAGACCGACATTTTAGGCGGCTGTAATGCAACAACACGCTCGCCTTCTTGCGGCGGTTTTTCCATGTTGATTGTAAACGGTCTTAGCTTAATTGGCGTATCGTCGTCGCTGTCTTTATCACCTTTAAGAATAAACAAAGGGATAGCCTCAGGGTTCATTTCTAGGTATTGCTCCCAGCTAAACTCATCCGAGATACGTGTTGAACTAACCTTACCGCCTTTAGCTATGATACTGCTCAAACGAGCGTATGAGCCTTCGTCGCCAAACAATATTTGTCTAGATAAAAACGTTGCGCTGTCTTTATTTGCTTTAGCATGCGACGTTGATGAGCGAAGCGAAAATACATTTTTTTCATTAAGTAAATGCGAAAAGTATTGAACGCCTAGCGCATTATGATGACGGTTTGGCGATAGCGCTAAGACACTGCGAATAGTTGTTAGAGGTAAGTAGCGTTCAGCATGCTCTGATTGCGGGTTACCATAATAACAAGCTAAGCCATCCATACGTGCCATTCTGCAGTTTTCCCATGCAGGGTCTGAGAGGTGAACCGGAATATTCTGCTCTTGTAAGCCACGTCCAATTGCACGTGATACATGGTTTGCACCAATAATTAATATTGTGTTTGGCGATGGTTGGCGTACACCTAATAGCTTTGCAACAGGGATGGCTGTTAAGCTTTGCAGCACAACCGTAATGATGATCACCGTAAATATAAGTGGCACCATCTTTTCAGCATCAGCAACGCCAGCTTCCATCATACTTAGTGCAAATACCGACCCAACGGCTGCGGCAACTATACCGCGTGGAGCAATCCAGGCAAGTACCAAGCGAGACTTCATTGGTAAGTCAGTACCAAAGGTCGAAATAGCAATGCACAGTGGGCGTGCAACAAAAAGCACAATAGCTAAAAATATAAATACATCGCTGTCGAGCATCATCAAATCAGAAAGCTGTAAACGTGCTGCAAGTAAAATAAACAGCGTCGATATCAAAATCATCGACAAGTCTTCTTTAAACTCAAGTACAGAATCTATTTCTAAATCATCTTGGTTCGCAAGCCAAATACCAAATACAGTTACTGCTAATAAGCCTGATTCATGGCTTAAATAATTTGATACAGAAAAACTAATAAGGACTAGTGCTAAAATTCCAAACTTATGTAATTCGAATGGCAGCCACTCGCGACGCATTAATAGGGTTGTTAGCCAACCTGCGGCAACACCAATACTTAAACCAACACCTAGGGTTTTAACTAAAGCAATAATAGTATGACTAAATACTTCGCCTTGGCCTACAAGCATTACAGCTTCAAATACCAATACAGCAAATAATGCGCCAATTGGATCTATTACAATACCTTCCCAACGAAGTATGCGGTCTATATCTTGTGTTGGGCGCATTGAGTTTAATAGCGGTGCTATAACGGTAGGGCCAGTAACAACGAGTACTGCGCCTAGTACCGCAGCAACACGCCAGTTAAGCTCAAGCAACCAGTAGGCACTTAGGCTAATAATAATACAGGTAGTAAGCATACCGATTGAGCAGAGATTCCTTACAACTTTTCCTATCCCTTTTAATTCTCTGAAATGCAGAGTTAAGGAACCTTCAAATAAAATGATGGCAACGCTTAGTGATACTACCGGAAACAGTAAATCACCTAAAAGTGCATCAGGGTCTAAAACACCACTAAATGGTCCAAGTAAAAGACCAGTAAGCAATAAAAAAAGAATAGCGGGTACTCTAAAAGCCCACGCGACCCATTGGGCAAGCACAGAGCAAAGTGCGATACCGGCTATGTAAATTGCTGACATAGATTAAGAATTCCTTATTTATGACGATATGTTTAGAAAGTATAACTTTTGTTAATTATTAATACAGGGGTATACACCGGAAACTCAAATATTACTAATCAATTTTAGCTGCTTATAAAAGATTAGTAGGCTTAAATTATTTAGCGAGGACTTAGCCACCTTATTTTAAAGTGTATTAATTGTTTAATTTATTGAATTTTAATAACAATATAAACGGTATGAGTGTTTCGTATTAACTTAGTTCGAATTTTAACCTTGATTTTAAAGGGGTATTTGGTGTATTATACTTCGTGTTCTAATAATTAGTCATCTAACGAAGTTTATTGAAGATAAAACAGGCTTGTTAATCTTAACGTCATTTTTAATCTTTATAATCATGTGTTAGTGATGTTTCTAGTATTAGAGCATTACAAAATATCATTTGCCGAATTCTTGGTATGGTTTTGCCAAACAAGTTTATTTAATTATTTAAGTAAATAAAGGTTTGAGTTGAACTATTACTTTCAATATTTAGCCCCCCATCGTGGCGGTTAAATCTCGGTCCTTTGGTCTTCACCCTATCTGTTGGTGTATCAGACTTTAGAGGCTCTATGTATGTTGTTAATAAAAAAGCCACACACAGCTTTTTACAGCGATGCATAAACAACACTTTTAAATTTTTTGATTAGTGCTGCTCAATATTATTGGGTTGTTGCTACTTTTACTTAACCTCAAATCTAAGCTTCTTGTTTTAGATATGGTTTTTGCGTGTGTGTAAAAAAGTGTTGCCTAAATGAAAAGAAAAATTCGAAGCTATGTTTTAAACCTAGCTACTTAGTTTTAGCTCGTCTAATTAAGATGAGCGCAGATAAAATGGAAAGTTGAGCATTTATGCAAAAGTTAAATTGGCGACGTATCGTACTTAAAGTAGGTAGTGCATTAATTGCACCAGATCAAGATGGCTGCCGTTCGCGTTACATATTAACCATCGCACAGTTCATTGTTCGTTGTCGTGCCCGTGGAATCGAGGTGATTTTAGTATCATCGGGTTCTGTAGCGGCTGGAGCGCATTTATTCCCATCAGACAAACCTCGCTCTGTGGTGATGAAAAAAGCAATGGCAGCAGCAGGCCAAACAGAAATGATCGCCATGTGGGACCGCTTTTTTGACTTTCCATCTGCGCAACTATTATTAACGCACGGCGATTTACGTGACCGCGAGCGTTACCAAAGTATTCGCGAAACAGTGTTTACTTTGCTTGAGCATGGTGTTTTTCCTATCATTAATGAAAATGATGCTGTAACTACCGACGACTTAAGAGTGGGTGATAACGACAACTTATCAGCAATGGTCGCAGCAGCAGCCGATGCCGATGCTTTATTAATATTCTCAGACGTTGATGGGTTATATGATAAAAACCCTAACTTACATGATGATGCGGTGTTACTGCCTGAAATAAAATCAATTGATGAATCTATTTATGCTATGGCAGGATGTGCTACAAGTGCTGTTGGTACTGGTGGCATGAAAACCAAAATAGAAGCGGCAGAAAAAGCAACGTCACATGGTATCGCGACTTATATTATAAACGGCTTTAAAGAAGAAACATTTACGAAACTGCTAGCTGGGGAAAATCCTGGTAGCGTATTTTTACCGTACGAAAAGCCGATGCAAGATTCTGTACATTGGATGACACACACAGCAAATGAGCAAGGTGAAGTTGTTGTTGATGGATCATTTGATGAATCCCTTGAAGGTGAAAGTGGATGTATTCGCGGTGATGAAATCATGGAAGTCCATGGTGAATTTGCTGTTGGTGATACCATTTTAGTACGTAGTGAAGACGGTACGCGTTTAGCTAAAGCGACCGCAAATTATAGTAGCTGTTTGTTAAACTTTATTGCAGACAACGAACAGAGTGAATTCAGCGAAAAAATGCAGGATTCAATTGGACCAGTTATATCTGAAAAACATATCGCATTATTGGAGAAGTCATGAGTTTAATTACGGACATTTCACGCCAGACAGCTAAAGCTGCCCATACACTTGCTTTACTCGATACCGAGACTAAAAATCAAGTACTAGTTGAAATGGCAGCGGCATTAAGAGAGCAAAAAGCATTTATAATCAAAGAAAACGAAAGTGACCTAAGCGCAGCACGCGACAATAACTTAGCAGCCTCAATGATCGACCGCTTAACGCTAAACGATGAGCGTATTGAAGCAATGGCAGAAGGTATTGAAGTAATCGTAAGCCTGGACGATCCTGTTGGTCAGCTACGTGATATTACAGAGCGTCCAAATGGCATTAAAATTCGTAAAATGCGCGTACCTCTTGGCGTTGTATGTATGATTTACGAAGCACGCCCAAATGTAACAGCAGACGCTGGCGCATTATGTTTTAAATCAGGTAATGGCGTAATTTTACGTGGCGGTAAAGAAGCACTTAAAAGTTCGCAAGCTATCGCAAGTGTAATGCACAGCGTACTTGAAAAGCATAACTTACCAGTATCACTTATTTCAGTGATTCCAGATCCAGATCGTGCACTATTAATGGAATTAATGCAGCAACGTGAAAGCATTGACTTAATAATTCCACGTGGCGGTGAAGGCTTAATTAACTTTGTTACTGAAAACAGTACGATTCCAGTAATTCAGCATTACAAAGGCGTTTGTCATCTATATGTAGATAAAGATGCAGACCTAGAAATTGCGCTTAACTTACTACTTAACGGTAAAACGCAGCGTACCGGTGTTTGTAATGCACTTGAGGGCTTAGTAGTTCATCAAGATGTTGCAGATGAGTTTTTAAATCTGTGCGCAGTTGTATTACGCCAAGAAGGTGTAAAAATAAATGCTGACAGCTTTGCAGCTAAATACTTTGATAATGCAACTGTGTTAGCCGATAACGAATTTGGTGAAGAATATCTAGACCTAGAAATCGCTATTCGCGTTGTACCAAACTTTACGGCAGCGGTTGAACACATTGCACAGTTTGGATCAAACCACACTGAAGTAATTTGCACTAAAAACGCAGCCGCTGCAGAGTTATTCCAGCGTAGTGTCGATGCTTCTGTAGTGATGGTTAATACATCATCTCGCTTTTCTGATGGCTCACAGCTGGGTCTAGGCGCAGAGATTGGTATAGCAACTTCTAAGCTTCATGCATACGGCCCTATGGGACTTGAGTCACTGACTACTGAGAAGTACTTAGTGAATGGTGAAGGCCAAGTTCGCGAGTAACCGCTAAAGCTTAATTTCATTAAAAAGCCGAGTATGGAAATACTCGGCTTTTTTGTTTTTTCAGACTACTCTGTAATTAATTTAGTTTTTCAAGCCAGTCGCTTGCAGGTTCAGGCCTGTGTAAATAATAGCCTTGAAGAATAACTTCTGGATATTCTTGCAATAAATCAAAGTGGGACTGGTTCTCTACACCTTCAGCAACTATCTCGAGTTCAAATAAACGGCCTAAGCTTACAATCATATCAATAATTAGCTTATCGTTATTATCAGTCGGTGCTTCCAATACAAAAGAACGGTCAATTTTTAGTTCTTGTATGGGTAATTGTTTAAGGTAAGTTAAACTCGAATATCCAGTACCAAAGTCATCAATTGATACCCTAATACCTAGCTTCTTGATAAAGTGAACAGCCTCAATAGCCGCTTCCATGTGATTAAGCAATGTACCTTCAATTATCTCAATAGTGAGTTGCTGAGGATTAATGCTATGTTGCTTTATTTGTTGGCTAATAAAGCTTAAAAAACGCGCTTCATGAAAGTGCCTGCCACTTACATTAATTGATAGGTTTAACTCAGGGTGAGTTTTACTAAGTTGCGTTAATATTTCAAGTGCATTTGAAGTTACCCAGCAATCTAAGTCATAAATTATATCTGACTCTTCGGCTATAGATATAAACTCACCAGGGCTAATGAAGCCTTTTTGAGGATGCTCCCATCTTAATAAAACCTCAGCCCCTTTAAGGGTTTGGCTTCGGTCAAATTGGGATTGTAAATATAGGGATAACTCATTATTTGAGATTGCTTTACGTAAATCTTGCTCTATTTCAAAACGGCGTTTTGCTTGCTCGCCAAACGAAGTATCAAAAAAGGTAACTCTATTACCGCCTTTTTCTTTTGCTTTGTAACAAGCCGCCTCACAGTTACGGATTGTTTCTATAGCACTTTCCCACTGATCTTCCCGAGGAAAAATATACGTGCCAATACTTACTGTTAAGCTAACGTCTTGTTCATCAACGACAAAGGGGTGGTTTACACTTATGATCAGTTCTTGGGCTTTATTTTCAGCCATAGCTTGGGCTCTGATCCTGCCAACGCCTTTTTCAACTGTACACAGTACTGCAAATTCATCACTGCCTAAGCGAGCAATAACATCTTTTTTATTCACCTTAGAATGAATTCGTTTAGTTAATTCTTTTAAAATGTTATCGCCAGCGAGTAGGCCTAATCCATCATTTATTGAGTGGAAGCTGTCTATGTCAATAATATAAATATAGGCATAACTATTTTCGGTACTACAAACCTGAAGTTGCTGCTCCAACTGCTTTAAAAAACCATTTCGGTTGGGCAAACCTGTAAGTTCATCATGCCATGTGAGGTAGTGAATTCTTTCTTGCGTTATCTTAACGCTAGAAATATCACTAAATACACCAATATAGTGCACGTTGGTATCTTGCTCGCCTCTTACCATACTAAGAGTTAATAACTCAGGATAAAGCTCGCCATTTTTTCGTCTGGTTACTAGCTCTCCACTCCAATATCCTGCTTGGTTTGCATGATGCCATACTTGATCAAAGCTAATACTAGGGTGGTTATTTTGTTTAATATCGTGCAACTGCATTTGCAGGGAGTCAGATTCAGAGTAACCTGTAATCCGGCAAAATGAAGGGTTTACGGCAATGATTTTTCCGTTACTGTCGGTAATAACAACGCCATCAGCGGTTCCCGTTAGGGCTTGATAAAATAATTTTTGTTTTGATGAGAGCTCTTTTAATTCTTCTTCACGCTGGCTTAGCTCTTGTATTAGTGATTCTATTTCAAGTAGCTTGTCGTGCAGGTCAAAGTTTTTTTCGATAAGCCTATCTAGCATGCCTTGAGCGGTAATATGAGTGCGAATGCGTGCTCTAACGAGCGCTAGCTTGTAAGGTTTGTGTATGTAGTCAATTGCGCCCATAGCAAAGCCTTTTTCTTCAGACTCTTCTTCGGTAAGCGCAGTTACAAATATGACGGGGATGCCTTTGGTATTTTGTTTCGCTTTGAGTATATTACATACTTCGTAGCCGTCCATGCCAGGCATCATTATGTCTAATAAAATCAAGTCAGGCCGAGTTGACTCAATAAAGATCAAAGCCTGCTCACCACTAGTAGAAATACGTACATCGTAGTCAGTTAAAAGTCCTTCTACTAATACGTGTAAATTACTAGGTTCGTCATCAACAATAAGAATTAAAGGTTTATGTTTTTTCTCTGTGGTTAATCCATTACTGTTTGCGAGGTAATTTGAATGCACTATCTGTCCTTCTCTGCGTTCTTTACAATATTAAATCTAGTTCAGGTTAGTGGTTATGCCTAATTTTTATTATCGTTTCTATACTTATCAATAAGCTCAATTACTAACGCGTAGTTAAAATGATCAATTGCTTCTTTGAGCTTAAATAGAGAGTGGCTTCTCTCATATTGATTCATTTCTAGCTGTCTAATCAAACTGCTAGGTACGGGGCGAGCCGTTAATGCTAATGAGTATATATTATCAATAACCGAGTCTTCGTTTTCTAGTTCATGTTGCTGTATATGTTCTTTTTTAAAGCTGTAAGCTATCAAAAATTGTTTTACAGCAAAAAGTGTAAGTATTAATTGCTCATTAAAATGAGATAAATTAATACTTTTCTTATCTATTAAGCTTTTCTCAACACTTTGCGCACTTTGTTGCAGTAGCTCAAAGCCTAATGTGCCGGCCAAGCCTTTGAGTGTATGTACTAGTCGAATTAAGCTTTCTAACTCTCCATTTTTGATTAATATATCAGCTTTAATCGAAAAGTCATTGTAATCGTTGACAAACTGAGTAAATAATTTAGCTAACAATTCGTCATTGTTTTCTAGGTTTTCTTTTGCTAAAGGCAGGTTTATAGTGCTCAGAGATTCGCTACTTTGCAGATGCTTTTCTATACTTTCGTAAAGCGCATCAAAAATAATCGGTTTTACTAAAAAGTCATCCATACCCGCTCTAAACGCTGCTTTTTTATCATTAGGATCTGCGGCTGCCGTAATGGCAATTATGGGAGTTTTGTAGCCTCGCTCTCTTAATATGCTTGTTGCTTCAAGCCCATCCATAACTGGCATTTGAACATCCATAAAAATAATATCGATGTCATTTATCTCTACTTTATCTAATGCATCATGTCCATTATCAGCAATGATCACGGTCATATCTAATTTTGCTAAAAGGGCGGAGGCTATTTCTTGGTTAATTCTATTATCATCAACAACTAATGCATTAAAACCCGAGAATTTAGGGTGAGGCTTTAATTGCTTTTCTTTAAAATTATTTGGTGAAAGCTTTCTTAAAATTTCAACTTCACTATTTTTATTACCAATAATTATAATGTCTATATTTTCATTTTTTGCAATTGGCTCAGGAGACTCTTCATCGGTAATTAATAAAATCAGTGTCAATTTTTCATTAACGTTTTTATTTTGAGCGTACAGTTGTTGTAAAATAAAGTTATCGTTGAGCTCTTTTTTTTCTATCGACATTATTACAATACTAAATGGGCTACTAGGCTGAGACATTTTTGCAATGGCCCTTAATGGTTCTTGTGTTGTTTCTGTCGTTATATTTATATCACTTAGTAAGTCCATTAATTTTTTAATTTGCTCATTATCAGGGCTAATTAATAAGGCGTGTTTTTTAAGCTTTTGTTGCTCAGATAAAGTAAAGGGTAGAGTAAAGAAAAACTCGCTACCTTGATTAATCGTGCTCCTTACTTGTATATCTCCGCCTAGCAATTTAGTTAATTGTTTGCTTATAGTGAGCCCTAAACCCGTCCCACCATACTTTCTTGTTGTGCTTGAATCACCTTGCGAGAAAGACTGGAATATAATTTTTGATTGCTCTTCGGTCATCCCAATACCCGTGTCTTTTATACTAAAGCGAAGGTTTATTGTTTTTTCGTGTTGAGATGTCGCTTCTATAATTAATGATATTTCACCATGCTCAGTAAACTTAATTGCGTTACCTACACAGTTATTTATTATTTGGCTTAAGTGCATTGGGTCGCCAATAAGTTCAAGCCCTGCATCAACGTGTAAAGTAAAGTTTAATAACAAGCCTTTTTGCTTAGCATTTGTTGAGAATAAATTTTGAACGTTAGAAACTATAGTATGTAAGGTAAAAGGGATTTGCTCTAACTGAACTTTTTCCGATTCTAGTTTAGAAAAATCCAGAATATTATTTAAAATCTGCAATAAATTTTGAGCACTTGAAAAAGCTTTATCTGCGTAGTGTTTTTGCCTTGAGGGAAGCTCACTGCTTTGTAAGAGTTGCAACATACCTAATATGCCATTCATTGGGGTGCGAAGTTCATGACTCATATTGGCTACAAAATCTATTTTTGTTTTATTGGCTTTATCAGTTTGCTCCATAGCACTCGTCAGGTCGGCATTCATTGCTTCCATTTGGGAATTTAATACGCGGGTTTCGTTGAGTAGCTCTTTGGTTTGCTTATTTTTTAAATATAAAGCATTAGCTGCTTTTATTACCGACGCTATTTCAGTTTGATTTTGGCTGTTATTTGAAATAGTTACTGGCTTTTCGCTATTCATATCTTTAAGTAATAAAGTGAGCTGAGTAATTGGTTTTATAACCGATCTAAAAATAAAATAGCTTAAAAATAAAATGATTAACATAATTAAAACGGCAAATATATTTGCCTGTTCTGTATTTTTTGTTAAGTGGCTACTTAGTAGCTCTTCTGTTTTGATTAGTTTATTTTTTTCTATGTTTTTAATTTCATTAGTTAAATACAGCAATTCGTTTTCTATGCCTGTAAGCACTACATTTACAGAAAAAGTGTAGCTACGGGTGAGTAATACAAGTTGGTTATAAGCTTGTTTTAAGCTTGTTGTTTTATTGGAGAGGGATTCATTTATTACAGAGGTGCTCGTTAGTTTTTTATGTAAGTGATTTAAGTTTTGTTTTACATTTTGTGCTTCATCAAAATTAGGTTTATAGAGATAGCTTATAATTGCGTGTTTTAAATTACTTATTGTGAGTAAAACATCGTTAAAAATAACTTTATTATCATTGTTTGAAGACCCTTCTAAATCACTAATTGTTACCTGTAGGTCATCAATAGGCTGTTTGAACTGAGTAGTGTAAAGGTGTTCGCGTTTTTGTCTGTTTACGACAACTTGGCCAAATGTATCTTGGTAATTATTTAGATACTCGCCAAGGCGTATTAGTGAGTTTTGATACTCAGGGGTTTGGTTTTGAGTGTTTGTTTTTAGCTGCTCGAGATTTAGATTTGCCTTATTTAAATAAAAATTAAATTTGGTAATCGTATTTTCATTTGCATTGTCAATAAATGAAACTGCATGCCCTTGCAGGGAAATAATATCGTTTTCTAAGTGATTCACAGCTTCACTTTGAATAAGCGCGTTATGCTGCGACTTTTGCAAGTTAAGTAAGGACGTTTGCGAATAGTTAAACAAATAGCTTTGTAAAAGAAGTAATCCAATCAGCGAACACAAAGCTAATATTATTTTTGATTTAATTGAATTTATTATCATTATCGGCTAATCAACTCATACCATTTTTGTAGACTGTAGTCATAGGTTGGCATAACTGTATTCCATACTGCTACATTGCTAAAGCGTTTATAGTAACTACCACCATTACGTTGCGCACCAGCTTTAATAGCTACGTCGCCATTTGTATTTAATAAGTCTATGTTTGTTGCTTTTCCACCGTACCAGTAATCCCATTCGGCCGGCGATAAGAGTAGTTTAGAGCGTTGTGGGTTACTAATGTAATAACCTTGGCGAGCAATAAATGCACCAGGCCAGCCTGAAAGCCACCAATTCATATAATCGTAAGCTGCATCTTTTACGCTACTTTGTGTTTGTGACGATAAACACATAACACCATGCCAGCCTCGGTAGCCTTCTTTTGGCGCGGCAAAACGAATATTAATATTTTGGCTGTTTAACGCAGAGACGGCAGGCGAAAACATACTTTCTATATGGGCTCGCTTACTTCTCATAAATTCAATCGACTCAGGAACCGAGTTCCAATAGCCACTAAAGTGACCTTGGCGTTTAAAGTCGAGTAATATAATAAACAATCTATCAAGTTCTGGGCGAGTCATCGCACCTATATTTTTAAATTTTATAAGCCCTTTACTTTGCGCTGCTAGGGCTAGGTCAAAGAGTCCAATGGTAGGCGCATTTACGATAGCTACTTTACCTCTGTTCTCGTCATCAAGCAGCCAACTCCAGCTTTCGGTTTCGTATGCTATACCGGGCTTAATAAAATCGGTGTTGTAACCAAAAGAGTCAACATTATGCACATAAGGTAAAAAGCTAATATGATCGCTTTCTTGTGCGCTTAATGTGCCATCGGGTTGAACATTTAATAATTTATAGGGAGCATCACCTGCACCAATACTTGCAGTTTCGGTTAATTTTCCCGTTTTAGTAAGTGGATTTATCTCGTTAAAGTAGGTGAGTCGTTTTTTTTCTATTGGCTGTATAGAACCTGCATCCCAAAGCACATTAATGCTGTTTGACCATTGTTCGTATAAATCAAAGGAGCTAGGGTCCATTGATGCCTTTTGCAAAACGGCAGCGCTGCCTGCGGGAGTAAATTCTATATTAATACCCAAGTCACTCATCGCTTGTTTGCGGATAGCCTCTTGGAGTGTTACATGCGTACCAAGCACTCTTAATGTGACTTTTTTTCGGGCAAAAACATAAGGCGCATGTGTTATTGCACCAGCTGTTAAACCTATAGCAGCTAGCTTTTTTAGCGTCGAACGCTTAGGGTTGTCCATGTTAAGCCTAAAGTACTAATGTGTGACATTATGTATAGCTAAGAACTTGTAAAGACACAAGTTGAATGGATAAATTTAAAATTATATAGAATGAGAAATTAAAATAGTAGGGTATCAAAAAATAATAAAACAATGGAAAAATAGAAGAGTAGAGCGAATTTGAAAAGGAGTAGGAAAGTGGTGGAGCTAAGCAGGATCGAACTGCTGACCTCCTGCGTGCAAGGCAGGCGCTCTCCCAGCTGAGCTATAGCCCCACATTCCTAAGTTACATATAATGTAACTGCTTGACTGCTGAGTTCCAAGCGGGACGAACTTTAAGTTTTTTTATAAAATTGGTCAAGTATTTTTTCGTAAATTTTCACTGTTTACGTCAATTTTTGTTAGACTCGGCTTAATTCAAAACTAAAACGATAAAAAACAATGAAAAAATGTGTTCTAGCGCTTATGGTTTTACTCGCTGGCTGTGCCTCAAATGATGAGCCGCCTTTTGAAATAAATAATAAACAGTTTCACGAAAAGCAAGATGAGCAAGGCAATAAGCTTTTTGCTTATGTTGTTTCGGTAAAAGCTAAGCATCGTGAAAACTTTAACCTAGACCGTGGTCCTAACAATAGACCAAGCCGTGGTGAGGTTAAGCAGTATATAGAGAAAGAGCATTTTGAAGAGTCGAGCATTCTAAAGTTACAGCTAGAAGATCAAGCAGTTGAATTATTAAATCAAGAGCTAAAAGAGCGTGAGTATTGCGATAACAAACATGAAGTTAATGATGTTTTATGGCGAGATTTGAGCGTACAGCTAAGAGGACGTTGCTTGTAATATGTTGGCTGATAAAACTAAGTTAGCAGAGCTTTTAGTGCGCCTAGATATTACTTACGATGCAATAGAACATCCGCCGCTACATACTAGCTTAGCGGCTGATGAGTTTATGATTGAGCGTCCAGGTACTCGTCTTAAAAACCTATTTTTACGCGATAACGAAGGCAAGCGACACTTTTTAGTTATTACAGCGCACAATAAGCAACTCGATTTAAAGGCACTATCAAAGCAACAAGGGCTTTCGCGTTTAGGGTTTGCATCGAGTGAACGCTTAGCAACGTATTTAAAAGTGGCTCCTGGGTGTGTATCTATGTTGGCTCTTTTAAATGATAAGCAAAACGAAGTGAGCTTATGGGTCGATCAAGATATTTGGGGTGGTGATTTGTTTCATTGTCATCCGTTTGAAAACACCCAAACATGGTTGCTTAGTAAAGCTGATTTAGAAACATTTTTTAATCACACAAAGCATCAACCGCGCGTTGTATTTTTACCCTCAAAATAAGCCCACATAATTAACGATAAACCGCATAAGCAAACCGCGAGCAGCGTAAACATAAACGCTGTTTGCCCATGATGTTGGTATACCACACCGGGTAATAACGACCCTAATGCCCCACCACTGTAATAAAACGATACATATCCGCCATTGGTTACGCTTGGCGGGGCTTTACTTATTTTATTAACGAGCGGTGCGGCAGTTGAATGAATCACAAACATAGCACCACAAAACAAAGTAAATGCGATTAAAAATAAGCTAAGCTGGTGGCTCATTAATAAAATAATACTCACACTATAAAAACTAAATACCGCAGTTAATAAATGCCAAGGCGAAGGGACTTTTTTAAGTAACCAAGGTGCAGCAATAGAGGCGAGGGCACCAACTAAATAACCACTGTAAACTAAACCTATGTCACGAGTATTGGTAATTAAAAACGTGTTTTGTAATATAAACGGTAAGTAATTAAGTAATGCAGCAAAACAAAAAAACATACAAAAGACGGCACCGTACACTTTAAGGATAGCGCCTTCTTTAAGTTGTTTAATGTAATCCAGAGGGGAGAGCTGCGACGGTGTAGCTGGGTTTGTAAAGCGAGAATGCTTAATTGTCAAAGCTAAGCAAATAAGCATAAAAGCAATTACGTAATAAAAGCTCTGCCAATTCCATAAGTCGCTAAACAAAGCTGCGAGCACACGACCAAAGTAACCACCAACTATACTGCTACCAATATATAGGGTCATATTTTTTTGAAGTGTATCAGCGCTATAGCTCATACCTATATAGCTAGTCATTGCTGTTAAAGCTGCAGGGAGTGTTAAACCTTGTAAAAATCTGACTAATAATAAAAGCTCAAAGCTAGGTACATAAATAAAAAGTAAGCAGCTAAGGCCTAAAAGCACCATTGCAATACGTAATATAAGTAGTGGATTTATTTTTGCTAAAAATAAACCATAAACGAGCGGGGCAATGGCTAAGGGCAGCATAGTTGCAGTCATTAAGCTGCCAGCTACCGCAGGTGCTACATTAAATTCGCTCGCAAAAAGGCTAAGTAGGGGTTGCGGTGCATAAAGCACAAAAAATATAAATACCGAGCAAACGAGTAGATGAGGTAAACGCATTATATGGCTTGTGCATTTGCTGATTGGTTGCGTGGTATTGTATTAAAAATTGCTTTTAATTCATAATTAAAACCATAGTCATTGCGCTATATCATGGTTTGTTTTAACTAGTTTGCTAGATTAATGTCGATAGCGCTGTTATTTGAACTCGTTGGTGATTAAAATAGCGATAATATTAGTTTTTAGTGGAACAAAGCCATGGGTTCATTACAAGACCAATTGCTTCAAGCAGGATTAACAACATCGCATAATGCTAAAGTTGCTAAATCAGAAAAGCGTAAGCAACAAAAAAAGCAAAAGAAAGGGGCTACTAGCAACCCAAGTGATCTGCAAAAGCATATTCAACAAACCAAGCTAGAGCAGCAAAAAAAAGCTGAAGAGCTTAACCAAACACGCCAAGTGAGCTTAAAGCAGCGCGAACAAGAAGCGCGTGTTAAACAAATTTTAGAGCACCACAACCAAGACGCTATTCGTGGTGAGCGCACATTTAATTTTACTTATCAAAACAAAGTAAAAAATATCGATGTGAACGAGAAAACGCAAAAAGCGTTATCGGGCGGTCGTTTAGCTATTTGTGTACTAGAAGGGCAATTTTACGTATTAGACGACGAACCAGCACGCAAAGTGGCCGAAGTTGACGAAAAGTATATTGTTTTTCATGTAGAGCCAGAAAACAAACCAAAAGATGAAGATGACCCGTACGCAGACTTTGAAGTACCAGATGATATAGTGTGGTAATAGTCCATTAAGGGTAAGCTCATTTTTATTTGATAAAGTATATAAAAGTGAGACAGAAACGAGTTAGCGGTTTTTGGTTAAGTTGATCGTCTAGCGTCGTTTCGTACGTATGCTTTTTATTTGATTGTTTACTACAATCAATAGAACAGTTTTTCTAACCGTCAAAAAAGAAGAGTAAATACAATGAGCAAGATGAAAACACTACTATTAGGCGCGGGCATTACTTTAGCCGCAAGCTTCTCGTTTAATGCAGCTGCTGCCGATGGCGCTGCACTTTATACCGCTAAAAATTGTCAAACTTGTCATGGCGCTGAAGGTAAAGCACCAATTATGGGTATGTACCCTAAACTAAACGGTCAAAACAAAGACTATTTAGTAGCGCAAATGAAAGATATTAAGTCAGGTGCACGTAATAACGGTATGACCATGGCTATGAAAGCAATGGTTGCAACGGTAACTGATGAAGAGTTTGAAGCAATTGCAGATTACCTAGCTAACGTAAAATAATTTACGCAGTTATACCATTTTAATGCAATTGGTATTTTAGTTTTATAAACAGCCACACAATAGTGTGGCTGTTTTGTTTGGTGTTTGCTATAAAATAGAGACTGCTTTAGACTTCTAAACATCTGTTCGTACAGGTTAATAATGTACGTTTTTATAAGGCTTATTATGTTTGATTTACCCAAACTCGATTTAAAAAATAAAGTATCGGCACAAGAGTGGCAACTGCGTATTGATTTAGCTGCGTGTTACAGACTGGTAGAGCACTTTCGTTGGGGGGATTTGATCTATACGCATTTATCAGCACGTTTGCCTGGCACTGACCACTACTTAGTGAATGCCTTTGGTTTAACCTTTGATGAAGTAACTGCCTCTAATTTAGTAAAGGTCGACTTAAACGGCAATATTATTGACGATACGCCATTTAGTATTAACCCAGCTGGTTTTACTATTCACAGTGCGATTCATGAGGTACGCGAAGACGCTCATTGTGTTATTCACCTTCATACTAAAGAAACAATCGCAGTCGCTACACAAAAAAATGGTTTATTACCGCTTAGCCAGTATTCAATGTTTTCACTGCCATCGCTTTCTTATCATGGCTACGAAGGGCTTGCAGTAAACGACGACGAGCGAAAAGTGCTGCAAGATGATTTGGGCAGCACTAACCATATGTTATTGGTAAATCATGGTGGCTTAACAGTAGGCCCAACGGTAGGCGATGCGTTTATGCGCTTTTATGATTTACAGCGAGCGTGTGAAATTCAATTAGCACTACAATCAAGCTCGCAAGAGGTGATTGAAGTACCGCAACCTATAATTGACAATATTTATAATCAAGCAAACGTAGTACACAGTGGCAGCACTGGCGGGCAACTTGCGTGGCCTGCGATGTTACGTAAAGCGTATCGACTTGACCCTAGTTTTGCAAAATAACCCATAGCGGTTAATAAGGAATTTTAATGAAAGTAAATCGCGTTGAAGTATTTGATATTCACTGTCCTGATAGACCTTCTTGGACACCTGTGTTTGTACGTATTCATACTGACGAAGGTATTAGTGGTGTTGGCGAAGCGGGCCTTGCATACGATTTAGGTCACAGTGCTGCAGCGGCTATGATTAAAGAAATGGCCGACGCCTTTTTAATCGGCCACGACCCTTTTCAAACAGAAAAACTATGGTCACGTATGTTACGTGAGAGCTTTTGGGGCTTAGGCGGCGGACCTGTTGTATATGCTGCAATGAGCGCAATTGATACCGCGCTTTGGGATATTAAAGGTAAAGCGCTTGGTTTACCTGTATATCAATTATTAGGCGGTAAAGTTAACGACAAACTACGTACGTACGCATCGCAATTACAGTTTGACTGGGATAGCGAATTTAAAGCGCTAGTACAGCCGCAAGAATACGCAGAAGCTGCTTTAAAAGCGATAGCTGAAGGTTACGACGCAGTAAAAGTAGACCCAATTCAGTACGATAAAGACGGCAATACTTATTACGACCGTACAAAAATAATTTCACGCACTGAAATGAAGCTATACCGTGCACGCATGCAAGCTATTCGCGAAGCGGTAGGCGACGAAGTAGATATTATTTTTGAATGCCACAGTTTACCGGGTGTTACAACAGCCATTCAGTTGGGTGAAATTGCAGAAGAATTTGACTGTATGTACTTTGAAGAGCCAGTTAACTATTTAAACCATTCATTACATGCAAAAGTAGCAGATAAAGTTAATGTGCCAATTGCTGGTGGTGAACGTTTGTATAATCGCTGGGGTGTGCGCCCGTACTTAGAAGATCAAAGTATTGATGTTCTACAACCTGATATTGGTTTATGTGGTGGTTTTACCGAAACCAAAAAAGTGTGTGATTACGCTGATATTTTTGATGTGCGTATTCAAGCTCACGTATGTGGCGGGCCTGTTGCAACGGCAGCATCACTGCACTTAGAAACGGCTATCCCTAACTTTTTGATTCATGAGCACCACACTTATGCGATTAAAAAGTGGAACCGCGAGTTATGTTTACAAGACCCACAACCTAAAAATGGTTTCTTTGAAGTGTCAGAAGAGCCTGGATTGGGTATTGAATTAAACGATGAGATTGTTATGCGTTCTCAACGCGTAGAAATAAAATAATAGCCTTTTAACCTAACTTTAGGTCATACATTAAAAAGCCGGTAAGTGATTAGTCACTTACCGGCTTTTACTCGTTTTGGGGGAGGTAAAGCTTGTTATAACTCGTTGATTTTACATTCCACGTCTTTAAGTTCAATAGTTGCTTTACTATCAAGGTGGCGTATATAGCATTGCTTGCCTTTAATCATCAATTCAAACTGATCGGGTGTATTGCGACTTTGCGTGTCGATAATATTATTACCATCTACATTGCTAAGGGTTACTGTGCTGCTGGTAGTAAATACATCATCAGCTAATTGAGTCTCTTGCATATGTACAAGTGTTTTAATTGCTTTGCTAACCGCTGTTTTATTTGGCTTTGCCAGTAGAGCATGTTGCAGCTTAGGTGTCGGGTCTGGATTTTGAGATATGCAGCCATTGAGAAGAAGCGCTGAAAATACAACGATTAGTAAAAAGTACATTTTCATAAATTGGCCGTATTATCATAAAAAGAGAGTTTAATATAACTAGTTTTACTTACACTTGGTAGTAGTGCTTAGCGTTTGTATAGCTAAGGTCATGCCATGTTTTATCGTTTGAGCATAACGCCTTATGGCAGTGCCATAGATTGTTGTAGCTTGTATTTATTTGGCACACAGGGAAGTTGCTAGCAAACATAATACGCTGCTGGCCAAAGTGATTAAAAAGAAAACTAAAACACGCTGCTTGTTGCTCGCTGGTGAGTTGTAGTAATTCAAAACCAGAGAATTTAATTGCTATGTTGTCATGCTGAGCAAGTAACTCAACACCTTGTCGCCAATCATTTAAATTACTTGGCAGTCCTGCATGATTAATTATAATTTGAAGCTGCGGTAGCTGCTTAGCGTAGTAAGCTATTTGTTTGGTTATTTCGCTATTTTCAATATCAAACTGAGCTTCAAAATGCAGTTGGGTATCTGATAACGTTGTTAGGTTTTTAAAGCTATTAGCATCTAATAAACGCTTTGCGTCAGTGCCTTCGGTTATATCCCTAATTCCACATAAATTTGAATGAGCTAAAGCTTCCAACGAGTTTATAAACTGATCAGCCGATGAGTCAATTTGGGTGTAACTAATAGCCTTAAATGAAAGGCTTTTTAAATGCGAGCTTAGCCAGTTTAGCTCGTTAATAGGGGAGGTGTTATCAAACCCTGCTTCTATATGAACAAGCCCTACTAGCTCAAAGTCAGTACTTTTAACAAGTTGCTGTGCACTTACTGGCTGTTTTATTTTTTCTAAATTTGGCCACGCTGGTGGGTTAGCGCCTTGTAGCCATGAGTATTGACCTTCTACTAAATTAAAAAAGTGTACGTGTGGGTCAATAATTTTTAGGCTCATTGCACATTACTCATTGGGCAGTGTAGCCACCGTCAATGCTTTGTAGGCTGCCAGTAATAAAGCTGGCATCGTCGCTTACTAAAAAGCTCACAAGGGCAGCAACCTCATCGGCTTGACCTAATCGGTTAAGCGGTTGAAGACTTGCTTCCTCGGCAACTATTTCAGCTTTGTTTACGCCACTTTTTGCGCAGTACGCATCTATCGCGTTATGAAATAGCGGGGTTTCTATTGTGCCAGGGCATACCGCATTTGCTCTAATATTAAAACCCGCGTAATCAAGCGCTGTTGTTTTAGCCATTGAGGCAAGGGCATGTTTTGTTAGGTTATACGCAAAAGAGTTTTGCTTACCTATAATTGCCTGATCGGAAGCGACTAATATAATAGCGCCGCCATTTTGCGCTTTCATGCTTGGCAATACGCTTTGTATTGCGGCATAAGCGCCTTTAACATTAAGCGCAAAAAGTGCATCGAGAGTTTGCTCGTCGGTGCTTTCTATATTTGCGCTTAAGTGTTTTCCAGCATTAGAAACAAGTACATCAATACGTTTGCTTTGTTCACAGATAGCGTTGATACAGCTTTTTACCGCCGATACATCACTTACATCACACTGATGAAATATACCGATTTCGCTCAGCTCTATATCAAGGTTATGTACTTCATAGCCATTGTTTAGCAAACGCTTTACTACGGCTAAGCCAATACCTTTTGTACCACCTGTAACGACTGCAACTTTAGACATACTTACTTCCTTTATTGCTAACTAGTGAGAGTGACCACAGCCGCCTTCAGCGTGCACATGTCCGTGAGAAACTTCTTCACTTGTTGCTTCACGTACCGATATAACTTCAACGTCAAACGTTAGCGTTTTACCAGCAAATGGGTGGTTTAAATCACAATCTGCGTTAAAACGACCAACCTTAACAATAGTAACCTGATGACGACCTTGGTTAGAGCTAACCATTGCTGTCATACCAGGTTTCCATACTTTAACATCGCCTTGTAGATGCTTAAGCGGAATACGCTGAATTAAGTCATCAACACGCTCGCCGTATGATTCACTTGGCTCTAGAGTTACACTAAATTTTTCGCCAGCTTCTTTGCCTTCAAGTGCTTTTTCTAAACCAGGAAGCATGCCTTCGCTGCCATGAATGTAAGTAAGTGGCGCTTCGTTTGTGCTACTTTCAATTTGCTCGCCCGCTTCGCTAAGGGTGTAATGAAATTCAACTGCTGAATTTTTGCTAATTTGCATGCTTGTCTCTTAAAATAATAACTATGTTAGGGCGCAATTTTACGCGAAATATACTTGTTTATAAACTTAACGTGGCTGATTTAGCGTTTTTTGTAAATTTAGCAGAAAATCTTTTTTTGTTGGGGCTGCTTTTTGCTTTTCAGCCTGTGGTATAAACAGTACTAATTGAGTACCAGGCTTTAAAATGCTCGATGCAGAGAGTTTGTTCCATTTTGCCAAGTCGCTATGGGGTACATCGTAAAGCTGACTTATACTCCAAAGGCTATCGCCCGACTTAACTTCGTAATCTATTTCAATGGTGGGAATCGCAATCTCTTGGTGTTCTAAATAAGGGCTAATTTTGTAATCAACTGTTAATGTGCTTGGCAGGGTTTTAGGTTGTCCAACTAATAACTTTTCTCCAACGCCTATTAAATTATTATTTTTGTTATTAAGTTGTTTTAAAGCTTTTACCGACATACTAAAACGTCTAGCAATACCGTAAAGCGTGTCGTTTTGTTTAACGATGTACTCTCCAGCAAAGTTTGATTTAAAAAACTGACTTTTTAATAAGGCCTCTTGCCCTATAGGCAGCAGTAAAGTATGCGGCCCGTTAGGTGAGCTTTGATTTTTTAAATATCCCTGATTAATCGCGTGTAACTGCTTTGAACCTATACCAGAGAGCTTAGCGATGACTGAAAAGTCGAACTGCTGGCCTATATTCATCTGTGTTGTAAATGGCTTATATGCAAGCTTTGGGCGTTTAATGCCCTTTTGTGGGTGCTTAACTAAATAGCTTAAAGCGAGTAACTTGGGTACGTAGTCGGCGGTTTCTTTTGGCAGACTGAGTGACCAGTAATCGGTGCTTTTACCGCGCTTTTTGTTTTTTTCGATTGCGCGTTTAACGCGGCCCTCACCACTGTTATAAGCAGCCAAAGCATGTAGCCAATTACCATCAAAGCGTTTATGTAAGTAGCTTAAGTAATCAAGCGCTGCATCGGTTGAAGCAAGTACGTCTTGGCGACCGTCGTACCATTGGTCTGACTTAACTCCAAAGTGATGCGCTGTTGCGCCAACTAATTGCCAAACACCAACAGCTTGCTGTGATGAGGCTATCGTTGGTCTAAAATCGCTTTCTACAAATGGTAGTAAAGCGAGCTCCATAGGTAATTGCTTTTGCTCAATTTTTTTTACGATATGATACAGGTAAGGCGCTGCGCGCTTACTCACAGTTTGTAAGTAGTTAGGTTGCTTTGCGTACCAGCTGATACGCTTTTTTAACGCGCGATTTTGATAAACCGTAAAGTGTAGATTGTTGGCTATATGAACCCACAAATCGGTGGTTTTTGGTGGGCGCTTTTTTACGATTGTTTTTTTGAATTGAAGTGGCGTAACGTGCTCACTAACTTGGGGCGTTTGAGCTACTTCATCATCAATATCATAAGTATAGTCAGGCTCAAAATGAGTAAATATTTGTGGAGCTTCTTGTGGTTCTTGCTCCGTTGATTGACAACCAAATAACAAAATAACCAAACAACATAAAACCAAACTGCGCATAGTGATCACTTTTGTAAATTCCTTTTATTATTTTAACACAATCCGTTGTGTTGAGTTATTCTGCGCTTTTTGCGCGATTTAGGCCAGCTTGTAAAAAGAAGTTGCTCGATTTTATATTAAGCGTTTCTTGTTTATAAGGCTCAATAACTGATTCAGGAAACGATAGCATTAACTGCTCAATACTTTGATCTTTATTATTTTTAACGTGCTCTGTTATAGCTGTTAAAAATGATAGTGGCTGTTTCAGCTGCTCTTTTGTTAATGTGCCGCCGTGCCCAGGTAAAATAATAGTGAGCTTTTCGTCGTTAATATATTGCTTAAGCAACGCTTGCCAACTTTTAAGTTCACCGTGTCCAGGGTAAGGAAGCCAGTCAACGATATCGCCACCAATAAGCACACTGCCATTATTAGTAGTAATAGTTAAATCGCCGTTAGTATGGGCTTGTTGCGGCTCAAGCGTTACCTCAAAATCACCAAGGTCGATAACTCTACGACTATCAATTACTATTTCGGGTTTGCTAAGCTGATACTCCTGCCAGCGAAAAAGTCGTTTTTTTGCAAGCTCTAACTTATTTCGCCATTTAGCTTGCTCTTCTTTGGGCACATTCGCTAATCGTTGGTAGCTCAGCTCAATGCTCTTTTCATACGTGTCTAGTTTGTCGGTATATGCTGTTTGATAAAGGTTAAAATTTTTATTTACCTGCTGATGAACAATGAGCTTAGCATCAGGGTAAAAATTTTGCATAACCGCCATACCTAGCAAGTGATCGTCATGGTAGTGGGTAGCCACTAAATAGCATAAAGGTGTTTTAAGGCGTTTCTTTAAATCTTCAGCAAGTTGTTCAACTGCAGCGAAATTGGCGCTCGTATCAACAAGTAAGGTACATTTCTCGCCTTCAATTAATACTTGGTTAGAGTCGTAAAAGCGAAGCTTGTCTTGTTGCTTTAAAAACTGAATATGAGGGTTTATTGTATTCCAAGTGACGGCAGCATAGGTGCTAGGTACTATTGATAATAAAGTGCATGCTAATAGTAAGTGCTTACATGAAGAGGCTATGTTTGAAAGTTTTAACTTCATTTATTATCTCTACGCTGATGTTTAATTACTTTAATAATAAACAAAAAGCGCAGTATGCGCTTTTTATTTTTGGTGTTTGGGGTCATTTGCCAAATGCTGACTGAGTTTATCAATCAATTGGTCTTGATGCTGTTGTTCAACTGTAGCCTGTGTTTTTGCTTCTAGCAATTCGTGGCTTAAGTTTAATGCTGCCATTAGTAGGGCTTTTTGATCGTTTCTAACGGTTGAGCGTTGCTTCATTTGCTCAACTAAGTCATTTAGATTTTTAGCTGCTGCTATTAATGCATCTTCCTGCCCTTCAGGGCAAGCAAATTGCTGCTCTTTACCTAGCAACTCAACAGTGACCCGCTGGTTTTGCAGCTCAGACATTAGCTAGCCTGTTGTGCGCTTTGTAACTTATCAAGAAGACCAGATAAAGTAGTGCTGGCATCTTTTTGCTTTTCTTCATTTTCTAAAGCTTCAAGTTGTAGCAATTCGTTGTCATCGCTTAGTTTAGTGTTCTGTTCTTTTAAAGTAACAACATCTGTTTGTAATTGGTTATTACGTTCGATTAAAGAATCGATCAGTTGTTCGAGTTGTTGAAGAGTAGTGTTATTCATAAAGGCGCTCATATAACTGTAATTAATGTCATGCAAATGTAAAGCAAAGTGTGTTGATTTGCCAGCATTTACGGTGGTTTTAGCTGATTTTTCTTTTGCGTTAAGGGATAATTCAGCATATGGGCTTTTTCATTCAGAAATGGTTCACTTAAACACTCTCTTATCTTGGTGTAAGTTGCCAAAGCCTAGTGCTTATGGTTCACTTACGATATTAAATTGCGTATGGCGAAAATAAATAATGCTTAGTTACAGACACTCATTTCATGCGGGTAATCCTGCCGATGTACTTAAACACTTAGTACTGGCACAAGTGCTAAATTATCAAACAATTAAAGATAAACCGCTTGATTATATAGACACACATTCAGGTGCTGGCTTTTTTGAACTTGCAGCTGCCGATGCGCAAAAAACGCAAGAGTATCAAGATGGTATTGAAAAACTTTGGCATCATAAAAGTGAGCATGCTGAGCTTAATGAATACATTGAATTAATTAAGTCATTTAACGACACTGACGAACTTGCGTTTTATCCAGGTTCACCAAAAATTGCAGAGCACTACTTACGCCGCCAAGATAAGGGTTGGTTTTTTGAACTGCACCCGCGCGATTTATTATTACTTGAAGAAAACATGCAAGGTAAGCGATCTATTCGTGTACGTGGAGAGGATGGTTTTGCAGGTTTAGTTGGTTTGTTACCACCAGCATCTCGCAGAGCGTGTGTGTTAATTGATCCTCCATACGAAATTAAAGATGACTACGAAACGGTTGTAAAAACCTTAGTTAAAGCTCATCAGCGTTTTGCTACAGGTACTTACATGATTTGGTATCCGGTTGTAGATAGAGAGCGCATTGATAATATGGAGCAGGGCTTAATTGATTCAGGAATGCGCAACATTCAGTTATTTGAATTAGGCACTGAAGCCGATACTGACGTACACGGTATGACAGCATCGGGCATGATTGTAATTAATCCTCCATGGAAGCTAAAGCAAACAATAGATGCAATAATGCCTGAACTTGTTAGTTTGTTAAGTGAGCCAAGTGGTTTTTACAGAAGTGAACAACTCGTTGATGAGTAACTTTAAATAGCGCTTATAACGAATAATAAAATGCCCAGCTTTGCTGGGCATTTTATTTAAAATCAATACGAATGTGTTAGGTAATATATATAAGGGAGCTAAATATTAATTAAAATAAACCGCACTAAAAGTAGCAAGCGTATTACCGCGACTGTTTTTAAGTTTTAGTGATTCACCTGTTATTTCCCACTTTGAAGTTTTGCTAAGTACGTCAGACATAGCCGCTTCTTGGCTCATATTATCCGAGCACATCTTTTTTGTACTTGCTAGCTGACTAAGTGTAATTGTTTGCTGCTCGGTGCTATAGCTTCCGCTAAAATTATTACAGCCTAAAAAGCCATTAACGCGGTGGTCTTTATTGAACTGAATGAATGGTTCTTTAGTTGTAACATTCACAGTTTGAGCATTTATTGTTATTGCTTTCCAGTAAGTATTTGTGAGTGTTACATCGGGTTTTTGAGTCGACACTTTTGAAAGCTCAATTTTATAGGGGGTAGTTAACTGTGATTCTGCAAACGGGTCATGATTTGTTGTACTTGTGTAAAGCACTTTGTCTTTATTTATAATTCTGGCGCTTAGGCTATAGCGATGTTTATCGCTAATTTTGCTGGCATCATAAATTAGCTCAACGGTAAATGGCGGGGCTTGGGTTACATCAATCACTTCTTGTGTGATTATATCGGCTTTTACATCCATTTTAGATACATTGGAAAGCGTAACTATTAATTGCGAGCCAGGGCGAAGCATACTGCGATCTTTGTAGCTAGCTTGGATAGTTAGGCTGGTTATTGCTTCTGCAATTTCTGTGTTTTCAGTCGATTTAGTTTGCTCACCGCAGCCAGTTACTGCAAAAGCGCTAAGCGCCAATAAGCCAATCCCTGCAACTGCCTTTTTACGCGAAGATACTGCTTGATGCTTTTCCATGTTGGTTATCCTTACTCAATATTATGTCCTTAGTGTATTACCTAGTTACTTAATCATTCCTTAACTTATTTTAAACATAAAAAAAGGCGCATTAGCGCCTTTAATAATTAAAAACAAACGATTATTTTTTAACAAACTTAGTTAAAATAACAATGCGCTGGCCGTCAACTCGCCCTTCAATATGTTCAGGGTTGCTGGTTAGGCCAATATTACGAACAGCTGTTCCACGTTTAGCGGTAAGGCTACTGCCTTTAACGTCTAAGTCTTTAATTAGGGTAACAGTATCGCCTGCTTGAAGTACTACACCGTTACTATCTACATGCTTTAAATCGTCATCTTCGGCAAGTGCTTTTTTAGCCCAGGTTAGCGTGTCTTCTTCAAGGTAAATCATGTCTAGCGCATCTTGTGCCCAGCCATTATCAGGCGCTAAACGCGAAAGCATTCTGTAAGCTACAACTTGTACTGCAGGAGTTTGGCTCCACATGCTATCGTTTAAACAGTGCCAATGTGTAGGCATTATTTCGCTGTTATTCTCGATTTGATTTTTACATGTTTGACACGTGTAAATACATTTATCTGAGTGGGTTTCAGTTACCGGTGGTACTTCATAAACAGATAAGTTCTCGGTGGCTGCACACAATTCACATTGATTATTACTACGTTCGATTAAGGCTTTTTCAATACTCATGGGGCTCTTTCTGATTCTGGTCGAGTTAACATTTGCTGCTATTATACTCCAAAACACGAGCTCTGCGCCATTAGTCCCTTAATTTTGTGTGGGTATATTACTCATACACTTATCTTTAATACTTTTTATATAGCCTTGAGTGCTTTTTTGATTATTCCGGGGGGAATGCCTGGTTTGGCTGAATCGTTTGTATAAAATGGATAATGGTTGCCAGATGCACCCACATTATATTTTAAGGGCGTGGTGTTAGGCTTTGCTAAAGTTGAAAATATAAATAGCAAAAGACAAACTTTTAATATCTGAAAAAAGTTGGTCAAAGCTCCACCTTTTATATTAAAGTTATTATATGAGTATTGTGTAGTTTTAGCTGTTTTGTAATGGTTACTATGTTTATCTTATGCGAGTTGCATTAAAGTACACGTATTATTGGCTGTTTTGCCATCTCTTATTTATAGGTTTAGAGCCAAGTGAAATTAAATAACATACCTGATGAGGTACAAAAAATAACTCAGTTTGTCGCCCGGCAACCTATTTTTGATATAGATCAGAATGTTTTCTCATACGAACTACTCTATCGAGATTCAGCCAATAATGCGTTTCCTGTGGGCACTTCTGATGTGCATGCGACAAGCCGCCTGTTTTTTAATGCATTAATGTTGGTAGGTTTAGATAGACTTACCGCGCATCATTTAGCTTTTATAAACTTGTCATCAGAAACTATTCTCGATAACTTTCCCAAACTTTTATTGCCAGAAAATAGTGTTATTGAAATAGTAGAGCGCACGGGTAATATTCCTGCGGTTGCTGAGCGTGTGCAAGAACTTAAAAAAGAAGGGTATGTTTTTGCACTTGATGATTACGATGGCGATCCAAAATGGGAGCCACTATTAGCACATGTTGATTACATAAAAATTGAGATAGATGATCCGGTTATTAAAACCAATATGCGCATTAAAAAAATAAAACGCGCAAATCCACATGCAAAAATAATTGTTGAACGAATAGAGACGCATGAACAATTTAATATATTAAAATTGGCAGGCTGTGATTTATTTCAGGGGTTCTTTTTTTCTCGCCCAGAAATGATTACGTATAAAGGTGTAGAGCCTTCAAAGTTAACTGTTTTTGATCTATTGCGTTTTACAGCAAAACAAACACTTTGCTTTAAAGAAGTTCATCAACGAGTGGCCAGAGATGTAGCCATAACAGCCAGGGTTTTAAAGCTAGCTAACGCGCGTTCAGGCAAAGCAAATTTAGTTATTACTTCTATTTCACAAGCGGTTATTTATTTAGGTGAAGATACAATAAGGCAATTTGTTCGTGTATTAGCAATTAGTGAGTTGGGGGTCGAAAAACCAACTGAGTTAACTAAGCTTGCTTTAACTCGGGCACAATTTATGTCGCTTATTTTAGAGCAAAATAATAAAGAACTGACTGAGCAAGGCTATCTAGTGGGTTTGTTTTCTGTGCTTGATGCCATTTTAGATGGCGATTTAAAAGACATAGTTAAAGAGTTTACTTTAGATGCTGCAATATCTGATGCGTTACTACTTGAAAAAGGCACTTTAGGTGAGTGTTTATCGCTAATAAAAGAGTTTGAAGTAGATAATATTGATAAGGCGATGGTTCAACTAGCTAAAATAAATCCCGAACAACATGTTGGGCATATATTTAATTTTTTACTGGATGCTGTTTTATACAGTGACGACATTATTGAGGCAATAGCAGAATAAATATGCGTAATTGGTTGTCGGTTATAAGTGTAGTGGTTGCTCTTTGTTTATTGTTTCCTGGTATTACAAAACCAGTATTAACAATAGAGGGCAACATAGATAAATCAAAACTAGCGCAAGCGGGTATTGAAATGCTGGCTGAAGAGGGCGATGGTCGAACTCGCAGTATGCTAATGATGTTCTCGAACATGCTAGGGCTTGATAAGTTAGAAGGTGAGATTAGCGCCTATAACAAAACACAAAGTATTTTAGGTACAGTTAAAGAGCTTGCTAGCAATAATAATTTATTTGTAGCCGCTTTAGTGGGGTTGTTTTCTATTGTTATTCCAAGCTTAAAGCTATTATTACAGTTGCTTTATTGTTGCCTACCTTTGAATGGGTTTAAGCAAAAGCTCGGTCTGGTTATTTGTGCATTAAGTAAGTGGAGCATGGTTGATGTATTTGTTATTGCATTAATAGTGACTTACTTAGCAGGTAACGCCCATGGTAAAAGTGGCGAGCTACTTGTTATGAATGCACAATTTGGTGAAGGGTTTTGGTATTTTAGCGCATATTGTATATTTGCAATTATCGCGAGTAACTTAATTAAAACACCTGCTAAACCGCAGTCTACATAATTAAAGTATTTGTGGTTGCCGTTAGGTTACCTTACAATCATTTTAAAGTTTATTAAAAGGCATAATGTTGCAACGTTTTTACTCTAGTTTACTCATGATAACTTTACTGCTCACTTTTGTGGGTCAGGCAGTTGCGTCTGTCGCTATGGTATGCGAAATGCCACATATGCCAACTAAGACAGCAACGCATGCCCAAATGCCAATGACACAAAGTAGTGATGCAACAGCTGTCGTTAGCATGTCTGAAAATATGATGCAGATGGATTGTTGCGACGACGAAAGTACGCCACAAAATGACTGTAAATGCCCTATGAGTGGCTGCGCTGCTAACTCAATGCTTAATGTTGATACTTTATTTAGCGTTACTTTACTTGAATCTGAAAAAGTAAATGTACGTGTATTTACTACACAAATTAATATACCTCGTTCACTCTACCGCCCTCCTATGTCTGCTTAATAGCAGGATAGGTGTATGTAAAAATTGCGGTAACCCCGTTTATTGGTAACTCCTAAACACCTTTTTTGCTTCCTAATTTAAGATTTTCTTTTATTTTTTAGATGGAGCCGGTGATGAACCACGCTGTAAGTATTAAAGTCGTATTATGTAGTGTTGTGTTATTTAGCACAGCTGTTAATGCGCAAAACAATCAAAATAACCTAAATACCGAAACACTAAAGCAAACTAGTAATGAGCAAACGCTTAGCTTAACGCAAGCGCTTAATTATGCGCTAACGCATGAGCCATGGCTAAAAGCGAGTGGCTACCAAGAAGATGCAGCAATAGCGCAAAGCATTGCCGCTGGCACCTTACCCGATCCTGTTTTAACGGTTGGCTTACTCAACTTACCTACTAACGGTTATGCGTTTGATCAAGAAGGGATGACGCAGCTTAAAGTTGATTTGAGCCAAAAGTTTAGCCGAGGGAATAGTTTAGCGCTTAGACAAAAAGCATTAGCACAGTCTGCTCAACAATACCCTTGGCAGCGCGCCGATCGCTTAGCACAAGTAAAAGCAATTGTGATTGAGTCGTGGTTAAACGCGTATCGTGCTCAGCGAAGTATTGCTTTAATTGAGCTAGATAAAGGGCTATTTACTCAACTTATTGACATTACCGAAGCAAGCTACGCAAGCACCTTAGGTAAAACACGTCAGCAAGATATTATTCGTGCGCAATTAGAACTCACCCGTCTTGAAGATAAGCTAGTTATGCTTGAGCAGCAATTTGAAAGTGCTAAAAACCGTTTAGCACAGTGGTTACCTATGAATATGCTTATGCAGCCTTTAAATACTGAGTTTACTAAAACCGCAGGGCTGGTTGATTTTGCGAGCCTTGAATTTGATGAGCTAATACAGTTGCTTATGACGCATCCCGCAATTATTGCGATAGATAAAACCGTAACGGCAAAGCAAACCGAAGTTGCACTCGCTAAGCAAAGCTACAAACCTCAGATGGGCGTTAATGTGGGTTATGGTTACCGAGATGATACCCCGATGGGTGAGTCGCGAGCTGATTTACTCTCTGTAGGGTTTAGTATTGATTTGCCATTGTTTACTGATAACAGACAAGATCAACAGGTTAAATCGGCTATTGCGAGTGCAGAAGCTACTAAAACACAAAAGCTGGTGGCGCTTCAAAAACTCAAAGGCATGTACTTTAAGGAGTTTAGCCAACTCGCTCGTTTGCAAAAACGCGATGCGCTTTATCAAAATACGTTATTACCGCAAATGTCAGAGCAATCTCAGGCAACACTTAATGCTTATACACGCGACGACGGGGATTTTTCTGACGTGATGCGCGCGCGCATTAGTGAACTTAACGCCAAAATTGATGCACTGAATATTCAAGTAGATCAACATATTATTACCGCCCGCCTTAATTATTATGCAAGTAGCTTAGACCCCCAAGTAATGAGCGAGCAAACTGGAGAATTACACAATGAATACTAATTTAAAGTTACTTGTTGCCGCCTTAGTTGGCGCAGGCGCCTTTGGGTTAATAGGCGGCTTAGTAATGCAATTTTTACCTAGCAACTCGGCAATGAATGAACAACAAAACACTGACAAACAGCCCTTATATTGGGTAGCCCCTATGGATAGTAATTACAGGCGTGACACGCCAGGGCTTTCTCCAATGGGAATGGATTTAGTCCCTGTGTATGAAAACGCTAGCAACGCTCAGGATGGACCTGGCGCTGTAACTATTTCGCCTGCAGTCGTTAATAACTTTGGCGTAAGAACCGCCAAAGTAGAGCTTAAAACACTTCACAGCGATATAAATACTGTGGGTTATGTGCAATATAACCAAGACCAACTTATTCACATTCATCCGCGTGTAGAAGGCTGGATTGAAAGTTTATATGTTAAAGCACAAGGCGCAGAAGTTAAAGCCGGTGAGCCTTTATATACATTGTATTCACCACAATTGGTGAACGCACAGGAAGAGCTTTTATTGGCGGTTAATCGTAATAATACCGTGTTAATTCGCGCTGCAAAGGCGCGTTTAGAGTCGTTAAATGTGTCTGATGGATTTATCGAGCGCTTACAAAAAAATAAAAAGATAATGCAAAATATTACTTTTTACGCAAAGCAAAGTGGTGTGGTAGATGAGCTAACAGTACGAGAAGGCTTTTACGTTAAACCAGGCACATCAATGATGAGTATTGCCCAGCTTGATGAAATTTGGGTAGAGGCGGAAGTGTTCGAGCGCCAATCAGAACAAGTGAGTGTTGGGTTGCCCGTTACAATGACGCTTGATTACTTAAAAGGTCAAAAGTGGGAAGGTAAGGTTGATTACATTTACCCCGCGCTTGATGCTAAAAACCGGACTCTGCGTGTAAGGCTTAGGTTTGAAAATGCAGATCATCGGTTAAAACCAAATATGTTTGCACAAGTGAGCATTCACGCTAAAGCGAGTAAGGCGCAATTTACAGTCCCTAAAGAAGCGGTAATCCGCACGCAGCATCAAAACCGCGTGGTTATTGCATTAGGTGAGGGTCGTTTTAAATCAATAGAAGTTGAAGTTGGGCAAATTAATAGTAATGAAGCGGTCATTTTGTCAGGTGTAATGACAGGTGACACGGTAGTGACTTCAGCGCAATTTTTAATAGACTCTGAATCGAGTAAAAGCTCCGACTTTAAACGAATGGAAATGCCTAGTTCTAGTATTAGCTCAGGTATGAGTTCGGATTCTGGTTCAGACTCAAATATGAACATGGATATGCAGCCACAAAACGCCACGGTTAACGGCACTATTAATGCCATAGATATACAAAATCGCATTATTAATATTAGCCGAGAAGCCATTGAAAAATGGAATCGAGAACCCGCCACAATGGACTTTGTATTAGCGCCAGATATTGATGTTACTAAGTTTGAAAATGCCCAGTATATTAATTTTACTTTTAGCATTATTAACGATGAATTTGTAATTACTAAAGCGCAAAACGCAGAGCCGATTGATCATTCTACTATGCAACATAGTTCTCACTAGGAGCCATTATGATAACTGCCATTATTCGCTGGTCTGTTAGCAATCGCTTTTTTGTGTTGTTGCTTACATTAATTTTACTGGGTGGAGGGTTGTTTGCTGTAAAAAATACTCCAGTGGATGCCTTGCCTGACTTATCTGATGTTCAGGTCATTATAAAAACCACTTACCCGGGGCAAGCGCCGCAAGTAGTGCAAGACCAAGTTACATTTCCGCTCACCACAGCAATGCTTTCTGTGCCGGGTGCACAAACTGTAAGGGGTTTTTCGTTTTTTGGAGACTCGTACGTTTACGTTATTTTTGATGAAAAAACTGATTTGTATTGGGCGCGTAGCCGAGTACAAGAATACCTAAGCCAAGTAGCGAGTAGATTACCCGATAGCGCTACGCCAGAGCTTGGCCCTGATGCAACAGGCGTAGGTTGGATTTACTTATACGCACTAATTGATAAAACAAATAAACACGATATTAGTCAGTTACGAAGCTTACAAGATTGGTTTTTAAAGTTTGAGCTACAAACTGTGCCCGGTGTATCTGAAGTGGCTGCTGTTGGTGGCATGGTTAAGCAATACCAAGTCAATGTAGAGCCCGATAAATTACGCGCATATGGTATTCCGCTTAGCCTCATTCAAACCGCTATTCAACAAGGCAACCAAGAGATGGGTGCCTCAGTAGTTGAAATGGCTGAAGCAGAATACATGGTAACAAGCACAGGCTACATTAAGAGTGTTGCCGACTTGGAAGCTATTCCGCTTGGTGTAAACGCCAACGGTACTGCGCTGCAATTGCGTGATGTAGCCGATATTAGAGTCGGACCGCAAATGCGCCGTGGTATTGCAGAACTGAATGGTGAAGGCGAGGTAACCGGCGGCATTGTTATTATGCGCTATGGCGAAAATGCACAAAAAACCATTGAGCTTGTAAAAGCAAAATTAGAATCGCTTAAAAAGGGATTGCCAGAGGGCGTTGAAATAGTCCCTGTGTACGATCGCTCCAACTTAATAAATAACGCGGTAGATAATTTAACAAGTAAGCTAATTGAAGAGCTTATTGTAGTTGCCTTAGTGTGTGTAGTGTTTTTGTTTCATGTGCGCTCATCGCTGGTGGCGATTATTACATTACCGCTTGGAATTTTAACGGCATTTATAATTATGTATTGGCAGGGGATTAACGCCAATATTATGTCTTTAGGAGGAATTGCAATAGCGATAGGCGCAATGACTGACGGTGCTATCGTCATGATTGAAAATATGCATAAACATATGGAAAAAACCCCTCTTACCAACGAAAACCGCTGGGAAGTTGTGGCTAAATCGGCGAGTGAAGTAGGACCTGCATTATTTTTTAGTTTATTAATTATTACCGTCAGCTTTAT
Organism: Pseudoalteromonas sp. SWYJZ12; assembly: GCF_015864395.1. Lineage (NCBI taxonomy): Bacteria > Pseudomonadati > Pseudomonadota > Gammaproteobacteria > Alteromonadales > Pseudoalteromonadaceae > Pseudoalteromonas > Pseudoalteromonas sp. SWYJZ12. Next base: position 77,892 of record NZ_JADYXH010000004.1, read on the forward strand.
GCCGGTATTTATTTTAGAAGCGCAAGAAGGACGTATGTTTGCGCCACTGGCTTACACTAAAACTTATGCTATGGCTGCGTCTGCAGGGCTTGCGATTACCTTAGTGCCGGTATTGATGGGTTACTTTATTAGAGGTAAAGTTATTTCGGAGCAAAAAAATCCAGTTAACCGATTACTCGTCGCAGCGTATCGTCCACTACTTAACTGGGTGCTTAAATTTCCAAAAATGACATTGGTACTCGCGGTGGTTGTTTCTGTTATTGGCTTTTACCCGGTAAATAAAATAGGCAGTGAATTTATTCCGCCACTCGATGAGGGCGATTTAATGTATATGCCCACAACGTATCCTGGTTTATCGGTAGGTAAAGCGCGCGAAATACTACAGCAAACCGACAAGTTAATTGCCACAGTACCCGAGGTTAAAACAGTATTTGGTAAAGTTGGGCGAGCAGAAACTGCAACAGATCCTGCGCCGCTTACAATGATAGAGACGTTTATTCAGTTAAAACCAAAAGACGAGTGGCGCGAGGGTATGACGCTTGAAAAACTTAAAAAAGAACTCGACGGTTTGGTTAAGTTTCCGGGGCTAACTAATGCGTGGGTGATGCCAATTAAAACACGTATTGATATGCTCGCAACCGGTATTAAAACTCCCGTGGGCATTAAAGTTGCGGGACCAAAGTTGAGTGAAATTCAAAAAATTGGTCAACAAATAGAAGTGCTTTTAAAAGATGTGCAAGGCACTGCATCGGTTTATTCAGAGCGAGTAGCCGGTGGACGTTATATAAAAGTAGATATAAATCGTGAAAAAGCCGCGCGTTATAGCTTAAACATTAGCGACGTACAGCAAGTTGTATCTACTGCAATAGGTGGTACAAACGTAACACAAACGGTAGAAGGGCAAGAGCGTTACCCTGTTAATTTACGTTATCCGCAAGCATACAGAGACTCGCCAGAAGAGTTAATGTTGTTACCTATTGTAACGCCTACAGGGCAGCGTATAGCACTTGGTGATGTAGCCGATGTATTTATTGAAGATGGACCGCCTGGTATAAAAAGCGAAAATGCACGTTTAAACGGTTGGAGTTTTATTGATATAGATGGCGTTGATATTGGTACTTACGTTGAGCACGCTCAGCAAGTGCTCGATAAAGACCTAATACTACCTGCTGGCTACTCAATTACGTGGGCTGGGCAGTATGAATACATGCAGCGCGCTAAAGACAAACTGACTTATGTATTACCTCTTACATTAGCGATTATTATTGTATTGCTTTACCTTAATTTTAGAAGCTTTGCTGAGGTCACTATTATTATGGCTACGTTGCCACTGGCAATGATTGGTGGCGTATGGCTGATGTATTTAGAGGGCTTTAACTTTTCAGTTGCAGTAGGTGTAGGCTTTATTGCCTTAGCCGGTGTTGCGGTAGAAATAGGGGTCATTATGTTGGTGTATTTAAACCAAGCCTATCAAGAAAAATGCCTCGAAGCAGAGCAAGCCGGAAAACCGCTTAGCTTAGTGCAATTACAGCAAGCCATTATTGAAGGTGCAGGGCTTCGAGTACGCCCGGTTATGATGACTGTCGCGACAATTATTATCGGTTTATTACCTGTACTTTATGGTACAGGCACCGGAAGCGAAGTAATGAGCCGAATAGCAGCGCCTATGGTTGGCGGTATGGGCAGTGCAATTGTACTCACCTTACTTGTTATTCCTGCTGTTTACTTGCTGTGGCGCAAACAAGGACTTAAATAATATAAAACAACAAGACGATAGAGCAATGCTGTTACTACCCGCGCATTGCTCTATAAAAATTACCTATAATTTGTAAGTTGTTCTATTAAATAGCGAGTTATTACTCATATTTAAATTAACCAACTGTTTTTAAATAGCTTTTTAATTGGCACGCTTTACGCAGTGTATTACCTATACAGTCAACTAAGTAAGGAATGCACATGCAAGTTAAAACAATTAAAGAGGTATACGATTGGACCGTTTTGTTTCATACGCAAATGGCGGCTAATTTCTATAGCGTAAAGGATTTACTCGATGAACATAATGCAATGCTGGTGGACTACTACCTAAATTACGAAAAAAAACTCGCCGAAGATTTAGTCGGGTTTAAAGCGATAACTGAAATAAATACTCTCGATACATACAGTTATGAATATTTTGCTAAAAATCCTGAGCTAATTACTTTTGAAGACATTAGTAAAGATCAGCAATTCGATGAAGAAGTCATTCAAGGCTATTTAGCACAGCAACATCAAAAAGTGATTGAGTTATATGAATACTTACTTGAACGCGCCGAAACCGAAAGTGGGCAAGAAAAGCTTCAACAAATACTAGAGCTTGAAAAGCAAGGTATAAAGCAAATGATGCAAAGCACTAATCGTCATATGGATATGTAGCTTTATAAAAGAGCGGGATTACTGAGTTTATCTCGCTCTTATTAGCTTTAAGGTGATTATTTAAAATAAGCCGATGCAAGCATCAGCTATTTTATGTCTGCTTTAAATAACCCGCAGAGCATTTTGATGGACTAAAATGGTATGCGTGTCAGTTGTATGGCACGCATAAATAGAGGTTAAACTTCTTCTGTATCTACAATTAAATCACTTGTAATTGATTCTAACGCTTCAATAACTTCGTCTTTATCCATACCATTTGGCAAAGTAACGGTAGCTACGGCACTGAAAATGGGCACACCCCAATTAGGCGCACTCTGCTGTCTTGAATTTAAGTGAGTAATATTAGCGCCTTTATGGCGTATTACACTTGCCAATTCTTGAACAATACCAGGACGGTCGTTACCTGTTATGACTAGATTAATTTGCTCTAGTGTTGATGGTTCAATCTCTGTGTTTCCGGTTTCAATACGAACGTCTAACTTAGGTAACTTATTTAAAGCACTTTGTAATGATTGAAAATGCTCCTCAGCAACTTCAAGTTGAATAATACCTGCAAAATGACCTAATAAATGGCTTAAGTTACTGCTTAGCCAGTTGCCATGATTCTGTAATACGACTGATGAGATGCTCTCTACTAAACCAGGGCGATCTTTCCCTAAAATAGTTATAACCAACTGCTTCATAAATAATTCTCTTTTTAAGCCCAAAGAAAGTAAATGCATAGGCATTAAGTATGTTGTCTAATTTAAATTGTGTGTTGTTGCACTTTTTTATAAATCTTTGATTATAAATTAAAAAAATGAATATAGTTGTGTTGACTATACGCAGTATTAATAGTCATTATTATTTACTAAGTACTCTTTTAGTATTGACCTCGATAAATACTTTGTCCAATTATTTTATAATTTAGTTCACTTATAAATCACCTATTTGAAGCTAATTTAGACTTTTCCCTCGTTAGTTTTATTTAAAGCTGTTTTAGAGTGCTTATTATTACTGCTGTAACATTACTGTCATCTTGATGAAATATAATTTATGCAACGTTAAGATTTAAGGGTGTTTTGATGACTTCAAATCCGAATAAGCCGACTTTTAATACGGATCGAAGCCGTCTATTTAAAGATCGGTTTGCCAAGTTTGGCATAACCGCAGGTGGGATAATGGTATTGGTAGCACTGCTATTAATATTCTTTTACCTTCTTTATGTAGTACAGCCAATTTTTGAATCAGCAAAAGTAGAAAAACGCGATAGCTTTCATGTTGCTAATTCACAGCAAATAGCAGGCTTAGGTGTAGAAGAGCAAACTGAAGTTGCTTATTTACTAAGTCAGCAAGGTCAGGTTGATTTTTACAGTGTTGAGTCAGGTAGTTTTGGTAAAAAACTCAAAACACTTAATGCAGATTTACCAAGTGATGCAACAAGCTTTGCAACAAGCGCGCCTTTTCAAGGGCATTATGCGTTTGGTTTAGAAGATGGCACCGTAATGGTTGTTGCACCTAAATTTTTAGTTACCTTTCCAAACAACGAGCGTAAATTAACACCTCGCTTAGGTTTTCCTCTAGGGGAAATGGCTTTAGAAGTAGATGAACAAGGTGCAGCTATTAAACGCTTTGCATTTAGTCACTATGAAGACAAAACAGCGGTTGTAGCTCTTACAGAAGATAAGCGTGTATTATTTAGTAGCTTTATTGCTGAAGAGAATATGTTTACCGGTGAAGTAGAATGGGTTGTTGAGCGTACAGAACTTGATGTTAATGGACGTGTAGACGAGTTATTAATGTCGCCAGATACAACACGTACTTTTGTACGTTCTGCTAATCAAGTGTATGTATACGATACGCGTGACCCAAGTGATGTAGAGCAAATTCAGTTGCTTTCGGCTAACGAAGAAAATGCAAATATTGTATCTGCACAACTGCTAGCGGGCGCAAATTCACTCATGCTTGCTAATGATAACGGTGAGGTTTCGCAGTGGTTTGAAGTAAACACTGACACAGGCCGTGAATATCAAAAGATTCGCTCATTTGAAACAACTAAGCAAAGTAAATTAAATGTATTTACTGAGTTTTACCGTCGTACTTTTTTTACTACCGGCAATAATGGTGAGCTAGGCGTGTACTACACAACCAGCGAAGCAAAACTTTGGCAGGGGAAAGTAAGTGAAGGCGCAATAGAAAACTTTGCAATTGCACCACGTTCAAATGCTGCGTTAATTTTAGCGGATAATAAGCTAACAGTATTAGACATTCATAACGAGCACCCAGAAGTTACTTGGTCAGCACTTTGGCAAGAAGTGTGGTACGAAGGTTACCCAGAGCCAGGTTATATTTGGCAGTCAACATCAGCCAGTGACGACTTTGAATCTAAGTTTTCACTTGTGCCAATTTCGTTCGGTACATTAAAAGCAGCACTTTATGCGATGTTGTTTGCTGTACCAATCGCGCTTTCGGCGGCTATTTACACGGCATACTTTATGTCGAGCAAATTACGTAAAGTGGTTAAGCCTACCGTTGAAATAATGGAAGCATTACCAACCGTTATTTTAGGTTTTTTAGCGGGTCTTTGGTTAGCCCCATTAATAGAAGAGCACTTACCTGCCATTGTTGGGTTACTCATATTATTACCTTTAGGTATGTTAGCGACAGGTTTAGCCTGGACTAAATTACCAACAAAAATACGCCATAGAATTCCTGATGGTTCGCATTCAATCATCCTTATTCCGGTCGTTTTACTTATTGGTTGGTTTTCGTTTGCTATGAGCGAATTTGTTGAACTTTGGATGTTTGACGGCAATGTACGTCAGTATTTAACAAATGAGCTAGGTATGACATTCGATCAACGTAACTCGCTTGTTGTAGGTATTGCGATGGGTTTTGCGGTTATTCCTACTATATTCTCAATTGCAGAAGACGCGGTATTTAGTGTTCCAAAGCATTTATCAAATGGCTCATTAGCATTAGGTGCGACGCAGTGGCAAACACTAATACGTGTTGTATTACTAACAGCAAGTCCAGGTATTTTCTCTGCGGTAATGATGGGACTTGGCCGAGCAGTTGGTGAAACCATGATTGTACTTATGGCAACCGGTAATACACCGATTATGGATTGGAGCATTTTCCAAGGTATGCGTACGCTTGCAGCAAATATTGCAGTTGAAATGCCAGAGTCAGAAGTAGGTAGTTCGCACTATAGAATATTATTCTTAGCAGCCTTTGTATTATTCATATTCACATTCATTTTTAACACAGTCGCTGAGTTTGTTCGCCAGCAACTGCGTGAAAAATACAGCTCAATGTAAGCGGAGAGACATGACATGGTAAAGCAGTGGTTTAAGTCTGGTTCTCCTTGGATTTGGATGACCGGTGGTGCAGTGAGCATCAGTTTGATTTCAGTTTTAGGCTTATTAGCAATGATAGCCTGGAAAGGGTTAAGCTTTTTCTGGCCTTCAGAAGTTGTACAGTTTGAACTTGAAGGGTCGATTGCAAAGCAAACCGTTATTGGCGAAGTTTACGATCGTGAATTAGTACCAAAAACGCGTTTAGCCGCGACAGGTATTGATGTTAGCGGGTTTGAAAAAGAAGAAATAGAGCGCTTACTTATTAAAACAGGTAACCGCGAATATGTAGATTTAGATTTTCGTTGGATATTAGAAACCGACATAACAAATAAAACAGCACCAGCGGCGCTTGCAGTATTTGAGCGTAGTAAAAACGGTAACTTTTATGGTTATGTGCAAAACGTTATTAAAGACGGTCAACCGGTTAATGGCGACAAAATAGAAGCACTACATGAGCTTGTTGAGCGTGCGGTTGATTTAAATGACGAAGCACTTGATTTGCAAAATGGTGACATTGGGCATATTAACTACGCACTTGAACGCTTACGTTTAAAAGAAAAAGGCTACTTACTTGATAACGCTCTCACTGATGAGCGTGTTGCTGAGCTTGCTCAAGCACGTGCTGAATTACGTGCAGAGTATGGTGTACTTGAAAAAGATTTATTTGCACTACGCAAACAAGCTAAACGTGACCACGTCACTGTAAAAGATATGCGCGGTGAAGTTGTTACAATTCCTATGTATCAAGTACTTGATGTTTGGTTTCCAAACGATATGGGCTTTTTTGCAAAGCTAGGCCACTACTTTGTGCAACTAGGTAAGTTTGTATCCGATGATCCACGTGAAGCAAATACAGAAGGCGGTGTTTTCCCTGCTATATTTGGTACTGTATTTATGGTTATGCTGATGGCTGTAATTGTGACGCCGTTTGGCGTTGTTGCTGCAATTTACTTACACGAGTACGCCGCAAAAAATGCAATCACTAAAATGATTCGTATCGCAGTGATTAACTTGGCTGGTGTTCCTTCAATTGTATACGGTGTATTTGGCCTCGGCTTTTTTGTATACATGTTAGGTGGTAGCTTAGACCAATTATTTTATCCAGAATCGTCGCCAACGCCAGTATTTGGTACGCCAGGTGTAATGTGGTCGGCATTAACGCTCGCTATACTAACGCTGCCAGTTGTTATTGTATCGACTGAAGAAGGTTTATCTCGTATTCCAAGTACCGTACGTGATGGTTCGCTAGCGCTTGGCGCAACAAAAGTTGAAACGTTATGGCGCATAATTATTCCAATGGCAAGCCCTGCAATTATGACAGGTTTAATACTGGCAGTTGCGCGTGCTGCAGGTGAAGTTGCACCGTTAATGCTAGTAGGCGTTGTAAAAATGGCTCCTACATTACCACTTGATGGCAACTTCCCGTATTTTCACTTAGATAGAAAGTTCATGCACTTAGGCTTTCATATATACGATGTTGGCTTCCAAAGCCCTAATGTTGAAGCGGCACGCCCGCTGGTATACGCAACGGCCTTTTTATTGGTGTCGGTGATTATTACCCTAAACATAACGGCCATTGGTATACGTAACCATTTACGTGAAAAGTACAGATCGCTTGAACACTAATTAGTAAAGATTTTATAGGTAACAAAAATGATTACAGTCGCTCCAAAAGTAAACCAAGCTAATATAGGCCAGAAGTTAGACCTAGAAAATTTAACGGATGACCAAAAAGCGCTAGAGATTAAAGATCTCGATCTTTACTACGGTGATAAGCAAGCGCTTAATAAAGTAAATATGAACATTCCAAAAGGCCAAGTAACTGCGTTTATAGGACCATCGGGCTGTGGTAAATCAACTCTATTACGTTGTATTAATCGCATGAACGATTTGGTTGATATTTGTCGTATTGAAGGTGAAATATTACTTCACGGTCAAAATATTTACGATAAGAGCGTAGATGTAGCAGCACTTCGTCGTAATGTAGGTATGGTGTTTCAGCGTCCTAACCCATTTCCTAAATCAATTTATGAAAATGTGGTTTATGGCCTACGCTTACAAGGCATTAAAGAGAAGCGTAAGTTAGACGAAGTGGTAGAGCAATCACTTCGTGGTGCTGCTTTATGGGATGAAGTAAAAGATAGATTACACGATAGCGCGTTTGGCTTGTCGGGTGGTCAGCAACAGCGTTTAGTTATTGCTCGTTCAATTGCAATTGAGCCAGAAGTTCTTTTATTAGATGAACCTACATCAGCACTTGACCCTATTTCTACTTTAGTAATCGAAGAGCTAATAAACGATTTAAAAAACCAATTTACCGTTGTTATTGTTACACATAACATGCAACAAGCAGCACGTGTATCTGATCAAACAGCCTTTATGTATATGGGCGAATTGATTGAGTACTCAGACACAAATACCTTATTTACTACACCAACGAAGAAAAAGACCGAAGATTATATTACCGGTCGTTACGGTTAATTAGCCCGTTGTAGCGTGTTGTGCAAGATTAAGAGAGAAGGTAACTATGGAACATAATATTAATAAACATATTTCTGGGCGTTTTAACCAAGAACTAGAAAATGTACGTAATCATGTATTAAGTATGGGTGGCTTAGTTGAGCAGCAGTTAAATAGTGCGCTTGATGCGGTGAGTCGTAACGATGCAGAGCTTGCTCAAAAGGTACGTCAGAACGATTATAAAGTGAATGCAATGGAAGTAAGCATTGATGAAGAGTGTACGCGTATTATTGCTCGTCGTCAGCCTGCAGCAAGTGACCTGCGTTTAGTGATTGCAATTGCTAAAACAATTGCTGATTTAGAGCGTATTGGCGATGAAGCTGAGCGAATTGCTAAAGTTGCACTAGACTCATTTACCAAAGATCAGCAAGATTTATTAGTAAATATTGAAAACATGGGCCGCCAGGTTTTAAAAATGCTACACGACGTACTAGATGCATTTGCGCGTATGGATGTGCAACGTGCATTTCAAGTACATAAAGAAGATGCAAAAGTTGACCGCGAATATGAAGCCATCACACGTCAAATAATGACTTACATGATGGAAGATCCACGCTCAATACCTAAAATCATGGACTTAGTCTGGTCTGTTCGCTCATTAGAGCGTATTGGTGATCGCTGTCAGAACATTGCTGAATACATTATTTATTTTGTTAATGGCAAAGATATTCGCCATACATCTCAAGAAGATATAGAAAAATCACTATGATTTTTTACCCATCATGCTTTTCTATTAAAGCGGCTTAGTGTCGCTTTGTGTATTGCAAGCTTTAGTGAAGTAATAAAAAGCGTTCACAATCTTGGTTAATACTGTAAAATTCATGCTGCAAAGCATATCAATTTGATTAAAGGGTCAGTTATGCCTACAAACGCGTTTTTAGGAGTATTTGCAAAATCTCCTATCAAACCAATGGAAGAACACATCAAGAAGGTTCATCAAGCAAGTAAAGCTTTGATACCTTTTTTTAATCACGTATTTAAAGAAGAGTGGGTACAAGCAGAAGAGCTTCGCATCACTATTCGCAATTTAGAACGTGAAGCTGATGATATGAAAAGAGATATACGTTTACAGTTACCGCGTGGTTTATTCATGCCGGTAGAGCGTACAGATCTTCTCGAACTAGTAACTCAACAAGATAAAATTGCCAATAAAGCAAAAGATATTGCAGGGCGAGTGATTGGTCGTGAAATGACCATTCCAAAAGTTATGCAAGCTGATTTCTTAGCTTACTTAACCCGTTGTGTAGATGCGACTAAACAAGCATCTAAAGCAATTAACGAATTAGAAGAATTGCTAGAAACGGGTTTTAAAGGTCGAGAAGTCACCTTAGTAGAAAAAATGTTAGTTGAATTGGATGCCATAGAACAAGACACGGACGAAATGCAGATAAAAGTACGCCGCCAGCTACGTGATGTAGAGGGTGAGTTAAATCCAATTGATGTTATGTTTTTGTACAAAATCATTGAATGGGTTGGCGAGCTTGCAGATATTGCAGAGCGCGTAGGATCACGTCTTGAGCTGATGTTAGCTCGTTAATTTAAAATCAGTTCAAACACGAAAGATTAAGGTTTTACAATGGATATCATTGCATCTTACGGCACGGTATTAATTTTAATTGCCGCAGCAGTCGGCTTTTTTATGGCTTATGGTATTGGCGCGAACGACGTAGCGAACGCCATGGGCACATCTGTAGGTTCAAAAGCGCTAACAATCAAACAAGCTATTTTTATAGCGATGATTTTTGAATTTGCAGGCGCTTACTTAGCAGGTGGTGAGGTTACATCAACAATTCGTAAAGGAATTATCGATGCCGCACCATTTGCAGACATTCCTGAACTTATGGTTCTGGGTATGATTTCGTCTTTATTTGCAGCGGGTGCTTGGTTATTAATGGCCTCGTTCTTGGGTTGGCCAGTATCAACGACTCACTCAATCATTGGTGCAATCATTGGTTTTGCGTTAGTTGCTGTTGGTACTGAGGCGATTCAATGGGATAAAGTAGGTGGTATTGTTGGTAGTTGGATTATAACGCCCGCCATATCAGGCTTTATTGCATACTTAATATTTATGAGTGCACAAAAACTTATTTTTAATACAGATGCACCACTAAAAAATGCTAAACGCTATGTACCACTTTATATGGGTTTAGCAGGTTTTATAATGGCCTTGGTTACAATTAAAAAAGGCTTAAAGCATGTTGGTGTTGATTTAGGTGCAGCCGAAGGGTACGCCTTAGCAATAGCTGTAGCAGTTGTCGTTGCTATAATTGGTAAAATTGCTATTTCTCGTTTAAATATCGATCCAAAAGCAGATAAACAAATGCAATTCAACAATGTTGAAAAAGTGTTTGCTGTTCTTATGGTATTAACAGCATGTTGTATGGCCTTTGCACATGGTTCTAACGATGTTGCTAATGCAATCGGTCCACTAGCTGCTGTTGTAAACATTGTTGAAAACAATGGTGAAATTGCTAAAAAAGCGGCTATTGCTTGGTGGATTCTACCTCTAGGTGGTTTTGGTATTGTTGCGGGTCTTGCTATTTTGGGCAAAAAAGTAATTAAAACGATTGGTGAAGGCATTACACATTTAACGCCTAGCCGTGGTTTTGCTGCTGAACTAGCCGCTGCTTCTACCGTTGTTATTGCATCAGGTACTGGTATGCCAATCTCTACTACTCAAACCTTAGTGGGTGCGGTATTAGGTGTAGGTATGGCACGTGGAATTGGTGCACTTAACATGGGTGTTATCAGAAACATTGTAGTTTCTTGGGTAATTACATTGCCAGTTGGCGCTGCCCTTGCTATTGTTATTTTCTACGTACTAAGAACCGCATTTGGGGTTTAACAAAAAAGTACTCAAAGACTTTTAGCTTGAAAAGATCTCAATGCCCTAGGTGTTGGGGTCTTTTTATTTGTGGAAAGAAAAAATGACCAATCTTCCAAGTATCAAACAGCTACAGTATTTATTAGCTGTTCATCAACATCAGCACTTTGGCAGAGCTGCCAGTGCCTGTTTTATAGGGCAATCTACTTTAAGCAGTGCTATTCAAAATCTTGAAGAAACGTTGGGTTGCCAGCTTATTGAACGCGAAAATCGCAGCCTTATGTTTACCAGTATTGGTGAAGAAGTTGTTGAGCGCTCTCGTAAAATAATTAACGATACAATTAGTTTAAAAGAGCTCACTAAAAGCTTTTTAACACCGCTGAGTGGTAAATTAACAGTGGGTTTTATACCTACAATTGCTAGCTTTATAGCGGCTCCTCTGTATCACTTTTGTAAAGAAACCTTTTGTGATTTAGAGCTGGTATTAATAGAAGATACGAGTGATAAGCTACTGGATAAACTTGAGCATGGGCATATTGATTTAGCGCTACTTGCACTGCCATACGAAACCGATAAATTTCATACACAAGTATTGGCAAAAGATCAGTTTAGTTTAGTGCACCATAAGGACTACAGCGCTGCAAAGGGCGTAGTCGACTTTAATCTATTACCAGAGGCTAGCGTATTCTTACTCGAGCGTGAGCACTGTATGACAGGCCATGCGCTTAGTGCATGTCATTTAAACCGTGCTAGTTGTATTAACCCATTTGAAGCAGCAAGCTTGCATACATTATTGAGTATGGTTGAGCATCAGCTCGGGGTGACTTTTTTACCACAAATGGCGATTAACGCCGGAATTTTAGATAATAAAAATATGGTGGCAACACCATCACAAAGCGATGCATATAGAGATATTGGCATATTGTGGCGGAAAACTACGGGGCGGATCCGCGACTTTAAGTTATTTAGTCAACAGCTTGAGATATTTTTAAAGCGCCAATGTAGTTTAGATTTTTCTAAATAAGAATAGGAAATGAATGAAAGCAGCTTATAAAGGCTGCTTTTGATTTTTAAGATGGCTTTCAAAAGGCTCAAGTTCGGGTAAAAATAGTAAATAAATCCATACCACTAAGTTAAAGTAAGGCACGCAGCCTAATACAGTAAAAACCTTAACTGGGTAGCCTTTAATATTTGCGTAACGATAACACTGATACGCGATTGCAAAATGTATAATCAGTAATAACATAACTAGCTGTGTCATACCTTTCTCCTTAAAAGCTTAAATAGCTTTGAAACCCACTATAAATATCAGTACTATGCCGCCAAAAGGTAATGTCATGTTTTTAAAGTGAAATGCATTAAAATGCACGACATTTCTTATTTGATACTGAAAGTATAGGCAAGAAAGGTAATATTGGTAGTAACAAATTGTTTAATTTTGTTTATTTTGGGCTAGCTTGTTGTTGGTAAAACGTTTTATTTTTTGAAATTTTTTCAAGTTCATCTTTTACTTTTTCAACAGGTACTGGGCGTGCAATAAAGTAGCCTTGTCCATAATCAACACCTATCTCTTTTAGTGCAAAAAATATCTCTTCGTTTTCGACGTACTCAGCTACAGAGCGCTTATCGAGAGACCGACTAATATCATTTATTGCTTTTACTAACGCTAAGTCTATAGGGTCATTAAGCATGTCGCTTACAAATGAGCCATCAATTTTTACATGCTGTGCTGGAAGCTGCTTTAAATAGTTAAATGTACTAAAGCCAGTTCCAAAATCGTCAATAGAAAAATGACAGCCTAAGCTATTAAGCTTCTCAATCATTTTACGAGTCGCTTTTAAGTTGTTAATACTTGCTGATTCAGTTATTTCAAAAATTATCCGCGAAGGGGGCACGTTATACTTTTCAAGGTTTGATTCAATTAATGGCAATAAACGTTCATCTAAGAATGATTGTGCTGACAAATTAATAGCAACTTGGTTTAACTCTGGGTGCTTAGACACGCAAGCAACGGCATTACGTATAACGCATTGATCCATCAAAAATGTGTCGTTAAGCATCTCTAAAGAGGGAATAAATTGATTTGGGTACACAAGTTCACCTTTGAGTTTTAAGCGTAAGAGCGCTTCAAAATAAGCAACTTTACACTCTTTAAAATCCCAAATAGGTTGGTAATGTAGTTCAATATTATCTTGCTGCAATGCTTGGCGAATTTCGTGACCCCATTCAAGCCCAGTTTGAAGCGTATTGTTTTGAGCGTCCTCTTTTGAGTAGCAATGTACTAAGTTACGCCCTAAATTTTTGGCAATATACAGAGCAATATCGGCTTGTTTTAAACATTCATTAGGATCATTGTTTTGTGTCGTAATTTGAGTTAAACCAATAGAGCAGCTAATTGTGTATATCTGATCTTCTGATTTAAAAGCATGTTTTTCTATTGCGCTGCACACACCTTCAGCAATAAGGTGTGCATCTAGTAAATTCATATCGGTAAGTATTACTGCAAACTCATCGCCGCCTATTCGGCACACTAAATGGTCTTCGCCAATATTTGCTTTAAATAATTGCGCGACTTCTTTTAATACTATGTCACCTTGGTGGTGACCTTTGCTGTCGTTTATTATTTTAAAGTGATCGAGGTCAATATAAATAACAGCATGCTCTATGCCATCATACGTGTATTTATCTTGGCATATTTTATTAAGCTGTTGATCAAAGTAATAACGGTTATGTAAACCAGTTAATGGGTCATGGTGTGCTAAATGACGTAGTTGGATCTCTGCTTGTTTACGTTCGTGTATGTTGTCGATAGTGGCGGTTATGGTCGCGTTATTACGACTATTTTTGATTAGCTGTAATCTGCATTCGACCCAAATTAAATTGCCATTTTTATGGGTGAGCTTTACTTCTATTTGTTGCTGTTGCTCGCCACCATGTAAAATGTCATTAATAGTATAATTTAGTCTTCCTTTATCTTCGTTATTACAATAAGCGCTTAGTGGGGTTTGTAGTGATGATTTAACACCAAAACCGCTTAATGTCTCCCATGCAGGGTTAATAAAACGAATATGCCCTTGCTGATCAAGCTCTAAAACAACCGTATTCAAATGCAATAAAATACGCTGATGAGCCGAAAATAACTCTTTGTAACGCACTTCGCTCACGCTTAGCTGCTCTACTTTGTAAGCAAACTCAGCATAACTCACCATAAAATCTTCACGTCGTGCGGCGTGGTCACACACTTTATTTAAAAATGAAGGGTCGTATGGGGCTCTAATAAAATCGGTAACACCGGACAGCAAAAGCTGCTCAGCGTAATCAGCATCATCACTTTCTATAATCGTAACAATAGCTTGTTTAGAATTGTGCTGTAGGATTTCTTCAACGAGTACACTTGAGCTCTCTGCACTTGATGTAGTGGCATCGAGTAGCACAATTGAAAACTGCTGTTGGTTGTAAGCGTTTAGTGCTGCTTTGGCTGAGGTAACGTGAGTAATAGCAAAGTTTAACTTTAACTGTTCACTTATTTTGTCGGCCGTATTTTTAAGTGGCTCTAATAATAATAAGTTTAGCCGACTACTTTTTTCTAAGTGAGTAGATAAAACATTCGCAAGTACTTGAGGGAGCATGTCTTTATGTTCAAACGGCAGTACAGCATCTATCCCGTAGCTTCGGGCTGTTGTTTCTGCAATACGCTCACAGTAAATTGGCGGAATAAGTAAAATTGGGGTGTTTTTTGGTGTTTTTAATAATCCTGAGCGGATCATCCTCGAAAAGCGCCAGCCGTCAATTTTTCCAACATTAATGCCCGTTATTATAATATCAACAGGGTGTTGTTTTAAAAGCTTTAAAGCTTGTTGGCTATCTTGCGCATCAATAAAGGTAAATACATTTAAGCTATCTAAAGTGCCTTTAATCGCGCGACGTTCAGCACTACTTGCGTTTAATATTAGCAATTTAAGCTGGTTTGGCACGTGTTGAACACCCCTAATGTAACTTATAATAATTTAGCCGAACAAGAATAGTGACATTTAACCATAAGAACAAGAAAATTTAATGAGAAACACGCAAACAAGATATTATAAGTTTGGCTGATTTCTTGAGCTTAATACCCGATACATATACACTTGGCGCGATTTTAAATGATGTGGATTACTAATTATGCGCGTGGCTGACTTTAGCTTTGACTTACCTGATGAATTAATAGCTCGTTTTCCTAAAGCGGACAGAACTAGCAGCCGTTTACTTACTTTAGATGGCCCAAGCGGAACTCTAGAACATAAAGTGTTTAGCGACATACTTGATTTAGTAAACGAAGGCGATTTGTTAGTCTTTAACAATACACGCGTAATTCCAGCACGTATGTTTGGTCAAAAAGCCTCTGGCGGCAAAGTTGAAGTGCTTGTAGAGCGAGTGCTAGATGAACATCGCGTACTTGCGCACGTACGCGCGAGCAAGTCGCTTAAGGTTGGTAACGAAGTTATTTTAGAGGGCAAAGCCAAGGCAATAATGGTTGCACGCCACGATACATTATTTGAGCTTGAGTTTGATCATAGCCAAAACGTGCTAGATATACTTAATGATATTGGTCATATGCCACTGCCTCCTTATATTGACCGACCTGATACCGAAGCTGATCGCGAGCGTTACCAAACTGTTTATGGAGAAAAGCCAGGTGCAGTTGCTGCGCCAACAGCGGGCTTACATTTTGACGATAAGTTAATGACGGCACTAAAAGATAAAGGTGTAAACATGGCTTTTGTTACTTTGCACGTTGGCGCCGGTACTTTTCAGCCAGTACGAGTGGATAGTGTTGATGAGCATGTAATGCATTCCGAGTACATTGAAGTACCCGATGATGTAGTTGCTGCCGTTGCACAAACCAAAGCAAGTGGCGGGCGCGTAATTGCGGTTGGCACAACATCAGTACGCTCATTAGAGTCGGCAGCTAAAGTTCACGGCGGCAAATTAGATACGTATTTTGGTGATACCGATATATTTATTTTTCCGGGTTACCAATTTAATGTTGTTGACGCCATGGTCACTAATTTTCACTTACCAGAATCAACGCTTATAATGTTAGTCAGCGCTTTTAGCGGACAAGACAATATTATGGGTGCATACAATACGGCAATTGAACAAAAGTACCGATTTTTTAGTTACGGTGATGCGATGTTTTTAACACGTAAGTAACCATTTATTATTTAATACTCATTAAAAAACACTAAAAACCCCAGCAACGAAGCTGGGGTTTTTGTTTAGCATAATAAGCAAACCTGAATTTATCGCAGCTAATAGTATTAATGAGGCAAAAAGGGTAGAATCGAGCGGTTAAATTATAGCTTGTTGGACTGTTTTTCTGACATTGAGGATGATATGAAATTTGAATTAGATTGTACTGACGGAAAAGCGCGCCGCGGCCGCTTAATTTTTGACCGTGGTGTAATAGAAACACCTGCATTTATGCCTGTTGGTACTTACGGTACTGTAAAAGGTATGACGCCAGATGAAGTAAAAGCCACTGGTGCGCAAATATGTTTAGGTAATACCTTTCATTTAATGCTTCGTCCAGGTACTGAAATCATTAAGCAACATGGTGATTTACACGACTTTATGAATTGGGATTTCCCAATTTTAACTGACTCAGGCGGTTTTCAAGTATTTAGCTTAGGCGCAATGCGTAAAATCACTGAAGAAGGCGTGTTATTTCAATCTCCAGTAAATGGTGATGAAATTATGATGTCGCCTGAAAAGTCGATGGAAGTACAGCGCGACTTAGGCTCAGATATTGTTATGATTTTTGACGAGTGTACGCCATATCCAGCAACTGAAAAAGAAGCTAAAGATTCTATGGAGTTATCTCTTCGTTGGGCTAAGCGCTCAAAAGAAGGGCATGGCGACAATCCATCTGCTTTGTTTGGTATTATTCAAGGTGGTATGTACCCAGAATTACGTGCACAATCGCAAGCAGGCTTAGAAGAAATTGGCTTTGATGGCTATGCATTAGGTGGTCTATCAGTAGGCGAGCCTAAAAACGAAATGATGAATATTCTTGATCATTGTGCGTTTAAAATGCCAGAAGACAAACCACGCTACCTTATGGGTGTAGGCAAGCCAGAGGATTTAGTTGAGTCTGTTCGCCGTGGTATTGATATGTTTGATTGTGTTATGCCTACGCGTAATGCACGAAATGGACATTTATTTATTACCACTGGCGTAGTTAAAATCCGTAACGCTGTGCATAAAACAGACACAGGGCCACTTGACCCTGAGTGTGATTGCCATACGTGTGGAAACTACTCACGAGCTTATTTGCATCACCTTGATAAATGTAATGAAATTTTAGGTGCACGACTAAACACAATTCATAACTTACGTTACTATCAACGTGTTATGGAAGGTTTACGTAACGCGATTAGCGAAGGTAAATTAGAAGAGTTTGTACAAGATTTTTATGCTCGCCGAGGCCAAGATGTGCCAGAGCTAGTAGATATAAAAAATTAAATATTAAAATTAAAGAGGAAGTACTATGAGTTTATTTATTTCAAATGCACACGCGGCAGCTGGTCAACCTGCGGCAAGTGGTGGTTGGGAAATGCTAATTATGTTAGCTATTTTCGGTTTGGTTTTTTACTTTTTGATCTACCGTCCACAAGCTAAGCGCGTTAAAGAACACAAAAGCTTAATGAGTATGATGGCCAAAGGCGATGAAGTACTTACCCAAGGCGGTTTAGTGGGTAAAATTGTGAAAATTTCTGAAGAGAAAGATTTCATCGTTATCTCTTTAAACGAGCAAGCAGAAGTAACAGTACAAAAATCTGCAGTATCTGCAGTATTGCCAAAAGGCACAATGAAGTCGCTATAAAAATAATAAGGACGACCCCGTGTTAAACAAGTTTCCAGTTTGGAAGTATTTACTTGTTTTAGCTGTGGTAGCCATTGGCCTTTTATATGCCTCTCCAAACTTGTATGGCCGCGATCCGGCTATACAAGTTTCAGGTGCTAAAGGCGCTGATGTCGATCTCAGTGTTGTAGACAAAGTAAACGCAATCCTTAAAAAAAATAATGTAACCGCTAAATCGACAATACTTGAAGATGGGCAAATTTTAGTTCGTTTAAAAAATGTTGAAGAACAGCTTAAAGCGCATGACTTACTGCGTGATTCGCTGAGCGACGATTACATTTCTGCCATTAATATGGCACCAGCTCAACCAGCTTGGTTAAAAGCGGTTGGTGGTAACCCTATGAAGCTAGGTCTTGATTTAAGTGGTGGCGTACATTTCACCATGGAAATCGACATGGCAACAGCGGTTGATAACCAGCTTGAGCAAATGGAGCAAGATTTTCGTAGTGACCTGCGCGAAGAAAAACTACGTTACCGTAGTGTTCGCCGCGTAGCAGGCTCCGATCGTATGCGTGTAGAAATGCGTACCGAAGAAGACAAAAATGCAGCAGAGAGCTTCTTAGAAACTCGCTACCCGCTAAATGTCTACATTGATGACAGCAGTAACGATAAAGCATTTTTTGCGACAATGAGTGAGCAAAAACTCAAAGAAATTCGTGACTACGCTATCAAGCAAAATGAAACGATTATTCGTAACCGTATCAACCAAATTGGTGTTGCAGAACCTAACGTACAACGCCAAGGCGCTGAGCGTATTATTGTTCAACTACCTGGTATTCAAGACACAGCACGCGCTAAAGAAATTTTAGGCGCGACAGCAACACTTGAATTTCGTGAAGTAGACGAAAATGCTGATATTAGCGCTGCTGCTCAAGGTCGTATCCCTGCGGGTACTGAAATGATCATGAGCCGCGACGGTTACCCTGTTGTACTTAAAAAGCGTATTATTCTAGAAGGCAGCCATATAACTGGCGCGCAATCTGGCGCTGATGAATACCAACGCCCGCAAGTGAGTATTACGCTAGATAGCAAAGGTGGGGCAAAAATGAATGCCTTTACCAAACGTGCTATTGGTAAGCGTATGGCAACGGTATTTATTGAGTACAAGCCATCAGGTAAAAAAGATGCAGACGGTAAGGCGCTTCCGCCTATTAAGGTTGAAGAAGTTATTAACGTAGCAACAATTCAAGCACGTCTTGATCGCTCGTTCCGTATTACAGGTATCGATAACCCAGCTGAAGCACATAACTTAAGTTTGCTACTTCGTGCAGGTGCGCTTGTAGCACCAATTCAAATTGTTGAAGAGCGCACTGTAGGTCCAAGTTTAGGTCAAGAAAATATTGAAGCGGGTATGACTGCGGTTGCACTTGGTTTTGCGTTTGTACTTGTGTTTATGCTTGTGTACTACAAAGGCTTTGGTATGGTTGCAAACCTTGCGCTTGCGGCTAACTTAGTACTGATTGTTGGTGTTATGTCTTTAATTCCAGGCGCGACACTTACGCTACCTGGTATTGCAGGTATTGTATTAACCGTAGGTATGGCAGTTGATGCTAACGTACTTATTTTTGAACGTATTCGTGAAGAGCTGGCCGATGGCCGCAGCCCTCAACAAGCGATTCATTTCGGTTACGATAGCGCATTTAGCACTATATTTGATGCTAACATCACCACGTTAATCGCTGCCATTATACTGTTTGCAGTAGGCACAGGTCCGATTGCGGGCTTTGCAGTGACACTTGCGATTGGTATTTTAACTTCAATGTTTACAGCCATTGTTGGTACCCGTGCGGTAATCAACTTATTTGTTGGTGGTAAACGTATTGATAAACTTTCGATTTAAGGAGCTGACATGCAAATTTTAAGTTTGGGTAGTAGAACCCTTCGTTTCATGTCTCTTCGTAAAGTGGCTATGGGTTTTTCGACGTTATTAATTTTAGCGTCGTTTGCATCAGTTTTTGTTAAAGGTCTAAATTTTGGTTTAGATTTTACCGGCGGTACTGCGGTAGAAGTTGGTTTTTCACAGCCAGCAGACCTTAAAAAAGTACGTGCTGCGCTAGCTGATAATGGTTTTGCTGATGCATCAGTACAACTATTTGGTTCAAGCCAAGAGATTTTAGTTCGTTTAGCACCGCGCGGTAGTGATGTTAAAGCTGAAGTAATTGGTAACCAAGTAATCGATGCGCTTAAAAAAGCTGATGACAGCGTAGTAATGCGCCGTATTGAGTTTGTGGGCCCAAGTGTAGGTGAAGACTTAAAAGAGCAGGGTGGCCTTGCCATGTTAACTGCACTTATTTGTATCTTAATCTACGTTGCATTTCGTTTTGAATGGCGCTTTGCTGTGGGTGCGGTAGGTGCACTACTACACGATGTTATTATTACTGTGGGTTTATTTTCGATATTAGGTTTAGAGTTTGATTTAACTATATTAGCGGCAATTCTTGCGGTAATAGGTTATTCACTTAACGATACGATTGTTGTATCTGACCGTATTCGTGAAAACTTCCGTAAAGTGCGCATTGACGATACTGTAGAAATTATTGATATTTCACTTACGCAAACACTTAACCGTACACTTGTAACTTCAATCACCACTATTTTAGTATTGATTGCTTTGTTTGCATGGGGCGGACAAACCATTCATGGCTTTGCAACTGCATTGCTGTTTGGTGTGTTTATTGGTACTTATTCTTCGATTTATGTTGCGAGCTCTGTTGCTATAGCAATGGGCGTAAGCAAAGAAGACTTAATACCAGAAGTAATTGAAAAAGAAGGTGCAGACCTAGACGCAATGCCGTAGTAGAGTCTCATTAAATAAAAACCGCTCCTATGAGCGGTTTTTTTATACCTGCAATTTATTAATTATTCAGGCGTCTAAGTTTTCATTAGCGGATGTAACAGTGCAAGCTTACGAAAACAGTGCTAACTTTGTAGTGTGAATCGGTAGGACCTTTTTGCAATAATGTATAAATCGCCACAGGTTAAGGCACCGGCCACTGAGGCTAAAATAAGCCAAGTGTTATCGCTCTAGTTATCTATTTATTCATGTGCTCAAGGGGTGCTTTAGAAGTGTTTAGCCTTTCAGCCAATAATAGGTAATTTAAACAAAGCAGGTAATTATTATGTTACCAATAAAAGTTTCTATCAGTGTATTTAGTTTGTTTGTAAGTTTTTCACTCATGGCGCAAGAGCAAATAATTAATGTTGCTCAAAAGCAAGATACCCAAAACGCACGAGAAGAGTACCTCAATGAGTTATTAGTACGTGCACTTGAAAGTGTTAACTACCCCGGTGTTATCCGAATGACCCCCATATCAGAACTGCAAAAGCGTAAGTTAATAAACCTAGATGATAACGAATTAGATATGTATTGGAGTATGAGTAGTCCAGAGCGAGAGGCGCTTGCTTTGGCGATAAAAATACCACTATTTAAAGGCTATATAGGTAAGCGAGCTTTATTAACTAATAAGCAAAACTTGGCGCGCTTTAAAAAGGTAAAAAATATTGAGCAGCTAGCTACGTTTTCGGCTGTACAAGGGCACAACTGGCCAGATACAAGAATAATGTCCTATAACGGATTACATGTAAGGCCGCTTACTAACTACCAAGCCATGTTCACTTTAACGAGCCGTGGTCGAATAGATTACTTTCCTCGTTCGTTTATTGAGGTTAACTCTGAGCTTATTGAAAACAAACAAAGTAATTTAGTAATCGTGCCTAATTTATACATAAGTTATCCAACCGGTATTTATTACTTTGTGACTAAGAGTAAACCTGAATTAGCAAAGGCTGTTGAAGAGGGATTAATAGTGATGCAGGAAAGCGGTGAATTTGACGCATTATTTAATGAATACTTCGCAAAGGATTTAAATACACTACCTTATACAAAAGGCAAAACGATAGAGATTAAGCTCGATAACCCTTATTTTTAGGCACAAAAAAAGGAGCCTGAGCTCCTTTTTAGCATGCTATTAATAGCATCAAATTAGCGAAGTAACGACTCAGTTAATACTGGACGAATTTCACGAATAATTGCTTGAGTCAATTTTGGTGAACCACAGATAATATTGCCGCTGTGGTTATAGTTATTACCACCAGCGAAATCTACAACCATACCGCCCGCTTCTTTAACCATAAGTTCGCCTGCAGCAGAGTTCCAAGGTTTTAAACCAATTTCAAAAAATCCATCAACACGACCAGCTGCAACGTATGCCATATCTAAAGCAGAACAACCTGCACGGCGAATGTCTGCAGTGTGTACAAACAATGCTTTAAACGCTTCAGTGTATGCATCCATGTGGTTTTTGTTTTTGAAAGGGAAACCAGTAGCAAGTACAGTGCCTGCAAGAACCGTAGTTTTGCTAACACGTAGACGTTTGCTGTTTAACTGAGTGCCTTGACCGCGAGATGCAGTGAAAAGCTCACCACGAATTGGATCATAAATAACAGCTTGGTCTAAACGACCTTTAACTTTAAGTGCGATAGAAACCGCGTAATGAGGGATACCTTTGATGAAGTTAGTTGTTCCATCGATAGGATCTACAATCCATTGGTAATCATCATCCTTGCCTTTATGCTCACCTAATTCTTCACCAACAATAGAGTGAGTAGGGTAAGACTGTAAAATAGTGTCACGAATTACGGCTTCGGCTTCTTTATCAATGTTAGTTACTAAGTCGTTAGCGCCTTTTTGTTGCACTTCAACTTTTGATAAATCTTCACTTGCGCGAAGTAAAATTTTGCCTGCGTTGCGCGCAGCGCGAACCGCAATGTTTAACATTGGATGCATGGTATTACCTTTGGGTTGTAAAAGAACGTTTATATATTTCAGCCGGCGTATTTTAGCGACTTTTGACATAAAGTAAACAATAAACCCCAAATACTTATGTTTGTTTTTTATACAAGATTGAAAAGTGTCTATATTTTTAAAAAATAATAATGAGCAATTAATAAGTCACTATGTTCCTTTGTGTGTTAATTAAATTGAATTAATTTTAAATAACGCTTTACCTAAAGTTAGCTTGAGGTTTTATCGTGCCCCTAACTTAATTGATAGGACAACATTATGTATTTAGAGCACGTAAACTTAGTCGCGAGTGATATAGGCAGCATGCTTAAATTTTATCGCGCTGTATTTCCACATTGGTCGATTAGAAGTGAGGGCAGAGGCGATTGGCATGGAAAACCAAGACGCTGGGTACACTTTGGAGATGACACGCATTACATTGCGATAAGCAGTCATGGGGAGGGTGAAAACAGAAACTTATCGGGCTATCAAATTGGTTTTGCACACTTTGCTTATGTAACTAATAATTTAAGCGCAGTAGTAATGCGCTTAAATAAAGTGGGTTTTACTCTAAGCAAGCAAGGTAGCGAGAATCCTTTCAGAAAGAATGTCTACTTTATTGATCCCGCCGGGTTTGAGGTGGAATTTGTAGAGTATTTAAGTGATGTACCAAGCGAGCGAAATAACGATTTATAATAAAATACCAAGCAGCACGCTAAAGTGCTGCTACTCAATTATAGTGAGCGGTTATTATTACCGGTGCCAAACTGGGTTTTTAGCTCATTTGCAAAGCTCATAAATTTTTCTTTAATTGTGCGCTTTATTTTTACTTCAACCGATCCCATAACTGCCTTTCCTTCAATATGAATAGTAGGACCTTGGCGTTTGTTAAGCGACACCGATTTATTTTCAAGACTACTTAAAATACAAAACATTTTAGACACTACATTTACATGCTCTGGTACATAAATCTCATCGCTACCAAAAATACAGTTAACGTGAATAGTTACATTTTGATGCGCAAAAATGGCATCAGTAAAATCAAGTACCACCGATCCCATAAAGTTACTTAAATATATATTTTTTGGCACGACCCACTGACCGCTTCGTTCGTTAGAGCCTAAAATACTACGTAATGTAAAATCATCATCACTGTTTTGCTGTGCACTATAATGTGGTTTAAATTGCGATTGTTTTTCTGCTTTATATTGCTGATCGGTATTAAGTGTTAAGTCTTCTACTAAGGCTAAAAGAGCGTCGTTATTAGGTGCATCCATCGCGCTATCGAGTCGTCTCTCAAATGCATCAACAGAAATAACCCCATGACTGTAATTATAAATTAATTGGTCAATTACTTGTTCGCGTACTTGCTCTATTGGGCGGTCTTCAACTTTTACAGACATGGGGCATTCCTTATTATATTTACTATTGATACTGCTCTTGATGTTTATATGCAAAGCACGCACCAAATATAATCACCCTAATTATCAGTAGGTTAATTTATAATGATGTTTTTTATTTTGTTATATTAACGATAGATTAACCAAAAATGCAATTATCTAGCTATTTTCACTATTTGAGAAAGTTTTACCGAGTAGCCTGTAAATAGTTACACAACTATAGATAATGCCTCACTCCAAAATAAACTCAACCTATTGAAATGTAAGTATAAATAAAGTTGGCCCAAAGCTCGCATTAGTTAAAGTGTCTTTAATCAAAAGGAGAAAGATTATGAAAACATTTAACAAGTCTATTATCGCAGCTCTAGTTCTTGGTACTACGGCTATGGGTGCCCAAGCAAACAGCTGGGAAAACGAAAGTAAAGATGCTTGGATTGATGGTAAGGCAGAAACAGTTCTACTTATGAACACTAATCTAAACAACTTTGACATTAACACTGATGTAAAAAATGGCAAAGTAGTACTTACAGGTAAAGTTAATAGCGAGCTTGATAAAGAGCTAGCAGAAGAACTTGTACTTAGCCTAGATGGTGTATCTGATGTTGATAACAGCCTTACTGTTGTTAAAAGCATGGATACCAAAGATAAAAGCAACGACATGATGGACGATGATGATAACGACCTAACGGACGCTAAAATCACCACTGTAATCACAACTCGCTTCCTGTTTGACTCAGAAGTTGGTGGTACAGACATCGATGTTGATACCGACAATGGTATTGTAACTCTGAACGGTTCAGTAGAGTCTGAAGCTGAAAAACAACTAGCAGTTAAAATTGCTAAAAATGCTGAAGATGTTCGTGACGTAGTTGATAAACTAGCTATTGTTGCTGAATAATATAGTATAGTTAAGGCCCACTAACACTGGGCTTTACGTCTTTTTAATGCTTAATTTAAATGGAGTTTAGTCATGGATATTATTCGTATAATACTTTCGGTTTTATTACCGCCATTAGGTGTGTTTTTGCAAGTTGGCTTAGGTATGCATTTTTGGTTAAATATTTTATTAACACTGCTAGGTTATTTCCCAGGGTTAATACATGCAATCTACATTATTGCGAAAAAATAATGACAGATTATATATTGTGTAAGCCGACTACTGAGGCCTAATGATACAAGTGCCCCAGTACTGTTCGGCTCACAATATTAGTTTTTAAAGTAAATATTTTTTATCAAAATCTAATTTTTAATTTACTCAAACTAAGTGATTTATTTCTTGTAACTCACTCCCAAAATTCCCTCAGCCAAAGTATTGTTTACTTCAATTAAGCTTTCTAACTAACCGCAGTGTTCTGATTCTGTATTGATGCCAGTTAGGAAATCTTTAACATTAGTTTGTTTATATATCTACAATACGCGATTAATTACTCTATTATTTAGTGACAATATTACCATCACTTCTAGTGTTATCATTACACCAAGCTTTTACGCATATTGAGGTAGCTAATTGAATATTCGACTTATACTGTCAGGCGTTGTGTCATTCGTTTTTTATTTTAGCTGGGCCTACTGGGCGAACAGTTCGGCAGATATTGCTAAATCGGTCACGCTTCAAGCTGCATTAGTACAAGGTTTGTATAGTGGATTTGTAACGCTGTTTTTTACTTTTATTTTAGAAAAGGTCGTCAACAAGTATAAGTCTAGTTATGTAACGCTTGCGTTCGTAACTCCAATTATTTGTATGTTTCATTCTAAAACACCACAAAACGTAGCAATACGACAAAGCTTCAATAATGCAATTAACTCTAGCGCCTCGTATTTAGGTAACAAAAAAATAGCAGGTGTACTTTTTGCGCCTATTATTCCGATTACTGTTCAATCGAGCTTAGTGATTATGGTGAATGTAATTAATCAGACACCTAATTTGGCACTTACAGTAGCCCCAAGCATATTTTTTACAGCCTTGTATGCCTACACATATATGTTAGCTTTACTTAAAAAAGTAGAGCGTTAAATATAAAAGACTACATGTGGGAGGAGGGTTTTATAATTTAATGCAGAGAATATCATGGGAAATATCTTGTATTTTATGCTTATACCCACCCAAAAGATTACTATTTAAGCAGTTAGCTTACTGATTGTTAAAATAAAGGTGTTTGGTAGTGACAAGCACCTAAAAAGTTTTTATACTGCAACCCGCTTTAGTCGCTCTGTGACTGAACGCTTCAAAAATTAACTGCCTAGCAGTTATATAAAAGTTGGCCCCTTAGCTCAGTTGGTTAGAGCACACGACTCATAATCGTTAGGTCCCCAGTTCGAGTCTGGGAGGGGCCACCACTTTTACAAACTTTCCAAAAAAATACCTACTCAAATTATTTAATGCTACATGAATTTAATATCGTGTAATTTATTATTCTTTATCTACCCCTAATAATAAATATAATTTAAATAAAGTTAATCCATAGATTAAGCTAAGCTTTCTTAAATTTGAAAGAGTGCGAATGCACTATTAAATTCCAGCATTAGATCGGACGCTATTCATGCTCTGTCTTGTAAATAATAATGAGCTGCATCTGATTTCAGAATACAAAAAAAGCCCCTATTGGGGCTTTTTACTTACTAGTGTTTACTTCTATTGCTCAAAACTACAAGAGTTAACTAATTTTTACGGTATATCTCATGCTCAATATCGTAAATATTTACGCTTAAACTGTCTGATGCTCTGCAGTATGTTTTTAAGCATGAAAGTAGCAGTTCGCTTAACATTTGTTTTTGCTCAATTGAGCGTCCCGCTAAAATATGTACCGCGATATGTATAAACCCTGATTTTCCTGCGCCAAGTTGATATTGCTGATAAGCAATAGCGCGTGTTTTGATGGTTTCTAATTCAAATAAGTTACTTTCGAAAGCGGTAGTGTGAATTTTTTCTACCAGTACTTGTGGTAAAATAGGGAGGTCTTCTGAGTGTTCAATAATAATGTGCGGCATTTAGGCGTTTCCTATTATGAGTTACTGCATGAGCGAGAGTTAATTGTATCAAATACAACAGGGTTCACTAAACCCTGAGCTATCTAAAATCTTTACTTTAAACTAATTTAGTCGTATTTATTTTTGATGTTAGTATAAAAACAAACAGGTGAACCTTCGCTTAGTAACGTAGGTGCTAAGTTACTTATATATTAATTGAGGATAAGTATGAAATTACCACAAAAATTTAAACGTTTAGCTTTACTTACAGGTGCAGTTGTTACATTAAGTGCTTGCTCTGACGATGTTGCATCGGTAAGTCTGGGATTATTTACAACTAAAGATGTTGTGGTTAATTCGCAGCAAGATCCAATCCTTGAAGGCGTTACTTGTCATATTAGTCATATAGAGGCTAATTTGGACTTTTCTGATCCCTCTGATATGTCTATAGCATGTCGTCAAACGGGTCCTATTACAGCGCAGCAGCTACAAAAAATAGACCGCAGTAAATCAGGTGAAGTGATATTCAAATCATCTAAAAGTATATTATTTAAATCACTAAAAGTGCGCCGTATTTACGATGCTGAGAATCGTACTTTATTGTACTTATCGTATTCAACTAAAGAATCCAGTGGTAGCCACCACCATGCACTATCAACAGTGCCGCTATACAATACTCAAGCGTGGGATTGGGCGCTTACACAAAAAAACTAAACTAGCACTAAAACTTATAAGAGCACCTTATGTTAGCTTTATTTAAATCGGCACCTTTATTGGAAGATCAAGAGCAGCAATGGCTTATTGATACATTTATTTGGGCTGTAGAAAATTTTGATGCTGAGTTTTTTACAAAGCACACTCAAATAATACTGCCAACGGCCACTTTTTTCCCCGATTCGGTATCGAGCATTGAGGAAATGGCAACCAATGTCTTTACCCGCGTTACTAATTACGCGGGTATGAATGCATGGCCTATTCAATTAGTCGCACCTCAGCAGTTACAACCGCAAGTTTTTCCGCACTTTGAATTTAGTGATGAAATACGTGGCGAAGGCAGCCATTTAATTGTGCCGCCAAGCCATAAGGTCAGTATCTCTTTTAATCCTAATCAGATTAATCAGCCACAAGATTTAGTGGCAAGTTATGCGGGTACTCTGGCCACCATACTTATTCATCACGTTGGGGTTCTACCGCCAGGCGGTAGGGAGTATTTACCACAAGCTGCCGATGCGCTTGCTTGTTTTTTAGGATTTGGTGTGATGATGAGTAACACGGTGTATCAGTTTAAAGGCGGTTGTGGCTCTTGTTATAATCCATACGCTAACCGTGAAGCTAAGTTAAGTGAAACACATACGGTATTTATGCATGCCCTGATTAGCTACTTTAAAAACGATAAAGTGTCTAAAAAGCATTTAAAGCCGCATTTACGTGGTCAGTTTAAAAAAGCACAAAAAGAAATTAAAGCATTGGTAAATAACTCGGCCAACCCGCTGTTATTAGCTTATTCGCCAAACTAGCAAGGACCTGCGTGGAATACTTAGATGAATTTTTACTGATTGTTATTGCTCATTTTTTTGCAGTAGCAAGCCCCGGGCCTGACTTTGCCGTAGTACTTAAGCAAAGCGTGCAGCAAGGTAGGCGCAATGCATTGTGGACAAGCGCCGGTGTTGGCGCTGCTATTTTACTGCACGTTGCCTATTGCGTTTTAGGTGTTGCGCTTATTTTAACGCAATCGCCTAGTTTATTTATGGCACTTAAGTATCTTGCCGGTGCATATTTAGCTTATTTAGGCGTACAAGCACTCAGAGCTGCAAAACCTCCAGCAAGTAATGAAGGCGAGGCTGCAAAAGATGTTGAAAACAAAACCGTCCAAGAAGAATCCGTTTGGCTTGCTTTTAGGCGCGGCTTTTTCACAAATGCATTAAACCCAAAAGCCACGTTATTTTTTATGTCGTTATTTACACTCGTGATTAGCCCAACAACACCGACTAGCGTACAGGTCGGTTACGGTGTGTACATGGCATTGGCTACTTGGGCGTGGTTTTCAATGCTTTCAATAATACTTTCCAGAAATAATGTAAGGGGTTTTTTCCAACAACGCGGTTATTGGTTTGACCGTGGAATTGGCGTTATTTTAATTGCCCTTGCAGTACGTGTTGTTATTTAACTTATTTAAAAAGTACAGGAGATAAAATGCCGTTATATAATTTTTCGTTTGGCTCTAATATGTCATCTAATCGTTTGTTAGCGCGCTTACCTAATGTAAAGCGTGTAGGAACAGCGGTACTTAAAGGTTACGAGCTAACTTTTGATATGCTATTTAAAGATGGCTCTGGCAAATGCAGTATTTGCCCAAGCGATAAAGAAGGCGCGCTGGTTTACGGCATTATTTATGAGCTTAATGAAGATGAAAAAGTTATTTTAGATGGTATTGAGGGCGTAGGTTACGACTGCGTAGATATAGCCCCAACGCTTCTAACGGGTGAGACTGTAACTGCACATTGTTATATAGCTAATACCCATGACAGCGATGTACTCCCATACGATTGGTACATAAAACACGTTCATCGCGGATCACTTGAAGCGGGCGTACCAAAAGAATACAGTGATGCGATATTAAATCGCGCACAAAAAAGCGATACCAATCAAGAGCGCGCAGCAATTGAATTTGCAGTTCATCAAAAATAATAAAATAGGATTGATATGAAATTAACCAAACTTGCCGCAATTGCACTACTAGCAGGCACTACGTTTAGTAGCTGGGCACAAGTTGATACCAACAAAATTGATGACATTATTAAAGCGTCAATGGCACGTTTTGACGTACCCGGTATGGCAGTCGCCATTGTTGAAAACGATAAAGTAATATTTGCTAAAGGCTTTGGTGTAACTAATCTCGATACCAACAAAAAAGTAAACAAAGACACCTTGTTTGGTATTGCTTCAAACACGAAAGCGTTTACAACAGCAGCGCTAGCCAAGTTGGTTGATGAGGGGAAGTTAAGCTGGGATGACCGCGTAATTGATCATTTACCAGAGTTTAGATTATACGACTCATACGTAACACGCGAAATGCGTATTCGTGATTTATTAAGTCACCGCAGTGGGCTGGGGCTAGGGCAGGGCGATTTAATGATTTGGCCAAGTACCGATAAGTCAGTTGATGAAATTTTAGCGGGATTACAGTATTTAAAACCAGCGAGCAGTTTTCGTAGTAAATACGCTTATAACAACTTGATGTTTGTTACCGCTGGTGAGGTGGTTGCACGTGTGTCGGGTATCAGCTGGAACGATTACATCGAAAAAAATATATTACAGCCGCTGCACATGGATAACTCACGCGCGGGATTTTCACGTATTCCAAAAAGTAATAAAAACTGGGCGACAGGTCATATTCCTATGGATGGCACGCTTCATCCATTTTTTGTGAATTACTTAGAAGATTTTAGAGGTGCAGGTGCCATTGCTTCAAGTGTAAGCGATATGAGCCAATGGCTTCGTACGCAATTAGCAGGCGGTAAAATGCCAAGTGGCGAGCAGCTGTTTAGCGAAAAGCAACAAGCGCAAATGTGGCACCCACATATTACGTCTATGGCGTCTAAAAGTGCGTTTGAATCGTATCATCAGCAGTTTAGGGGTTATGGGTTAGGTTGGAGTATTGAAGACTACCACGGCTTTAAAAAGCTAGGTCATGGCGGTGGTATTTTAGGGATGGTATCGCAAGTTACTTTATTGCCTGAGAAAAAACTCGGTATTGTTATTTTATCTAATCAACAAGCTTTCGGTGCACTTTCGGCAGTAACCCATGAAGTACTTGAAGATGCACTTGAGCTCGAAGATAAAGACTGGGTAGAGGATTTAGCTAAAAGTCATTTTGAAGGTAAACAACAGGCGTACGCTAATGCAAAACCAGAAGCCCCCGCTGACTACCAACCACAATTACCAAACATTAATTACACCGGTACATTACACGATGATTGGTATGGCGATGTAATTATTGAACAACTTGATAGTAAATTGCATATTGATTTTACGCATACTAAGCGCTTAAAGGGGACACTTGAGCATTACACTGGAAATACATTTATAGTTAAGTGGGATGAAAAGCTACTTGAGGCGGATGCGTTTATTCGTTTTGAAATGAGCTCACAAAACCGTGTAAACAGCGCTAAAATGCGTGCAGTATCAACACAAGTTACCGACTTTAGCTTTGATTTTAGAAACCTACATTTAAAAGCAAAATAGCTAATAACATTGATATTCAAGGTATCGATATTTAAAGTGTCGATATTTAAAGTGTCGATATACACCAAAGTCGCAAAGCCACCATTAGGTGGCTTTGTTATATTAAACACTCAATTTACTTTGGCTAGGAGCATTTTATGCGTACTGCAGTTATTTCACACCCTCATTGCCGTAAACATAAAATGATAGACGACCATCCTGAGTGCCCAGAGCGCTTAGATGCAATTACCGACAGGTTATTAGCCAGCGGTGTAGATGTTGGCTTAACACACCTGCAGGCACCTAAGGCCGAGCGTGAGCATTATTTACTTGCTCACGATGAGGCTTTAGTTAAACACGTAGAAACTACACTACCAACCGAAGGACTCGCTAATTTAGATGGCGATACGTGGTTGTGCCCCGATTCGTTTAAAGCGATTGAGCGGGCAGTAGGTGCCGGGTTGTTAGCTGTTGATGAAATACTTGCCGATAAACTCGATGCTGCTTTTTGCTCAGTACGCCCGCCAGGGCATCATGCTAATAAAGATTCATCATCTGGGTTTTGTGTGTTTAATAACTTAGCTATTGCCGTTAAGTACGCACAAAGCAAAGGGATTAAGCGGATTGCGATTGCTGACTTTGATGTACACCATGGTAATGGCACACAAGACATTTTTATTGATGACGAAAACGTACTGCTTTGTTCGTTATTTCAGTATCCGTTTTACCCAAATACAGCGGTTAAAAATAATAGCCATATAGTTAATTCTCCTTTGCCAATTGCCAGCAATGGCGATGACCTAAAAGAGGTATTTACTGGGCAATGGTTACCAAAATTAAAAGCGTTTAAGCCTGAATTACTTTTTATAAGCGCAGGGTTTGATGCACACCTAGAAGATGATATGGCGAGCTTAAAGTTTGTAGAGGATGACTACATTTGGCTTACCGAGCAACTATGTGGTGTTGCTAAAGAGGGCGGCTGCAAAGGTGTTATTTCGTATTTAGAAGGTGGCTATGCGCTATCAGCTTTAGGTCGCAGTGCTGTAGCGCATATAAAAGTGCTTACTGATATCTAAATAAAGAGAGTGCTTATAGCCCTAATAAATCAAACGCCTGGGCTGTGCTTAGGGTTTTGATTTTACCAAGGCAGCATTGTCCTTCATTTAATAAGTAAGCTGTAACAAGCTGTGCTAGTTGCTCGCCATTCAATTCAGGGCAAGCAGTGCCTTGTAAATTAAGGTAGTCACCTTGCTTATTAAGTACTCGCACATCGCTTAGTTCACTTTGCATAACGCTGTGTAAGCACTCTTGTTGCTCTTGTTGGTTATGGGCTATCTCAAGCTCATTATAAATAACCAATAACTGTGGATAGCTGTTTAACATAGCCCGTTAACCTACGGTTACTTCATAAGACGTAAATTTACGAATATTAATAACGCCTTTTTCAAAAATTAAGTACTGGCCTTTAATACCTTGTAAAACACCACTTACAACAGGGTCTTTATCAAAGTTAAATGAGCTGATTTTTGTTGGGTATTCGGTTACTGGAAAGTTTAAATCAACTACATCTTCATCAAGTTGTTCTATTGCTGTTGCGCCAAATAATTCACTGAGCTCGTTTAGCTTTTCACTAATTTGTGGGATCAGCTCGGCTGCAGCTGCTTTTAAGTCAATTGCTTCGTTTTGACCTTTTAGCATATTGCGCCAATTCGTTTTATCGGCAATAAATTCAGCCAATGCAACTTCCACTAAACCTGATTGCAGGCGAGTTTGCACTTTAAAAATAGGTAATGCCTGAGTCGCGCCTTGATCAACCCAACGAGTCGGTATTTGTGTGTGGCGGGTAATACCTACTTTTAACCCAGAGGTGTTAGCGAGATATACATAGTGCGGAATCATGCAGTTTTCTTCACCCCACTGTGGCTCTCGGCACGTGCCTTGGTCGTAGTGGCAGGTTTCTGGTTTCATAATACACATATCGCAACTAGCGAGCTTGCGCATGCATACAAAACAGTGACCTTGAGAATAGCTTTTTTTGGTTTTTTTACCGCAGTTAGAACATAAAATAGTGCCACTAAAGGTAAGCGTAAGCTCCTTACCTATAAATGCATTTAAGTCTACTAGGTGTTCACCTACAGGTAAGTGATATTGTACTGGTTCGGTTAAGCTCGATTTTAATTTACGCAGTGTGCCTTGCATCTTTACTTGGCCCCTAAAGATGTTAAAAAGAGGAGTCTAACATTTTTAAGCTATATTGGCTTTTTAAGAAGTGTAAATAGTCGGTGTAAGGCAGTGCTTTTGCGTATAAATAACCTTGGGCGTAGTCAGCGTTCATATCTTTGAGTAAGTGATGGATTTCCTGGGTTTCTACCCCCTCAATTGTTATTGATAAATTGAGGTTATGCGCCATATCAATGGCTGTTTGTACAATAACCTGGTGAGTAGGGTTATTAGGTAAATCAAAAACAAATGACTTATCTATTTTAAGTTCACTAAAGTGATAATTGACTAAGTAGCTAAGTGACGCATAGCCTGTCCCAAAGTCATCCAGTACTACTTTAATACCTAATGCGGTTAGCTCATCAACTAACTTTATAAGTGCATCTTGGCTATCTACGAAGGCTGATTCGGTTAGTTCAAATTTAAGTAACTGTGCCGGCACTTGGTATTTAATTAAAATATTTTCTACTTTTTCGGCTAAGTTATTTATAGTTAAGTTTTTAGCGCTTAAATTTACGCTAATTGTGTGCTCGTTATAGCCATTTTTTGTAAGCTTGACTATGTCTTTACAGGCTTGCTCTATTACCCACAGTGTTAGCTCGTTAATAATGCCTGTGTGCTCAGCAAGTATTATTAGTTCTTCAATTGATAAGTTGCTGTAAGTTGGGTCGGGCCAACGTAATAAAGCTTCAGCACCACTTACGTGGTTACTTAATAAGTTTATTTGAGGTTGGTAATAAAGTGCCAGTTGATTTGTTTTGATGGCTTGTTGCAGCTTAGCGGCTAGAGCAACGTCCATCATTAGATTATTACCGTTTGACGATGACCCAACTTGATTAACGCTACCTTTTGCTTTTTTAAGCGCTAAATATCCACGCTTTAACCAATATTCAAAGTCGTTACTCTTACCTGCACTACTAATACCTATACTGTAACTAAGCTGCAGGTTTAGCCCTTTAATTTCATATTGTTTTGGTAGGCTGCTAATTATTTTAGTCAGTAGTGCTTCTAGCATTTCTTGGTTTTGTGTTTTAGTAGAAATACAGGCAAATACGCCACTGCTTAAATCGGCTAAGCGTGGGCTGGTGTTTAAATCTGTTTCGAGGTTTGTAAATTCGCGTTCATGGCTGAGTTCTAATTCAAGCTCTTTGGCTACATGCTTTATAAGTGTGTAGCCCTGAGAAGAGGTAATAATTGTATTGAGCGAATTAAAGTGACGTATTTTTATTAAACATAAAGTTGTTGAGCGGTTTTGGCTTTGTAGCGCCATAAATGCTTGTTTTAGCTTGGAGCTATTAAGTAACTTTGTTTGTTGTGTGTGCGTGGCATGGTAAAGCGCACGTTCGCGCTGATACCTTACTCGGTCAGCTAACGCCATTGCCATTAAAATAACTTCGCACAAAATAGCCATTAAAAAGGCATGGCGGGAGGTAAAGCTATAAGCCAAAAAGCCGGTGAGCTCCATAGGCTGTATTACCGCACCAAATATCAGCGGTATCCACGAGAGTACATAAAACTTAGCCCACCTAAAGCCGCTACGTAGCTTGTTATAAATTAAAATAATACAAACAACGTATAAAAGTGCCATTACACAAAAAAACAACGGGGCTGCAATGTACTCAGGAATAAATAAACTAGCTATAGCCATTACTGACATAAACAAAAGCAGTTTTACGCTCATTTTGTATCGCCAGCAATTGTCCTTGTGATAGCGTAAAAACATAGTACAAAAGGCGAGAGTGAAAAATGATATTGCGTAGTTAAAAAATATGACTTTTTCGTGAATATATAACTGCCATTGCACTGGCCATAAATAAAATCCAAAACCAAGCACTGCACCCAATAAGGTTAACGCACTAATGATATAGCCAATATAAATTAAATAAACACGGTCTTTTATGCCAAAATAAAGCACCAAGTTATAAAGCGCAGCCATCAATAGCACGCCTACAAAAATACCCCAGATCCCAGTTTGAGAGCGCACTAAGTCAATAAACTCTTTATCACGATATAAGTTTACTGGTGTTTTACTTATGCCGACTGTGTCTATTTTCATTACTAGGCGCTGTGACGATTTTCTTTCTACTAAAAAACGAATATGCGGTACGCTGTATTCAAACAAAGAGAGGGCTTCTTCTTTATCGCCGAGTTTGTATGTTTCAATTAGTTTGTTGTTTTTATCGAGGCGATAAACCGTAAGGTGATCGACCATAGGGTTGTCAAAATGTGCCACAACATTTTGCTTGTTAAGGCTTTTATTTTCTAAATCAAGAAACAACCAATAGTTTTGCTGGCTAAAACTCCATGGAACATCTGAAAATGGTTGATGAGTAAGTAATTCAGGTTGGTTAATGATGGTATCGAATGTTTTAGTTTTGGTTTCGTCAATATAGTAGGCGTAATCGAGGTACATTGGAGCCGTTTTATCAATTGTATATCGTGTAGGCACGACAAGGTTTGATGCCAATGTACTGATTATAAAAAATATAAATATCAGTATGGCAACAGCAATTGCATGGTAACGTAAAGTTCTTAGTTCCAACGTTAATTTACTTTTAAAAAACCTTTTAATTAGTGTAGCACTAAAAAAGCGCAGATAAACTGCGCTTTTGTAGTTAAATTAACTGGTTATACCAATGAATAGGTATTACAGGCTATTGCTCACGTGCAATAGCACGGTAAGCTATATCAGTACGATATTCCATACCATCCCAGCTAATTTGTTTAACAAGCTCATAGGCGCGCTGCTGCGCTTCTGTAACAGTGTTACCAAGTGCTGTTGCGCATAATACGCGACCGCCTGCGGTTACAACGTCATTGCCACTTTGCTTAGTACCCGCATGAAACACTTTTTCACCCGCAGGGTAATCAACTTTTAGCCCCGAAATTACATCACCTTTAGGGTAATCACCAGGGTAACCTTTAGCTGCAAGTACAATACCAACGGCTGCGCGTGGGTCAAACTTAATCGTTGTTTTATCAAGTTCTACACGGTTAGCAGCTTCAATCAATTCAACTAGGTCTGATTGTAAACGTAGCATCATTGGTTGAGTTTCAGGGTCGCCAAAGCGACAGTTGTACTCAATTACTTTAGGGGTACCTGTTTCGTCAATCATCAAACCTGCGTATAAAAAGCCGGTGTACGGATGGCCTTCGCTTGCCATGCCTTCTACCGTAGGGTAGATCACTTCGTTCATAATACGCTGGTGGATTTCATCCGTAACAACTGGCGCTGGTGAATATGCACCCATGCCGCCAGTATTAGGACCTGCATCACCATTATATGCACGTTTATGATCTTGGCTTGTTGCAAAAGGTAATACGTTTTTGCCATCAACCATTACAATGAAAGACGCTTCTTCACCCTCTAAAAATTCTTCAATAACAACACGGCTTCCCGCATCGCCAAAAGCATTACCCGCAAGCATATCGCGAATAGCATCTTCGGCATCGGCTTCCGTCATTGCTACAATTACGCCTTTACCTGCAGCTAAACCATCTGCTTTTACAACAATTGGCGCGCCTTTTTCTTTTAAATAAGCTAGGGCTGGGTCAATTTGTTCAAACGTTTGATAATCGCCTGATGGGATATTGTGGCGCGCTAAAAAATCTTTAGTAAACGATTTAGAGCCTTCAAGCTGGGCTGCGCCTGCCGTTGGGCCAAAAATAGCCATGTTATGTTCACGAAACTTATCAACAACACCCAGTACTAACGGTATTTCTGGACCTACAATAGTAAGCTCTACCTTGTTTTGCTGTGCAAAACTAAGTAAACCCTCTAAGTCGTCAACGTTTATTGCTACGTTTTCAAGTTTTGGTTCAAGTGCAGTACCTGCATTACCAGGGGCTACAAATACAGTATTTACTTTGGTGTTTTGAGCGGCTTTAAACGCAAGTGCGTGTTCGCGGCCGCCGCTGCCAATGACTAAAACATTCATGGCGAAAATTCCTATTTAAAGCGGTTTCTTAAATTTCAGCGTCATGCGGTCGCTTTCACCAATGGCTTTATATTTGTCAGCATCTTGTTCGCCGAGTCTTAAGCTTGGTGGTAGCGTCCATACACCTTTAGGGTGATCGGCTGTATCTTTTGGATTTGCATTTATTTCACTGCTTGCTACTAATTCAAACCCAGCTTGCTCAGCAAGGTCTACTACGTAGCTCTGCTTCATATAACCTGATGTTTTTTGATCTTCGTCAGCACGCTCTTCAGCTAAACGGTGTTCAACTAAACCTAATGTACCACCTGGTTTAAGGGCTTTATAAAAAGCTTGGAATGCACTTAATGCACCGCTTTTATCTTTGCCCATATACCAGTTATGCACATTACGGAAAGTTAAAACCATATCGGCACTGCCAGCTGGCGCAATATCTAAATGTGTTACAGGTGCAAACTCAGTAATTTTAACGCTACTAAAGCGCTCATCTTCAGCTACTTTTTGTTTAAAGCCCGCAAGAGAGCGTTGGTAGTAGCCAACTGATGAATCAGCAGGAAAGTGCGCGGCATAATAAGTGCCTTGCTCTTTTAGTGCTGGCGCTAAAATTTCACTATACCAACCACCGCCTGGCGCAATTTCAACAACTGTCATAGTTGGTTTAAAGCCAAAAAATGCCAGTGTTTGAGCTGGGTGACGATATTCGTCACGAACGCTGTTTTTAGCGCTACGTTCGCTTGATTGAAGTGCATGCTCAAGGCTCGATTCGTGGTTATGGCTAAGCGCCATAGTCGATGTCATCGTTAGTGTGGCTACAAGTAGCGATTTTAGCGCAAATTTCATTGTTTGTTCCTTCACATTATAATTTTAAATAGGTTATTGAATAATCAGAATACGTGAATTTATAGCAAACAAAAAGGGTTAAACCAACGTTTAACCCTTTGTGTGATTAGTGGCGGAAATGGCGCATACCAGTAAGTACCATTGCCATGCCAGCTTCATCAGCAGCTGCAATCACTTCTTCATCACGCATTGAGCCACCTGGCTGAATTACCGCAGTAATACCTGCGGCTGCTGCTGCGTCAATTCCATCACGGAATGGGAAGAACGCATCAGACGCCATAACTGAGCCTTTAACTTCAAGGTTTTCGTCTGCAGCTTTTATGCCTGCAATTTTAGCTGAGTATACGCGGCTCATTTGGCCTGCGCCTACACCAATGGTCATACCGTCACGGGCATAAACAATTGCGTTTGATTTAACAAACTTAGCTACTTTCCAACAAAATAGTAAATCTTTAAGTTCTTGCTCTGTAGGCTGGCGCTTAGAAACAACTTTTAAGTCGCCTTGCGTTACCATGCCTAAATCGCGGTCTTGAACTAAAATACCGCCGTTAACGCGTTTAATATCTTGGCCAGCTGCTTTACCTGTCCACTGTCCACATTCTAATAAACGAACGTTCTTTTTAGCTTCAACAATTTTTGCAGCGTCGCTCGAAATACTAGGTGCGATAATGACTTCAACAAACTGACGATCAACAATTGCTTGTGCAGTTGCTGCATCTAGCTCTCGGTTAAAGGCAATAATGCCACCAAATGCTGATGTAGGGTCTGTTTTAAAAGCGCGCTCGTATGCTTGTAGAATATTGTCCCCAATTGAAACACCACACGGGTTAGCATGTTTTACAATTACGCACGCAGGTACGTCAAATTCTTTAACACATTCAAGTGCTGCATCGGTATCTGCAATGTTGTTAAACGAAAGGGCCTTACCTTGCAATTGAGTTGCTGTTGCAACTGATGCTTCAGCAATGTCACTTTCAACATAAAAAGCAGCATCTTGATGTGAGTTTTCACCGTAACGCATATCTTGCTTTTTAGTGAACTGCATATTGATAGTACGTGGGAATTTAGTCTCTACAGCAGCTTCCTCGGTGTAATCAGGAACCATTTTACCGAAGTAGTTAGCAATCATGCCATCGTATGCGGCAGTGTGCTCGTAAGCCGCAATCGCTAAGTCAAAACGTGTTTTATACGTAGTAGAGCCATTGTTGTTTTGCATTTCGCTAATAACACGGTCGTAGTCGCTCGCGTTTACCACGATTGTTACGTCTTTGTGGTTTTTAGCGGCTGCACGAACCATTGTAGGGCCGCCAATATCAATATTTTCAATAGCATCTTCAAGGCTGCAGTTTTCTTGAGCGACTGTATTCGCAAAGGGGTATAAGTTAACTACAACTATGTCGATAGCAGAAATGTTGTTATCTGCCATTACGCTTTCATCTTGTCCGCGACGGGCTAATATGCCGCCGTGAATTTTTGGGTGAAGAGTTTTTACGCGACCATCCATGATTTCAGGGTGGCCTGTGTGATCTGATACTTCAGTCACTTTTATGCCGTTATCAGCAAGTAGTTTACATGTGCCGCCAGTTGATAATATATCAACGCCTTGCGCTTCTAGTGCGCGGGCAAATTCAACAATACCGGTTTTATCAGACACACTTAATAGTGCGCGACGAATGGGACGATGAGTATCCATTGTAGTTTGATTTCCTCAGTTAATGAGCTAGCTTAGAAGCGGGCATTTTAACTGATTACAACTCAAAAAACGACTTATAAAGCGCCGATGAGGGTGAGCATTTTGCAACACGGCTATTAAACTACGGGCATAAAAAAAGCACCCTAGGGTGCTTTTTTAATAATTAGCTGTGATAAATCACAGCCAGCATATTAGTTCATGCCGTATTTTTTAAGCTTTTTACGTAAAGTACCACGGTTGATACCTAGTAAAATTGCTGCACGAGTTTGGTTACCACGTGTATATGTCATCACTTCTTCAAGTAATGGCGCTTCTAGCTCTGAAAGAACAAGGTCGTAAACGTCTTGCACATCTTGACCGTTAAGCTGCTTTAAATAGTGGTGAACAGCTTTTTTTACTGCATCACGCAATGGCTGCGGTTTCTCGTGTGACTGAACATGAGGGTTAGTGATAAATGGAGAAGTCACGTTTTGTTCGAACATTATTAAGTCTCTTTCTTTCTTAGTTAGCTGCTAGTGTTTTAAAGTATTGCTCTAATGCGACGACCTGTGCTTGTGGGTTGTCGA
Source organism: Pseudoalteromonas sp. SWYJZ12 (assembly GCF_015864395.1). NCBI lineage: Bacteria > Pseudomonadati > Pseudomonadota > Gammaproteobacteria > Alteromonadales > Pseudoalteromonadaceae > Pseudoalteromonas > Pseudoalteromonas sp. SWYJZ12. The sequence continues at coordinate 118,518 of NZ_JADYXH010000004.1, forward strand.
GCGCATTAAATACTCGCCTAAACTGACCATCACTGTCATGGGTTTGCAAATACCAAGATACATGTTTGCGAGCAATTCGCGCTCCCATTGGCTCACCGTAAAACAGATGGAGGTTTGTTAAATGCTCCATTAAAATACTGCGCACCTCTGCAATAGCAGGCGGCTGTAAGTGTTCCCCAGTTCGCAAATAGTGGTCTATCTCCCTAAATATCCAAGGGCGACCTTGGGCGGCTCGGCCAATCATAATGGCATCTGCACCCGTATAGTCTAAAACCTGTTTTGCTTTTTCTGGTGATGTAATATCACCATTGGCAACAACAGGGATCGACACTGAACGTTTTATATCCCTAATCGTGGCGTACTCAGCATCACCTTTGTACATACATGCGCGCGTACGCCCATGTACAGCAAGTGATGCAATGCCATAACGTTCAGCTATTCTCGCAATCTCTACACCATTACGGTTATCCGGATCCCATCCTGTACGGATTTTAAGTGTCACAGGTATATCAACAGCATTAACGACTGCATCAATAATCTCTTCCACAAGTTCAGGAAACTGTAATAAGGCAGAGCCTGCGAGTTTCTTGTTCACTTTTTTTGCTGGGCACCCCATATTGATATCTATGATCTGTGCACCGTTAGCAACATTGAATTGTGCGGCCTGCGCCATAAGCTCAGGATCTGCTCCTGCAATTTGCACAGCGCGTATACCCGACTCACCGCTGTGATCCATACGGTTCATCGACTTTTCCGTTTTCCAAACCTTAGGATTAGACGATAGCATTTCAGAAACAGCTAGCCCTGCGCCTAAACGACGGCAAAGTTGTCTAAATGGTCTGTCTGTAATGCCAGCCATTGGCGCGACAATTACATTATTCTCAAGTTGGTATTTACCGATACGCACTATATTCAATAGGCCTCTTTTCAAGGGGCGCTAAGTTTACGGTTTTTTTCACAAAAATCAAAGGCTATAAATTGAACAAAAGTAACTTTTTTTTGCCCTTTTCGTATTGACATTTGATAACCACATGACAAGTAGGTTGATTTGTTTGAAATTTATACAAGTTTTATTTTTTACACAATAATCAGAAAACTTTTAATATGTAAAAAAATAGTAAAGCCTGTTAAATACAGGCTTTACATGCAGGTTTTGAGTTAATGCTCTAAATTTGGTTGTGCAGTTTATTACGCTTTTTTAGTGCCACTTACTCGAGTCCAATCACCTTCAACGGCAATGTCATCTAGTTCAATAAACGGTGCATAAATATCAGCAACTGATTGTGCTTGTTCTTCTAAAATACCCGACATGGCAATTTTTCCACCTGGCTTTAATAAACCTAAAATTACACTGTGCAATTCGCGAAGTGGCTGGGCTAATATATTTGCCACTACTATGTCGGCGGTAAACTCAGGTTGGTTTTCTGGAAGGTATACTTCAAGTTTGTCTGCAACGCCATTACGGTTAGCATTATCGAGGCTTGCCTCAAGCGCTTGAGGATCAATATCAATCCCAATCATGCGCTCTGCGCCTAGTTTTATAGCTGCAATACCTAAAATGCCTGAGCCACAACCAAAATCAACAACCGTTTTACCTGTTAGATCTTGGCTTTCTAACCACTTAAGACATAAGGCCGTTGTTGCATGTGTGCCCGTACCAAAGGCAAGGCCAGGGTCAAGCAGTACATTTACTGCATCAGGATCTGGAATGTCGCGCCAGCTTGGACAAATCCATAGCCTTTCACCAAATTGAATAGGGTGGAAGTTATCCATCCATTCACGTTCCCAGTCTTTATCCTCAAGCTGCTCTATTTTGTATACTAAATTGTCTTTTAGTTCATCATGGCGTTTCAATAACGCAACGACTTCATTCATATCGTGATTAGCTTCAAACAAGCCAATTACTGTTGTATCAGCCCAAAATACAACGGTGCCAATTTTGGGTTCGTAAATAGGGGTGTCTTTTGCGTCAATAAAGGTTACTGAAGCACTACCCGCTTCCATTAATAGGTCACTTACTGCATCTGCTGTTGCAGCATTGGCGTTAATACGAATTTGGATCCAAGCCATGATTATTTCCTTCAAATAGAAAAAAGGCCGCTATAGCGGCCTTTTTAGTTTATATAGTAGCGCTAAATTATTTAGCGTCTAAAAAGCTTTTCAGTAAATCTGAGCGAGAAGGGTGGCGTAATTTACGCAGCGCTTTCGCTTCTATTTGACGAATACGTTCACGTGTTACGTCAAACTGTTTACCTACTTCTTCTAAGGTGTGGTCGGTATTCATATCAATACCAAAACGCATACGTAGTACTTTAGCTTCACGGGCTGTTAGGCCTGCAAGTACATCGTTAGTCGCGCCACGAAGAGACTCCATTGTTGCCGAATCAATTGGCGAATCAATAGTTGTATCTTCGATAAAGTCACCTAAGTGAGAATCTTCATCATCACCGATTGGTGTTTCCATTGAAATTGGCTCTTTAGCAATCTTAAGTACCTTACGGATTTTATCCTCAGGCATCATCATGCGTTCTGCTAATTCTTCTGGATTTGGCTCACGACCCATTTCTTGTAACATTTGACGAGAAATACGGTTAAGTTTATTAATCGTTTCAATCATATGTACTGGAATACGGATTGTTCTTGCTTGGTCAGCAATAGAGCGAGTGATTGCTTGACGTATCCACCACGTAGCATAAGTAGAGAACTTATAACCACGGCGATATTCAAACTTATCAACTGCTTTCATCAGACCAATGTTACCTTCTTGAATTAAATCCAAGAATTGTAAGCCACGGTTTGTATATTTTTTAGCTATTGAGATTACAAGACGTAAGTTAGCTTCAACCATTTCTTTTTTTGCACGGCGTGCTTTCGCTTCACCAATGCTCATTCGACGGTTAATGTCTTTAATACGCTCAATGCTTAAACCTGTTGTTTGTTCAATAACAGATAGTTTATTAATGCTACGAATGATTTCTGGCTTAACTTCTTCAAGTTTAGCTGAATACTTTTCGTTACCTGAAATTTCTAAATCTACCCATGAAGCGTCAGTTTCGTTGTTAGCAAAATGCTTAACGAATGTTTTCTTCGGTAATTTAGCAATTTGTACAGCTTGTTTCATGATTAGACGTTCTTGAACGCGAACACGATCCATCATTTCACGCATGTTATTTACCATGCGGTCAAACTGTTTAGGTATTAATTTAAAGGTTCTGAAAAGCTCACCAATTTCAAAAATGGCGGCTTGTGATTCAGGATGCGAACGACCTTTAGCTTCAAACGTATCACGTGCTTTATTGTATAAATCACGTAAATTTTCAAAATGAATGCGCGCTTCTTCAGGATCTGGCCCTGTGTCTACTTCTTCTTCATCTTCGTCATCGCTATCAGCATCATCTTTGTCATCTTTATCGTCATCAAGTTGCTTAGCACTTAATTCTGAACCGATATTAGTTGCTGAAATTGGCGCTGTATCTTCATTAGGATCGATAAATCCAACGATGATATCGCTTAAACGCATTTCTTCAGCTTCAAACTTATCCCACTGCTCTAGCAGGTAAGTGATTGCTTCAGGGTACTCTGCAACAGAAATCTGTACTTGGTTAATGCCTTCTTCGATACGTTTAGCGATTACAATTTCGCCTTCACGTGTAAGAAGTTCAACAGTACCCATTTCACGCATGTACATGCGAACCGGATCCGTTGTACGGCCGATTTCTTTTTCTACAGTCGCAAGGGCTGCAGCGGCAGCTTCAGCTGCGTCTTCGTCTGTCGTTGTTTCTTGCATCATTAATTCATCAGCATCAGGCGCGTTTTCGCTAACCTTGATACCCATATCATTAATCATGCTTATGATATCTTCTACTTGATCTGAGTCTATAATGTCTTGTGGAAGGTGATCATTTACTTCTGCAAAAGTTAAGTAGCCTTGCTCTTTACCTTTTTGAATCAGAAGTTTTAATTGTGACTGAGGAGTTGGATCCATAGAGATTGTTTCTTCCACTCTGATAAGTTGATACAACAGGCGCCATCATGTAGTTTGCATTAAAGCCAACTAGAATAATGTGACGCAGTGAATAGCACAGTATAACAGTTTAAATCAATTTTGACTAGGGTCTGTTGGTCTTTCAGGATTAAAGTTTGTTCTATCCAAGGGTGGTTTAATCGCGGCGCGAGGTTTGTAACCTAGTGGGCTAAGTAAAAACCGAGCAACAAAGAGTAAACCTCCCTTGGGTCGAACCCAAAGGGCAGCGCGTGTTTGGCATTTATGCTGCGTTATCGCCTATTTATGTGGAATAACCACACTACATAGGCTCTGCCTTGTCTAAATACCAAACACACTGCTGTAAACTTAACCTCGAAAGATAAACAGACCCTAACTGTTAGTGGCTTTTAACGCTGTCATTAACAAATGACACTCAAGTCTTTCGTCGCTACTAAGGCCTTGAGTCTTGTCCTTTATTAATAGGGTCTCGAGTCGATAATTTAAACACTGATCTTCAATAAACTTGAAAGTATTTTTAAAAACCGTCTCTAAACGCTCTTCATTTATGTCGTGTTGCCACGTTGCAAGCTTGATTAAGGGCTCGTAATCTTCAGTTCCTCTAAAAAATTCGAGTAGTTGCGCTGTGGTAATGCTTTCTTTTTCTAAAGCTTGCTCTTGTAAGCGTAATAATAGCCCTATACCAGCAATATTCATTTGTGCGAGTTCAGGCAAATATGGCACATTTTTAGCCAAATTAGGATGTTGAATTAAAATACCAATCGCTTGACGCATTGGTGTTATTTTAAACTTACGTTCAATCGAATGCTGTTGCTTTGGGGTTTTTAAACGGTTATTTAATTGCTCACGTGTTCTTCCGATTAAACGCCCTAATTGTTCAAGAATGTTTTCTTGATAAAATTCACTTGGGATTTTTTCAATGAGTGGAAGTGCTGCACTGAGTAATTTAGCTTTTCCTGAGTCGAGTGTTAAATCAACTTCTTGGCTTAATTTATTAAACAATACTTTGGTAAAGTCATCTGCTTGGCTTAGGCGCGATTCGAATTGCTCCTTACCTTCTTTTTGTACAAGAGAGTCAGGGTCTTCGCCATCGGGTAAAAAAGTAAATTGCAGTGCTTTACCGTCATTTAAATAAGGAAGTGCGTTTTCAAGCGCCCTCCAAGCTGCATCACGGCCAGCTCTGTCGCCATCGTAACAACAGATTACTTTATCTGTTGTTCTAAACAGCGTATGCATGTGCTCGCTTGTTGTTGCGGTACCTAGTGATGCAACGGCATATTCAATCCCTTGCTCGGCTAAGGCAACAACATCCATGTAACCTTCCACAACCATTACATGCTCAAGTTTTTTATGGGCTTGCTTTGCTTCATAAAGTCCGTAAAGCTCAAAGCCTTTATGAAAAATTCGGGTCTCTGGCGAGTTTAAATATTTTGGCCCTTGGTCGGCTTGCATTACACGCCCACCAAATGCAATAACGCGTCCGCGTTTATCGCGAATAGGGAACATTAATCGGTCGCGGAAAAAATCAAATTGTCTGCCTGGTGTTTTTTCTGAAGCTAGCTTTAATTCAACTAATTGCTCTTTTTGTTCTTTATTACGGCCAAGCTGAAGACATAATCCATCCCATTCGCTGGGGGCGTAGCCAATCATAAACTTTTTAACTGTTTCACCACTTAAACCACGGCCTTTTACATATTCAATAACGGCGGCAGAATTACTGTGGTGTTTTAATTGGTGCTGATAAAAGCGCGCAGTATGAAGCATTAAATCGTAATCAGAGCGCTTTTGCGCAGCAGTACGTTCTGGTGCTGAGTTTGTGCCTTGTTCTCGAGGTACTTCTAAGTTAAGCATGCTTGCTATTTCTTCAATAGCATCTACAAACTCAAGCTTTTCATACTCCATTACAAACGAAATAGCATTACCATTAGCGCCACAACCAAAGCAATGATAGAACTGTTTGTCTTGCGATACGGTAAATGAGGGCGATTTTTCGTTATGAAATGGGCAACAAGCTTGATAATCCTTACCTGCTTTTTTTAGACCTACTTTTGAGTCTATCAGGTCGACAATATCGGTTCTGGCAAGTAAATCGTCTATAAAGTTACGTGGGATCTTTCCAGCCATTAGTAAAATACAGTCCTGAAATAATAAGAAGAATAACGAATATGAAATTTACTTTTTTATACTTGCTTGATGCAGAGTATAACGTGCTTTAACTTACCAAAATGATAACAAAATAAATAGGGAAGCTATAAAAAATTTCATTTTAAAGTAACCTAGTAGGTGTACTTTTTATTAAAGTTAAAAACAAAGAAACCGAGCGCAAGGCTCGGTTCACTTCAATCATACTTTAATGTATGTGGGAGTATTAGGCAGTTAATCGTTGCTTAATTAAACCAGAGATTTTGCCCATATCGGCACGACCTTCGGCTTTGCTTTTGATTATACCCATTACTTTACCCATGTCTTGCATACCTGCTGCGTTAGTATCAGCAATAGCCGCATCAATGAGAGCAATGATTTCTTCTTCACTCAATTTTTGAGGTAAGAAAGTTTCAAGCGCCACTATTTCATTGGCTTCAATATCAGCTAAATCATCACGCCCAGCATCTTTGTACTGAGTGTAAGAGTCACGACGTTGTTTAACAAGCTTCACTATAACGGAGGTAATACCTGCGTCGTCTAGTTCTATGCGCTCGTCAATTTCACGTTGCTTGATTGCAGCAAGTACCATACGAATAGGGTTAAGACGTTGTTTGTCTTTAGCTCTCATCGCATCTTTTTGCGCATCTTTTAGCGTTATTAAAAGGCTCATTTATACAAGACCTAATATATTAGTATAATTTAACGCGACGTGCGTTATCACGAGAAAGTTTTTTCATGTGACGTTTTACTGCAGCAGCTTTTTTACGCTTACGCTCAGCTGTTGGTTTTTCATAGTGCTCGCGACGACGAACTTCTGAAAGGATTCCTGCTTTTTCACATGAACGCTTGAAGCGACGAAGTGCTACGTCAAACGGTTCGTTCTCTCTTACTTTAATTACTGGCATTAAAAATTCACCTACCTAAATTATGAGCGTTGCTCAAGTTGATCAAACATTGATCAAGTGGTTCAAAAATGGTGCGGTATTGTAATCCGAAGCAACACCACATGTAAAGGACAATATTAACAGAAACGCATCATGTAAAACAGTATTAATTTGCTTGGCGCTGGTAGAGTTTGCAAAACACTTGGCCTGCCTTTTTTTCTTTAATTAACAACCAGTTGCTCGGGTTCTTGAAGGTGGTTAACTCTGTTTCTACTTCAACATAAATTAATGCATCATCGCTTAACCATTGGTTTTTTTCTAATAAATCGCAGGTTGTTTGCGCTAAATCTTTACGAAATGGTGGGTCAACAAATACAAGATTAAACGCTTCGTTTGTGTTTTTTTGCTCTAAAAAGGAGAGTGAATTAGTATGTTTAACGTATGCGTTGTCGAGCTTTAAAGTGCTAATGTTTTGTTCTAATTGCTTGGCAGCTGACGAGTCGAGCTCGATAAATGTGGCGTTTTTTGCAAATCGAGATAGCGCTTCAAATCCTAACCCACCAGAACCTGCAAAACAATCAAGTACATTTGTGTCACGCGTATCTTGCATTAGCCAATTAAATACAGTTTCTTTAATTCGATCGGTAGTAGGTCTTAAGCCTTCTACATTTTTAACAGGGAGTTTTCGGCCTCGAAATTGGCCACTAATCACTCTAATAAAGCCATCACTGGGCTTGTTAGTAGCTTTATTTTGCATTGTTTTTTTTCTCATTTAGCTCACTAAAAAATGGTATATGGTATCTAGCTCAGATAATATTATGGGTGATTACGTGTAGCTTCATTTTTCAACCGTATTAAAAGTGTTACTATTGAACACTTACGTTTTGAATGGTTGTATTTATTAGCAACTATTGCTGGGCATTGCCAAGCTATTTCAAATTTTAGTTTATCAGATTTTTATAAGTGGTTATTAGCAAGTATGACAAAAAAAAGTAAATTCATGTCGTGGCTCGGTTTTGGCAAGTCAGATAAAAAAGAAGCAGAGCAAAAAGCAGCCGCTGATAAACAACAAGCATTAGCGCAAGAAGAAGCGCAGAAGCTAGAGCAAGAAAAGCTTGCGCAGCAGGCTGAAACTGAACGCTTACAAGCAGAAGCCGAAGCAGAGCGCTTAGAGCAGGAGCGTATTGCTGCTGAACAAATTGAAGCTAAACGTTTAGAGCAAGAAAAGCTAGCACAGGAGCAAGCTGAAGCTGAATGTTTAAAAGCAGAAGCCGAAACAGAGCGCTTAGAGCAGGAGCGTATTGCTGCTGAACAAATTGAAGCTAAACGTTTAGAGCAAGAAACGCTAGCACAGGAGCAAGCTGAAGCTGAACGTTTAAAAGCAGAGGCCGAAACAGAGCGCTTAGAGCAGGAGCGTATTGCTGCTGAACAAATTGAAGCTAAACGTTTAGAGCAAGAAAAGCTAGCACAGGAGCAAGCTGAAGCTGAACGTTTAAAAGCAGAGGCCGAAACAGAGCGCTTAGAGCAGGAGCGTGCTGAAAACGCAGAAAAGATTGCAATTGAGCAGGCCAATGCTGAATTACTTGCAAAACAACAAGCTGATGCAGAAGCGCAAAGACAAGAATATGCACAACGTTTAGCCGATCAAGAAACGCAGATGCAATTAGAGCAAGAGCGATTGGCTGCAGAAAAAGTAGAGACTGAGCGACTAGATCAAATACGCCTTGAAAAAAAGGATGAAGCTGTAAAGGCTGAAAAGCTTGCAATAGAGCAAGCGAATGCTGAGTTATTAGCAAAAGAACAAGCAGATGCTGAAGCACAAAGACAAGATCAAGCAAAACGTTTAGCAGAACAAGAAGCGCAAATGCGTTTAGAGCAGGAGCGCATTGCTGCTGATAAAGCAGAAAGCGAGCGCTTAGAACAAGAACGTATTGCGGCTGAAAAAACTCAGAGTGAGCGTTTAGAGCAAGAACGCATTACTGCTGAAAAAGTAGAAAATGAGCGTTTAGAGCAAGAACGTATTGCTGCTGAAAAAGCTCAGAACGAGCGCTTAGAGCAAGAGCGCATTGCGGCTGAGAAAGCAAAAAACGAGCTTTTAGAGCAAGAGCGCATTGCGGCTGACAAAGTTGAAAATGAACGTTTAGAACAAGAACGTATTGCGGCTGAAAAAGCAGAAAATGAACGTTTAGATCAAGAGCGCATTGCTGCTGAAAAATTAGAAAATGAGCGTTTAGAGCAAGAGCGCATTGCAGCGGGAAAAGCAGAAAACGAGCGTTTAGAACAAGAACGTATAACAGCAGAGCTTGCAATTGAAGAAGCTAAAAAAGCAGAAAAGCCGAAAAAAGAAGGGTTTTTCTCTCGTCTTAAAAAGGGCTTGTTAAAAACTCGCGTTAATATAGGTTCTGGTTTTGCATCTATTTTTAGTGGTAAAAAAATAGATGACGAATTATTTGAAGATCTTGAAACACAGCTGCTCACCGCCGATTTAGGCGTTGATACCACCATGAAGTTGATTGATAGCTTAACTGATGCTGCAAACCGTAAGCAGTTAAAAGATGGTGATGCGCTTTATGAGTTAATGAAACAAGAAATGGCGGCGATGCTAAAAACGGCTGAACAGCCTTTAGTAATTACCAAAGATAAAAAGCCATTTGTTATTTTAATGGTGGGCGTAAATGGCGTTGGTAAAACAACGACTATTGGTAAGATGGCTAAGCAATTTCAAAGCGAAGGTAAGTCGGTTATGCTGGCTGCTGGCGATACGTTTAGAGCGGCTGCTGTTGAGCAACTTCAGGTTTGGGGTGAACGTAACAGCATTCCTGTTATTGCACAGCATACGGGTGCAGATAGTGCATCGGTTGTTTTTGATGCATTCCAAGCTGCAAAAGCACGTAATATAGATGTGTTAATTGCAGATACAGCGGGTCGCTTGCAAAATAAAGATAACTTAATGCAAGAGCTTGAAAAAATAGCTCGTGTTATGAAAAAAATTGATCCTGATGCGCCGCACGAAGTGATGTTAACCATTGATGCTGGCACAGGTCAAAATGCAATTAGCCAAGTGAACTTATTTAATCAATGCGTTGGCTTAACTGGTATTACGCTTTCAAAACTTGATGGAACTGCAAAGGGTGGTGTTATTTTTGCGGTTGCAGATAAGTTTAATATTCCAATTCGTTACATTGGTGTTGGTGAAGGTATTGATGATTTACGCGCTTTTAAAAGCGATGACTTTATTGATGCGTTATTTAGCCAAGATGAGGACGACGTTTAATTTACCAAAAGAGGGAGCTTGCTCCCTTTTTAATTGCGAGGAATACCAATTTTATTAGTAAACTAATTGAATTGGCATAATAAAAAGATGATAAATTTTCAGCAAGTAAGTAAGACTTATCCTGGAGGGCACCGCGCCCTCGAAAAAGTTAATTTTCATGTTAAACCGGGTGAACTTGCCTTTTTAACCGGCCACAGTGGTGCGGGTAAAAGTACGTTGCTTAAGTTAATTAGCTTAATGGAACGTCCATCGGCAGGCAGTGTATTTATCAACGGTGTTGATTTAAATAAAGTAAACTCGCGTCAAATTCCTTATGCTCGCCGTGATATAGGTATTATTTTTCAAAACCACCGTTTACTAGAGCGCTATACTATTTTTGATAACGTGGCACTGCCTCTTATTATTGAGGGTACTCACCATAAGCAAATAGCTAAACGTGTTCATGGTGCGCTTGATAAAGTAGGCCTGATAGACAAAATAAAATGTCATCCGTCTATGCTCTCTGGAGGCGAGCAGCAACGTGTTGGTATTGCCAGAGCAATCGTAAATTCCCCGCCAATTCTGTTAGCCGATGAGCCTACAGGTAACCTAGACCCTGAGCTTTCAATGGAAATCCTAAAGCTGTTTGAGGACTTTAATAAACACGGCACCACTGTTCTTATAGCGACGCATGACTTAGGTTTGGTTGCACGTATGAAGTACCGCAGTCTAACCTTAAAAGATGGCCGCATGCTTCAAGATCCGCTCGCTGAGGGAGCACTATGAGTTTACTTTTTAAAAGTCGTCAAAATAGTAACGACAAGCAAAAAAAATCAGTATTAGCTGGCGGTTATTTTTTCATTATTAATATTTTTCGCCAAGGTGTTCATAGCTTAGGTGAAATGTGGCGTACGCCGCTTGCATCTATGATGACTATTGCTGTACTTGGTTTGAGCCTAACGTTACCTGCAACACTTTATCTCGTTGTTAAAAACGTCCAGCAAGTAAGTAGTGGTTTTGAAGAAGCGAGTGAAATATCGTTGTTTGTAAAAGAAAGTATGAACGAGCAAGAAACGCAAACATTAGTAAAGCGTTTAGCACTTTATCCAGAAGTGGAAAGCGTTGAATTTATATCAAAGCAAAAAGCATTAACTGAATTTAAAGACGTATCTGGCTTTGGGCAAGCTTTAGAGTACTTAGATAAAAACCCATTACCTGATGTGGTACTTGTTACTCCTACAAAACGTCACAGACACCCAAATGCCGCTAAAGTACTGCTAACTAAATTAGAAAGTGAACGTGAAGTTGATTTTGGTAAGCTCGATATAGCGTGGCTAGAGCGTTTAAATGCATTACTAGATTTACTGAAAGAAAGTGTAATAACCATCGCATTATTACTGCTTACCTCAGTGACGCTTATTATTGGTAACACCATCCGTTTGTCGATCATGGATAAAAAAGAAGAAATACAAGTAATGAAGCTAGTCGGCGCAACTAACACCTTTATACATGCCCCATTTTTGTGGACCGGTATTTGGTATGGTGTAATAGGTGGTTTATTTGCCTTTATATGCGTAGGACTAATGATGTGGTGGCTTTCAAGCGCTGTGAGCAGTGTAGCGGGTGTGTATCAAACAAGCTTCTCGTTAATTGGATTATCGCTTAATGAGCTCGGCTTTTTAGTGTTACTTGCAACAAGCTTAGGATTTGTAGGCTCGTACCTTTCTGTAAATCGATATATTAAAGAAATAGAACCCGATAAAGTATAAAAAATCCTGCAAACTATAAGTGAACCAACCCAGCTTGATATGCGTATCGTACCGAACTGGGTTGTACCTCCTGTTATTAAAACTGTCATATTTATGTACTATCCTCCCATGAAGTAATGAGTTGTAAATAAGGTGATGCAGCGAGGTTAACCTGCTGCAGCCCCTCAATTCATCACTTATTCAGTCGCTTGTAGTAGACTAAACACATACTAAAAACTGCTTGATTTATACTTTAAAAAAGTTTTAAATTGGGGTTAGCACTCTTAAAGAAAGAGTGCTAAGATAGTTTCAAATGTTTATCACCGAGGTGAAAAATGAGTAAAGATTTATACGCAATGGCACTTACAGTCGGACAACAAAGCGCAAGCATGGACGGTTACCTTCAAGCGGTAAGCACTATTCCTATGCTTAAAGTTGAACAAGAGCAAGAACTTGCTAAAAAACTTCAGGAAGAAGGCGATCTTAGTGCTGCCAAGCAACTCATTATGTCGCATTTACGCTTTGTAGCGCATATTGCTAAAGGCTACTCGGGATACGGCTTACCACAAGCTGACCTTATTCAAGAAGGTAATATAGGCCTGATGAAAGCGGTTAAGCGTTTCGACCCTAATGTGGGTGTGCGTTTAGTATCGTTTGCAGTGCATTGGATTAAAGCCGAAATTCACGAGTTTGTGCTTAAAAATTGGCGCATAGTTAAAGTTGCAACCACTAAAGCGCAACGTAAATTGTTTTTTAATCTTCGTAAAAATAAAAAGCGTTTAGGTTGGTTTAATCAAGCTGAGGTTAGTACCGTTGCTAGCGAGCTAGGTGTGAGTGAAAAAGAAGTACGTGAAATGGAATCGCGCATGAGCGGCCAAGACATGGGCTTTGACCTAACGGGCGACGATAACGACGACGCACCAACAAGCACGTACTCTCCAGTACAATATTTAACAGATGGCGCAGCTGATTTAGCTGACGACGTTGAACAAGAGCAGTGGAAAGAGCAAGCGCATACTCGTTTATTTAGCGCACTTAAAACACTAGACGAGCGTTCACAAGATATTGTTAGCGCACGTTGGTTGTCTGATGATAAGGCGACTCTTCAAGAGCTTGCACAAAAGTACAGTGTATCTGCTGAACGTGTTCGCCAGCTTGAAAAAACAGCGATGAAAAAGTTACAAAGCGCTATGAGCTAATATTGCTCAAGCAGCAAATTTAAAAGCCCTGCATTAAAATGCGGGGCTTTTTGCTTTCGCGTAGGTTGGTTTGAGCGAAGCGAAACCCAACGATAAAATATCTAATCAAGTAATACCGATGCGCTGCATATTGAATGGTTAGTTTATCATTCGGATATAGCTTTATTTAAAGCTTATATCACCGAGCACTAATCTCTTTTCCCTCAGCTTGCGCCAACTGAATGTATTTACGCTCAACCAGCTGCGAAACCGGCACGAGCTCAAAACCTTGCTTAGTTAGCTCGGGTAAGGCATGACGTAAAAATTCGATTGTTTCTGGGTAGGGATGAGCAATTGCAATAGCGGAATTATGGATGGTGGCTAGTTGTTTTAATTCTTCAAGCCTCAGCTGGAGTTGTTCTGGTGTAGTTATATTGTCTAAGAACACTTGGCGACTAATATTAGCAACACCTAAAAAGTTAGCAGCATTTTGTGCTTGGCTTAACTCGGTTGTACGGCTATCTAAAAAATATAAATGGCGCTTTTTAAGTACTTCCATTGTCCACTTCATAGCTTGGCTTTTTTGCGTAAGCGCTGAGCCCATGTGGTTATTAACGCCCTTTACTTGCGGTAAACTAGCGAGAGCTGTTCCTAGAGTTTGCTGAAGCTGCTCTTTATTCATATTTAAAGTAAGCGCGCCAGGTCCGAGTTCTTTACCGTTAAGTGCCTGCATAGGTACATGAAGTAATAACTCTTTATTTGATTGACTAGCAAGCGTTGCAAAAATTTGCGAATAAGGAGTATGGGGCAAAATTGAATACGACAATTGCCCTGGTAAGGAAAGGAACTCTAAGTCCCGTTGATGATAGCCTATATCGTCTATCACTATTGCTATTTGTTTAGCGCTAATTGTTGTTGAGCTAAAACAAATAGCTAATATTAGCCATTTTATTATTTTCACGTTTATAGTTTTTATTATCTTTTTAGCTTTGTTTAACAGCTTATACAAGCTATTGCATGCTGAGTAATTGTTTTGCTTTAACTAATTGTAAATCTGCTAAGTTACCAGTAAGTAATTGCGCTTTACTGTTAGTGTGTTCATTTTTTATTATAACGGCTTTATTACTTTGTGAAAGGTTTGTTTGATTAACCGCCACATCTGGGGTTATTCCTATACCATCAATCGATTTACCTAACGGTGTGAAGTATTTAGCTGTGGTGAGCTTTAATGCAGTGTTGCCGTCACCTAGAGGAATGAGCGATTGTACAGAACCCTTCCCAAAAGATTGACTGCCAACAACGGTTGCTCGTTTATTATCTTTTAGCGCTGCTGCAAGTATTTCGGCTGCAGAGGCTGAGTTTTCGTTTATAAGCACAACAATGGGGGCATTTTTTAGAATGTCTCCACGCTTTGCATAAAATGCTTGGTTGGCATCGTAAAAACGTCCTTTAGTAGTCACTATAGTGCCACTTTGTAAAAATAGGTCTGATACCGCTACTGCGCTTTGTAATGTACCCCCTGGGTTATCACGTAAATCAATTACTAAGCCTTTAAGTGGGTAACCAAAGTGGCTTTGCAGGGCAGCAACTTGCAGAGCAACCTCATGTAATGTGTGGTTAGAAAAATTATTGATAGCTATATAACCAGTACCAAAATCTAGAAGTTCGCTTGTTACGCTTTCGAGGTTTATTTGGCGGCGTGCTACATGAAACGTGAGTGGGTTTTTATTGTTATCACGACTTATAATTAGCTCTATATTTGAAAATTTACTGTCTCTTATTAGTGTTGCTACTTCATCGATTGTACGGTTTTGGGCTGCTTGGTTGTTTACACTGACAATAATATCGCTTGGCAAAATACCCGCTGCTTTTGCGGGGGAGTTATTAACTACATTAACAATAGTCATATTCTCGTCGATATTTTTAACCTCAATACCAATACCTGTATAGCGCCCGTTTGTGTTATCAAATAATGAGGTTAGTTCGTGCTCATTTAAGTACTTAGAGTAAGAGTCGAGCTTTGAATATAAGCGCTCAAACTGTTGGCTATTATATTTAATGTGGTGGCTATTTTGTAAGGTGAGATC
This sequence comes from Pseudoalteromonas sp. SWYJZ12, assembly GCF_015864395.1. NCBI lineage: Bacteria > Pseudomonadati > Pseudomonadota > Gammaproteobacteria > Alteromonadales > Pseudoalteromonadaceae > Pseudoalteromonas > Pseudoalteromonas sp. SWYJZ12. Next base: position 133,816 of record NZ_JADYXH010000004.1, read on the forward strand.
TTCAACATAGTAGGTATGGATGTTAAAGAGTATTTCGTCTATTTGTTGTCTTTTAAGATCTTTAATCGAGCTTGCTAGTGCGTTACTAGAAAAAGCGATTAAGGTTAGTAGTACAAGTAAATACAGACTTTTATAAAAGCCTGTATTTTTTTTATCAATAGTAATTACTGCAGTTTTTTTAGTTGTCATCAGCTGCTCCAGAGCGGTGCAGCGATTTATTTAATTAAATGCGTTTGCACCATTTTACAGGATTTACTGCGCGTCCTTTGTGGCGTATTTCAAAGTATAGACCAGAACTAGCTTGTCCGCCGCTTTGGCCAACTAAAGCAAGGGTTTCGCCTTCGCGTACCATGTCGCCTACATCTCTTAGCAGTGTTTGGGCATGACCATATAGGCTCATAAAACCTTCACCATGGTCTACAACAATTACCCAACCATAGCCCTTTAGCCAATCGGCAAATACAACTTGGCCATTATGTACGCTATTAATATTAGTGCCTTCTTTTGCACCAATTAATACGCCTTTCCAATCAATACCACCATGTTTACGTTGGCCGAATGTGTGCTCTAACTTGCCTTTGCTCGGCCAGTCCAATTTACCTTTGTTTTTATTTAGGCCCAGTAATTCAATTTTCTGTGTTTTTTCTTTTTCGAGCTCTTCAATTGTTGCTACCAAAGTTTGTTGGTTTTCTTTTAAATAGTTTATTGAACTTTTGGTGCTGTTGAGCTGAGCTTGTAAATTTTTAAGATTAGCTTGGCGTTCACTTTGTGCATTAAGCAATGCAGTTTGACGTCTTTTTTGCTCATCAAATAAAAGCGCTAGTTTTTCTTGTGTTTTAACAAGCTCTTTTTGGTTTTGTACTATTTGCTTTTGAAGGTCTTTTAGATCTTCAATTTGTTCAATACGGGCTTTATTTAAGTAGTTGTAATAACTAAGTGTGCGCTCAAATTTTGCAGTGTCTTCTTGATTTAACAGCATTTTAGAGTAGTCGTCGCCACCGGCCATATAGGCGCTTTTAAGTTGCGCGGCTAAAATTTTCTGAAATTGAGTGTGCTTTTTATCGAGCTCATCGGCTTTATTTTGTAGCTCTTTTTGCTGTGTTTTAGTTTCTTTTACTGATTGCTCTGCCATGTTAAGTGCTTTAGCATTTTTAGCTATATCGAGTTCATGGCTTTTTAGGTTTTTTTGTAGCGACGCTATTTTTTTTCTTTGGGCGTTATACTCAGCTTGGCTTTGCTCAAGTGCATTTTGAACTTCTGATAAGTCTTTTTTAGTACGATCTTCATTAGCAACTGCAGATGCAGTCACTAATGAAGTTAGTATTAAACCGCACTTAATTAACCGGTTAATACGTCTATTCATGTGTTATTTCAACATCATGATAGGCGTACCAGTCATTTCGCTTGGTTGCTCCATGCCCATTAAGTGAAGCATTGTAGGGGCTACATCGCTTAATGCTTTACCTTGCATAGGCTCTGCATCGCGACCAACATATATAAAATGTACCGGTTCACTAGTGTGGGCAGTATGCGCTTGGCCTGTTTTAAGATCAGCCATCTGCTCAGCATTACCATGATCGGCTGTTATTAGTGCTTCACCACCAAACTCTTCAAGTGCATCAACAACACGTCCGATACAGCTATCTACAGCTTCACAAGCTTTAACAGCAGCTTCAAATACACCAGAGTGACCAACCATATCGCCGTTAGGGTAGTTACAAATAATAGCATCGTATTTACCGCTTTTAATTGCTGCTACTAGTTTGTCGGTTAGCATTTCTGAGTTCATTTCAGGTTGTAAGTCGTAGGTTGCAACTTGCGGCGAAGGAATTAGCTCGCGTGTTTCGCCTTTAAATTCACTTTCGCGCCCGCCACTAAAGAAAAACGTAACGTGTGCGTACTTTTCGGTTTCTGAAATGCGAAGCTGTGTTTTGTTATTTTTTTCAAACCACTCACCAAGTACGTTTACTAACGGTGTTGAACCAAAGGCAATAGGTGCATCTATATCGGCTGCATACTCTGTCATCATTACAAATGCACTAAGCTCTGGCGTTCTTTTTCTTGCGAATCCATCAAAATCAGGCTCAACAAAAGCGCGAGTAATTTCGCGGGCTCTATCTGCTCTAAAGTTGGCAAAAATTAGAGTGTCGCCATCGTTTATTGAAGCAGGAGCGGCGCCTGTTGGTGTAATGGTTGTAGCGGCCACAAATTCGTCGTTTTCGTCGCGTTCGTACGCTGCATTAAGTGCCTCTACGCCGTTATCAAAATTAAAGTCACCTTCAGCTAATGCAATTACGTTGTAAGCTTTTTCTACGCGGTTCCAACGGTTGTCTCTGTCCATTGCGTAGTAGCGGCCAATAAGTGACGCCAAACGACCGCATTTAAGTTCGCTAAATAACGCTTCAATACGTTCGATTGACGCTTTAGCACTACGTGGAGGTGTATCGCGGCCATCTAAAAAGCCATGAAAGTAAACTTCTTTAGCGCCACGTTTTGCAGCAAGTTTTATGCTAGCAACTATGTGGTCTTCATGGCTATGCACACCACCTGGGCTTAAAAGACCCATTATGTGAACTGCTTTTCCTGCACTTACCGCTTTATCTATGTTTTCAACTAAGGCTGGGGTTGAATCAAATTCGCCATCGTTAATTGCTTTAGTGATACGGGTAAAATCTTGATAAACAATGCGACCAGCACCCAAGTTCACATGGCCAACTTCTGAGTTACCCATTTGACCATCAGGAAGACCAACATCTAAACCCGAAGCTGATATTAATGTGTGTGGCCGTGTGGCCCATAAATTGTCTAATACCGGTGTGTTAGCTGCAAGAATAGCATTACTTTGCGTATCTTCGCGGTATCCCCAACCGTCTAAAATCATTAATACCAGTGGTTTTTTATGCTCTGTCATAATAGCTCCTGAAAATTAGTATCTGTTGATGGATACTGTGCACCTAAAAGGTTTATTAGCGTGGTTTTAGCATACCGTGTTTTTAAGCTAGGATCAGCATTGAAAACAAGATATTAAATTTTTTCACTTATACCTCATTGACTAACCTGAACTCTGCTTGAGATAGATTTATTATCCAGAGTTCTTGTTAACTATATATGGGGGACTTTATCGTTTTTTAAACGTCTCTAAGTGCTCCTAAACTCGCATTTTAGGTTGGTTTGGGTATACTTGCGTGGCTAAAGTACAAAATCCTTAAAATATTAGGGCGTGTTGCACTTTGGTGGTTGAATTTGCAGCAGTATGTTTGGTTTTTAGGCAAGGCAGAGCCTATGAAGTGTGGTTACTCCCCATAAATAGGCGATAACGTAGCATAAATACCAAACATACGCTGCCCGTTGGGTTCTTTCTAGGGACTATTACCTCTTTGTTGCTCGGTTTTTACTTAGCCCACTAGGTTACAAATCTCGCGCCGCGATTTAATCGCCCCTAGATTGAACAAATTTCAATCCACAAAGGCCAACACGCCCTAGGTTTAAAACATAATTTCATAGTGGAAGTAGAATGGATCAATATATTGAATTTATTACAAATCATCCCATTTTAAGCCTTGCTTGGGTTGGTATTGTTTTCCTTATTGTTAGTGGCTGGATAAAGAGTAAGCTTTCAGCTGTTCGTCAAATAAATCCTCAGCAGCTTACGTTACTTATTAACCGTGATGACGGTCAAGTAATCGATATACGTGCGCAAAAAGAGTTTAATGCAGGGCGTATTTCTGGTGCTGAGCACTTAAGCCCAGAGAATGCGAAAAAATCTGACTTTTCAAGCCTTGAAAAGTACAAGACTAAACCCATTATAGTTGTATGTACTACAGGTATGACTGCCCAAGGTACTGCAGCCGCTATGAGTAAAGCTGGTTTTGAACGAGTTTACTTATTAGCAGGTGGCATGGGTGCGTGGCAATCTGCCAGCTTACCAACTACAACAGGTCGCTAATCAGTTTAGCTAGGCCGATAGAGGATTTATTATGAGTAATGTTGTTTTATACACCAAGGCGTATTGTCCATTTTGTCAGCGTGCTCTTTCGCTTTTAAACAGCAAAGGCGTTGAATACACAAATTATGATATTGGTGTACAGCCTGAGCTACGCGATGAAATGATTGCCAAAGCAGGTGGTGCAAGCACAGTACCGCAAATTTTTATTAATGATGAACATATCGGTGGCTGCGACGACATGATGGCTATTGAAGCGCAAGGTAAACTTGACGCTAAGCTAAACGCTTAATTTAATTATAATAACGAACAAGTTAGGAATAACAATGAACGAAGAAAATCAAAACGTAGCAGCTGCAGAAGCCGGCGCACAATTTACTATTCAACGTATTTACACTAAAGATGTATCGTTTGAAACGCCAAACTCTCCGGCCATTTTTCAAAAAGAATGGACGCCAGAAGTTAAGCTAGACCTAGATACACGCTCTAACAAACTAGACGAAGGTGTATTTGAAGTTGTTTTAGCGCTAACTGTAACCGCTTCTCTTGGTGAAGAAACTGCGTTCTTATGTGAAATTCAACAAGCAGGTATTTTTACTATTGCTGAAGTTGAAGAAGTGCAACTTGCGCACATGCTAGGTGCATTTTGTCCTAACGTGTTGTTCCCATATGCACGTGAAGCTGTTTCAAACCTTGTTAACCGTGGTACTTTCCCACAGCTTAACCTTGCGCCAGTTAATTTTGATGCATTATTTGCACAATACATGCAACAACGTACTGCGCAAGCTGACCAGGCTTCAGCAGACGCATAACTTATGAGTACAGCAACTACAGCTGTTACTGTATTAGGGGCGGGGTCTTACGGCACCGCCCTTGCTATTTGTTTAGCCCGAAATGGTCACCATGTGACACTTTGGGGACGAAATAGCGACGACGTTGCCACGCTTGCAGCTGAGCGGAAAAATCAACGTTACTTACCTGATGCTCCTTTTCCAGATACTCTTACTCTTGAAGCTAACTTACAACATGCCGTTGCTAGCAGCGCTATTGTACTTGTTGTTGTGCCAAGCCATGCTTTTGGCGACACACTTGCGCAGATCAAACCTGCATTGCAAGACGGTGCCAAAGTAGCGTGGGCAACTAAAGGGCTTGAGCCTAATACTGGACGTTTGTTACAAGAAGTGGCTTTGCAAGAATTGGGTGATGATATTCCACTTGCGGTACTGTCGGGCCCTACGTTTGCAAAAGAAATGGCGATGGGCTCACCTACAGCTATTTCAGTGTCTTCTACGTCGCCTGAATTTGCTCAGCAGCTCGCTGATTTACTTCATTGTGGTCGCTCATTCCGTGTGTATAACAATGATGATTTTATTGGTATACAGCTCGGTGGTGCGGTTAAGAATGTAATTGCCATTGGTGCCGGTATTTCGGACGGTGTTGGTTTTGGCGCTAATGCGCGTACCGCACTTATCACCCGAGGCCTTGCAGAGCTTACTCGTTTAGGTTGCGCTCTTGGTGCTAAGCCAGAAACCTTCATGGGGATGGCAGGCCTTGGCGATTTAATACTAACGTGTACAGATAACCAATCACGTAATCGTCGATTTGGTTTAGCGTTAGGTAAAGGCGAAAGCGTTGACGCTGCTATTGAATCAATTGGTCAAGTAGTTGAAGGCTTTAGAAATACCAAAGAAGTGTATTTATTAGCGCAGCGTAGCGGTGTAGAAATGCCGATTACCGAGCAAATTTATAAAGTGCTTTATGAAAATAAAGATATGAAAGAAGCTGCAATGGCGCTATTAGGCCGAGAGCAACGTTCTGAATAATTTTATAAGCGTTTATAAAACTAAAAAACCGACGTTATGTCGGTTTTTTGTTGTTTAGCTCAAAGCTATTTACTGCGCGTTAGGAAAACCCAACTGGCGCCACGACTCGTAGACAAACACAGCTACTGCGTTTGACAAGTTCATGCTGCGGCTATTGGCTTGCATAGGAATACGCACACGCTGCTCTTTTGGCAGTGCTTGGATCATATCGTCAGGCAAGCCGCGAGTCTCTGGGCCAAATACCAAGCAGTCACCCGCTTCGTAACTTGCTTCATGGTGAAACTGACTACCTTTGGTTGTACATGCATATATTTTTTTTGGTTTACATTTTTCAAGGTAATCTTCAAATGAGGCATGGCGTTGAACATGACTAAATTCATGATAATCAAGTCCTGCACGTTTCACGCGCTTATCGTCCCACTCAAAACCTAGCGGCTCAATTAAATGTAATGCATAGCCGGTATTGGCACATAGGCGAATAATATTACCAGTGTTAGGCGGTATTTCAGGTTGGTATAAAACAATATCCAGCATAATGAGCCTTATAAAATAATCTGTAGTTTGACGAAGGGCAGTATACACGAAACCTTTTAAAAAAATGATATACTCACACTATTGAATACTCCTAATTATCGGATTAAAACGTGCATAACCGTAGCTACGAATTTTGGGTTAAAACTTCAAGCATTGTTACCATGGTAATGGTTAGTTTAATGATTGGCGCAAAAACATGGGCCTGGCTGGCTTCTGGCTCTGCCTCAATGCTTGGCTCGTTAACTGATTCGTTAATGGATATTACTGCCACCGCCATGAGTTTTTTAGTGTTAGGTTACGCACTGCGCCCAGCAGATGATGACCATAGGTTTGGGCACGGTAAAGCTGAAGCACTTGCTGGACTTGGGCAAGCCGCGTTTATTGCAGGCTCAGGTTGCCTACTTGCTTTTCATGGTATTGAGCGATTATTTAACCCTATACAGTTAAGCCATTCTTTATTAGGTGTGTGGGTAAGCATTTTTGCTATTGCGTGTACGTTGGTCATTGTATTTGTACAAAACAAGGTGGTTAAATACACCGATTCAATTGCTATAAAAGCCGACTCAGTACATTACAAAGGTGATTTAATATTAAATGCCGCTGTGCTATTAGCTATTTTGTTAGCTTATTATGGTGTGTTGTATGCCGATCCTGTTTTTGCGATAGGTGTAGCGGGTTACTTACTTTATAACAGCTGGGATATTGCTCGCGATAGTGCCGATCATTTAATGGATAAAGAACTGCCAGATGATGAAAAGCAAAGCATATTTGATATAGCCAGAGCCCATGCTGATGTACATGGTGTGCATGATATTCGTACTCGCCAAGGCGGAAAAGTTAAGTTTATCCAAATGCACTTAGAGCTTGATGATCATTTAAGTTTGATTCGCGCGCACAATGTGGCTGATGAAGTAGAGGCAATGCTTAGCGAACGTTTTGAGTCTGAGGTAGATATACTGATCCACCTCGACCCTTTGTCGGTACTTATTAAGCCGTCACCGACTCACAAAACTGATACAAGCTCTTAAGCAATGGCTGGCGTATTTCATCACGTTCAAAAAACAGCTCGTGTTTAGCGCCTTCAAAGCTTTTAAGTACCGTGTTTACGTGCCTGTTTGCTAATTTATATTGGGCATTGTTATCAACCACTTCGTCGTTTTGTGCACTGGCAATATAAAGTGGAATAGTCACACTTAAGTTATCCACCGAAGTTATAAATGCAAACGTCGCATTTAGCCAGCCGTAAGTAACACCGCCAAGCTGTAGTAATGGCTCTTCTTGATATGTTTGCCTAAATAGCTCGTAACGCACTGGGCTGCTGGTTAATACATTTGTAGCAAACTCATCGGGTATGTAATCGGTTTGCCCTAGTGCGTAATTGTCTTTTTGACCCAAAAGGGTAGCGGTACTTGCTATTAATTTAGCTAAAGGCTTTGGTGTGTTTTTTGTATAAATATCAAGCATAGGCGCTGATAAAAACGCGCCACTAAAATTGTGTTCAAAATGCGCAAGGTAATCAAAAGCAATAGCGCCGCCCATTGAATGACTCACTAATACCTTTTTACCTTGCCAATGAGTATCCACTATTTGTGTATTAAATACGTTTAGGTCTGCGCTGTAATCTTTAAATTCATTAACATGGCCTTTGTGCTTATTTAGTAGGTGGCGATAAGAGCGGCCTTGTCCTTGGTGATCGGCTATGAATATGGCAAAATTATTGTTATACAGCTCCCATAACAACTCTTTATATTTATCTAACCCTTCAAGGCGCCCAGAGCTTATTACAATGGCATTTTTGGCTTTATCTGGTATGGCATAAGCATAAAATAATTGCCCGTTAGGCGTATCTAAATAAGCTTTAATTAGCGTATTTTTATAAAAGTTATTAATTGTTATTTGATTACTTTTAAGCTCACGCTCACTACTATAAAACATGCTTTACTCTTTTATTAATGGCAAGGTTATATTAGCACACAAGCCACCTAGTTCTTTATTTGATAATACTAAACTGCCGCCATGCGCAGTAATAGCATTTTTAGCAATCGCCAGACCTAACCCCGTGCCACCACTTACGCGATCCCGCGCATCTGATTGCCTAAAAAAGGGCTCGCAAAGCTTACTCAGTTGGTCATTTGGCACACCAGAGCCATCATCACATATTTCTATATAAATGGCATCTGTGTGCTTTAGAGTAATGCTAATCGTATTATTTGCGTATTTAATGGCGTTGCGAAGTAGGTTTTCAAGCGCACTGGCAATAAGGCCTTCGTCGCAATTAATATTTACGTCTACAGCGCCCACTATATTTAGCTGCTTATTATTTTGTTTTGCTTCAAACTGCGCATCGTTAATAACGTGATCTACAATTATTTGTAATGATTGTTTTTGCAGTGAAAGCGCTTGGCTTTTTGCTTCTAAGCGAGAAACTTGCAGCACGTCGGCAATCATCTTATCGAGTTGGTTTGCTTCTTTTTCTATGCGTAATAAATACGATTGGCTAACGTCGTTAGCTTGCATTTGTGCAAGCCCGGTAGCCATTTTTAAACGTGTAAGAGGCGATCGTAATTCATGTGATATGTCGGCTAATAAGCGTTTTTGTGAACTAATTAAAAGCTCTAACTGATTAGCCATGCTGTTAAAATCTCGCCCTAGTATTCCCAGCTCATCTTTTCGGTTTACAGAAATGTCGGCTCTTGCGCTTAGGTTACCCGCTGATAGTTTAATTGCCGCTTTTTTAAGACTATTTATAGGGGCTATTAAATTACGGCTAAATACAAAGCTTAAAATAAGAGATGCAACAATTGCGATGACTATTTTCATCCAATTAGGCATAAGCTTAAAGCGCATTATTAGTGGGGGTTGATGGTTAATATCTATTTCATAAAGATAAAAACTCCCTTCAGGCACGTTTATATTAACAGGGCCGAAGGCTTGATATTTTTCAGTGAAAATAATTTGCGGTGACATATTTTGAGTGAAGTTTAATAAACTTAAGTCGATGCTCTCTGGCACCTCTTTACTACTAAGAGAGTCCTCGCTTTGAGCTGCGCTTAAGTATAAAAGTTTACGCTTTGATAGGCGAGGGTGTACTAATATTTCGCTTAGGCTGCGCTTATGTTTAATAGCAGTGCGCTCAATACTTTTGGCGGTGTATATTAGGTTTTTTTTCATTGGGCCATAAAGTGGCTCGTTAGATACCGCATTAATAGCGGTTATATTACTTAAAAATATAAGCGCTGCTACGGTGCCGATTATAGTTAACCAAAACCAAATAAATACTTTAAAAAACAGGTAGTGCCCAGGGTGTTTTAACCAAGCAAAGTAAGTGCTTTTATTCGCCTTGGATAAAGACATAACCCGTACCTCGCATTGTTTTAATTCGCTCACCTGGAATATGCTCAGCTATTTTTTTACGGATATTACTTACATGCATATCGATAGAGCGATCAAAAGAAGCTAAACGCCTGCCTAGTACTTCTTCGCTAATTTGCTCTTTACTAACCACTTCGCCTGCATTTTTACACAATAGCGTGAGTATTTCGTACTCTGTACCAGTAAGGGTCAGTGTAGAGCCGTCGATTGAAGCCTCTCGCGCAGCAAGGTTAACAGTAATACCATTAACGAGTAACTTATTCGTTGTAGCTGCATTTAAGCTATTAATGTGCTCTATACGGCGTGTTATCGCTTTTACGCGGGCTAGTAATTCACGATGATTAAAAGGCTTTGGAATGTAATCATCAGCGCCTAGCTCTAGGCCAAAAATACGGTCAAAGTCTTCACCTTTTGCAGTAAGCATTATGACCGGTGTGAGTTTTGTTTGCCTAAGTTGTTTAAGCACTTCAAAACCATCAAGCGTTGGTAGCATTACATCTAGCAATATAAGGGCGTAGTCATTTGCTTGTGCTAGTTTAAGGCCTTGCTCACCGTCGTGTACGCTTTGTATTTCAAACCCTTGGGCAGTTAAATATTCACTTAATAGCTCGCAAAGGCCAGTGTCGTCATCAATCATTAATAGTTTCATTTACAAACCCTTAGAGTTGTTTATAGCGTTATTTTACCCGCTAAATAGTGCAAAGGTGAATCTTTACACAACCTTTACACTGCTTTGCGTTACTTTGCATTGAGTTAGGTATAGTTAACTCAGTTGATTAAGCAGTTACAAACAACCGAACTGAACCAATAGTTAAACCAAATAATTAAGGTAATGATTATGACTAAATTAAACACACTTTCAAAATTAGTACTTATCTGTGGCTTAGCAACAGCAACGCTTGGTGCTGGTAGCGTATTAGCTAAAGGCGACGGACATAAACAAGGCCATTCTCAAGCTCGCTTTTTACTTTCTGAGCGCGGCGTTGAAAAATTAAGCTTAACAGATGAGCAGCAAACTAAGCTAAAAGCTATTTTTGAAGCGCAAAAAACACAAATGAAAGCGTTGCGTGGCGACGATAAAGAAGCCCGTAAAGCGATGCGTGAAGCGCATAAAGCTAAAATGGATGCGTTACTTTCGGCGGCAACATTTGACGAAAATGCAGCAAAAGAGCTATTAAATGAACGCCGCGAAAAAGGTGAGCAATTTGGTTTAATTAAACTAAAAACGCAGCACCAAGTAATGCAAGTTCTTAACGCTGAGCAAAAAGAGAAGTTTGCTAAAATGCAAAAGCGTATGAATAAAAAGCATCGTAAGCAAAAAGACTAATCGTTCAATTATATTGAACACTAAAAAGCCAGCATCGCGCTGGCTTTTGTGCTTTTAAATGAAAAGTTCAGCGTTTATTTAAAAAAGTCATCTTCATTTTTAGCCAGCATAGCTTCAATATCTTCAATCATGTCTTGGCTAAACTCTTCTGCGGACGTGATTGGTGCAGAAATTCTGTTATTTTCAAACGACCATTCACCTAAATCAATTAGCTGACAGCGTTTTGAGCAAAAAGGACGAAATGGGCTTTGCTCTGACCATTCAACTTTAGTTTTACAGGTTGGGCAGTTTACAATAGTAGGCATAATTTACTCTTTACAATCTTTTTCTGCATTTTACATTACTTAGATATGAGTCTCTAGGTATAAGTAAGGCTCTGAATTTAGTGTTCAGAACCTTATCACTTTTACTATGGACCTTTAAAAATTAGTCACACGATTAATTTCACCAAGGGATGTAAGGCCATCGGCTGCTTTGCGTAAACCAGATAAACGTAAATTATTAAATCCGGCTTTAAGTGAAACGTCAGCTATTTCAAGCGAGTTACCACCGCGCATAATAATTTGGGCAATTTCAGGGGTAATTTGCATTACTTCGTAAATACCCACTCGGCCTTTATAACCATCGGTACAGCTATCACACCCTTTAGGCGTATATAACGTCATTTCTTCAATTTGCTTGGCGCTAAATCCTTGGCGAGCCAGTTCTTCACTCGGAAGTTGTTCTGGCGTTTTACATTTAGGGCACAAACGACGTGCTAAACGCTGGGCTATAATTAAGCTGATCGAACTTGCTACGTTATAAGCCGGCACACCCATATTTAATAAACGGGTGATTGTTTCCGGCGCTGAGTTTGTATGCAATGTTGATAAAACCAAGTGACCTGTTTGCGCCGCTTTTATTGATATTTCTGCGGTTTCTAGGTCACGTATTTCACCTACCATAACTACATCAGGATCTTGACGTAAAAATGCACGCAGTGCATTGGCAAAAGTCATATCGGCTTTAATGTTAATTTGTACTTGGTTTACACCTTCAAGGTTAATCTCAACCGGATCCTCCGCAGTACTAATATTTCGCTCTGGCTGATTTAATATATTTAAACCTGTGTATAGCGATACTGTTTTACCAGAACCGGTTGGCCCTGTTACAAGTATCATCCCTTGAGGCTGGGCAAGCGCGTCCATGTAGAGCTTTTTCTGCTCAGGCTCATAGCCTAATACATCAATGCCTAACATAGCGCTTGATGAATCAAGGATACGCATTACTATTTTTTCGCCCCACAAGGTAGGCATGGTACTTACACGAAAATCGATACTTTTGCGTTCAGTAATTTTTAGCTTTATACGACCATCTTGTGGTTTGCGTTTTTCGGCAATATCAAGTCGCGACATTACTTTAATACGCGCAGAAAGCTTGGTGGCTAATGTATTAGGTGGGCTTGCCACTTCATGCAAAATGCCATCAATACGAAAGCGAATACGGTACTTGTGCTCGTATGGCTCAAAATGTAAATCAGAGGCGCCTTTTTTAATGGCATCCATTAAAATTTTGTTGATGTATACGATGATAGGCGCATCATCTTTATCGTCATCTTGTGGTGCTGTATCTCTTTGACTTTCTGAGTCTAAATCAGCAAATTCTTGAAACTCGTCATCAGTTAGATTTAAGCTGCCAGTGGCATCTAGCAATTGCTCAATTTTGTTATCGAGTTGAATATAATCAACAACAACAATTTCGCATGAAAGACCGGTACTAAACTCAAAGTTTTCGAATGCGCCGTAATCTGTTGGGTCTGATGCTGCTATATAAACTTTTCGATCTTTTTGAACAAGCGGTAAAATGTGATGTTTACGTATGAGTTTTTCTTTTACGAGATCGGCCGGGATTCTTGTAGGATCAAAGTCTTTTAAATCAAAATAAGGTACGCGAAACAAATCAATACATTGTTCAGCTAAATCTTTACTATCGATTTTTCCACATTTAGAAATAAGCTCAGCTGTTGAGGCAAATTCATTTTGTTTGTTTTTAACCGTGTCGGCATCAATGCGGCCAAGGGTTATAAATTTTCTCAATAACGGTGAGTTAATATTCATTGCGCACCTGTTTTATTCCTTCAATAGTAAGCAATTTATCAGAAAAAAGAAGGTGATTACATCACCTTTCATTCTTTGTTGTGATTTTACTAACTAAAATACGAGTTTGTGTGAGTTAGGACAGTGTTAATGTGAGTTAGTTTTGTTGTGTAATGCATATTGTAGGTACTTTTTATGAAGATCAACAAGTTCTATATGCACTAGGTTTAAACTACGGTCGTTATCTAAAACATCATCCGCTTTTTGCTGTTTATCGGCACGTGACATTTGCGAGGCAATAATACTTTTAACTTGCTCAATACTTGTGTTGTCACGTTTTGTTGTACGCGCTATTTGTACTGAGGTTGGTACGTCAATAAGTAAGGTATGGTCGCAATATTTATCAAGGTTGTTTTCAAATAATAAAGGCGCTACTAAAACAACATAAGGGCTAGTTGCATTATTTAAATCGTTTAGTATTTTTATCCGTATAAGAGGGTGCAGCAACGCATTAAGCCATTCTTTGTCACTGTTGTTAGTAAATATTTTTGCGCGCAATTCTGCTCTATTTATTGTGCCATCAGGCAATAAAATATCTTTGCCAAAGTGGGCTGTAATCGCTTTTAGCCCTTTGCTATTTGGGAGTACTACTTCACGCGCAATTATATCGGCATCAACTATTGTAATACCAAGTTCTTCAAACATATTGCTTACGGCTGTTTTACCACAGCCAATACCACCTGTTAAACCTAATACCCAGCTGTTTACTTTAGTTATTTGTTCACTCATTTTAATAACCAATTAAATTAAAATAAGCGCCTTGAATTTGGTTGCCCCAAAGCATTGCAATCCAGCCAGCTATCGCTAAATAAGGCCCAAAAGGGATAGGGGTCGCTTTGTCTTTACCTTGTATACTTAACAGTGCAATACCTATAATGGCACCCACTACGCTCGAAAGCAGAATAATAGTAAGTAATGACTGCCAGCCAAGTAATGCCCCAAATACAGCGAGTAGTTTAAAATCGCCATAGCCCATGCCTTCTTTTCCGGTTAGTAACTTAAATAACCAAAACACGCTCCACAAACTTAAATAACCGCAAGCCGCACCAATAATGGCATCGGTTGGTGTAATTGTGTAACCCATTACAGAGGCAATAAGTGCAAGCCATACAAGCGGAAGTGTAAGTTGATCTGGCAGCAGCATGTGGTCAATATCAATAAAGGTCAGTGCTACTAAAATCCACGTTACAAAAATATATAATAAAGCTTGCTCGGTCGCACCAAAGCTATAGGCAACAATTAAACTTAATAGGGCAGTAATTAACTCTACAGCAGGGTAACGAGCCGAAATAGGATTACTGCAGCTTGCACATTTACCTTTAAGTGCTAACCAACTAATAATAGGAATATTCTGCCAAGGCTTAATGGCATTTTTGCATTTAGGGCAGGTAGAATTGGGTTTTACTAAGTTAAAAGGCTCATTACTGCTTGGCTTAGAGTTACCTGGTTTAGGGGGATTTTTATTAAGCTCATCATCTAGCAATATACGGCATTCGCTTTGCCACTCACGTTGCATCATCAGCGGTAAGCGATAAATAACTACATTTAAAAAACTACCAATACATAAACTAATTAAGCCAATAGTGGTTAAATAAAACCACAGCTGGCTTTGCATTACTTCTATAATACTTTGCATTTGTTTACCTAAAACTAAAAATTCTTTAATAACACAATTAGGAAGGCGCGATATAAAATCGCTGCTACATGTGCGGCCCTTTAAAATCGCAAGGTTGCTTATATTTTTCCAAAGAAATTAAATCACAGAGCCAAGTTGGAAAATAGGTAAGTACATGGCAACAATCAAACCACCAACAAGTACACCAAGTACAGCCATAATAAGTGGCTCAAGCAAGCTCGATAGGCCATCAACTGCATCATCAACTTCTTGCTCGTAAATAGTGGCTACTTTTGCGAGCATGCCATCTAGTGAGCCAGACTCCTCACCAATTGCGACCATTTGTATTACCATATCAGGGAATATTTTTGAGTTACGCATTGCCCAGTTCATTTGATTACCAGAGCTAACCTCTGCTTTAATATCTAAAATAGCGTAACGATAAACAGCATTACCTGAAGCGCCTGCAGCAGAATCAAGCGCATCAACCAACGGCACACCAGCAGCAAACGTAGTCGAAAGAGTTCGTGCATAGCGAGCAACAGCCGCTTTATTTAAAATCATGCCAATAACAGGGAGCTTAAGTATAGCTCGGTCGGTTGCATCTCTTAATTTTAAACTTCGCAGTTTTGCTTCTTTAAACGCGTATCCAAAAGCAAACATTCCAATAAGAATCACCCACCAATACGCTTGCATGAAGTCAGATATACCAATTACAAATAAAGTAAATGCAGGAAGTTCAGCACCAAAACCTGCAAAAATATCTTGGAACTGGGGTACTACAAATATTAATAATATGGAGGTAACAATACCTGCAATAACTAATACCGAAATAGGGTAAAACATGGCTTTTTTAATTTTTGACTTTAATGCTTCAGACTTTTCTTTATAAATAGCAACACGATCAAATATTCTATCAAGCGCACCCGATTGCTCGCCCGATGCTACTAGGTCACAATATAAATCATCAAAGTAGCGGGGGTGTTTTCTAAGCGCTGTAGATAATGGTTGACCCGCTTTTACTTCATCGGCAATAGTCTCCATTAGTTTCCTGATACTTTTATTAGTCGAACCAGTACCAATCATTTCAATTGATTGTATTAGCGGAACGCCCGCCATCAACATAGTTGCTATTTGGCGAGTAACGAGAGCGATATCCTTTGGCGTTATTTTTTGAACACTTTGAATGCCAAATAATGGTTTTGCTTTACGCTTTACTTTTGAGGGAGTGATACCTTGCTTGCGAAGCTGAGCTTTTACTAATGCAATACTATTCCCGGTAAGCTCACCTTCAAGTTTTTTCCCTCGGGCACTTACACCGACCCACTGAAAAGTATCGAGGCCTTTATCTTGTTGTTTTTTTGCCATTAAGAGTACCCAGCTGAATTTGGTTTAAAACTTCATTATTATAAGCATAACTTAAACTAATGATTCTTGGTAGAAAAGTTAGTCGCTTTAAAATCGTTGCCCAACAGACCAAAACCTAGGTCCGTAAATATAGCCCTTATCAGGGTCAATATTATTATAAATACTTATCGCTTTTTGTAAGTAAAGGTACCATGCAAAAATAAATAAAATGGCTATTAAAGCTTTTAAGTATTTATTTATGGAAATGCTTTGGTTGTTTTTTTTATTAATTCTTCCAAGTAGCAACCCCCACATGATAAATAAGAGTGTTTGCGAAACCGGCATTACATGCACACCAGAAAATAGTGAGTATGTAATTCCTATAGCAAAAGAATAAAAGAGACTTTCAGTAATGATATCTTTTTTATGACATTTCAAATGTGTTATAGCTTTTTTAAAGGTTGTACAAACAACTGCTAAAATACATATAAGAGCGATAAGACCCCATTCATTTAAAATTTCAATTAACGAATTATGAGGATGGCTAAAAGGAGCTGAACTCCCAAGTGACATTTCAAACACTCCAGGACCATTGCCTATAAATAAATGCTTTAAAGATAGGCTTGAAATAGTATTAAACCATAAATCAATACGGCCCGAGGTGGATGTTCGTAGTATTTCGGCCCCCCCTTTATTTAATGAGTCCAGAGCATAAAAAGCAATGCAACTTAATATCAAACAGGCTAATGCAATAAACACTTGTTTTTTTAATGTTGTTTTTAAAGCAAGAGCAAAAATAGAGAAAGCTAAAAATGAGAGTAAAGCCCCACGAGCTTGCCCAATAAATATAAGTAATAAGTTTAAAAATAAAATAATAAATACAACACGCTGAATGCTTTTAAACCTTAGGAGTAGCACCAAAAATGGAAGAATAAACACCTGTACTTGGTTAAAAAAACGAATGTTAATAAAACCGGAGTAGATTATGTAGGGGTTTAAGGGCTGTTGTTCAAATAGCGTAAAAATTATATTAAGTAGGCATATTAAAATGAGGCTTGTATGAGTTATCAGTAATGCATAAATAATAAATAAAATAGATTTTTTATTATTTATAGTACCTACATAACACATAGTTAAAATAAGTAGACTTATATGAAATGTGTAAAGTAAGCTAAAACTTTGCTCCGCACTCATTAATGCAGATGAATAACCACAAAAGATAAAAACCGAAAATAATATTCCATTTTTTTTGTTTAGTGCCAGCTTAAAAGTAGGCTCTTTATTGCCTATAAAAGAAGTAAGCCCTATAAGGCTCATACTAAGTAAAAAAGCTATTTGGGTGATACGTTGGTGATTATGGTAATCGTATGAAATTATGGGTATTAAAGGTATTAGCGTACATAGAAAAAACAAGCTGATAAGCGATGATTTTATTATTTTTACTATATTCATAAATGCTGATTCTTACGCATTAAAAAAGCGCCAAATTAGGCGCTTTTGGTAATCAATAAATGATTAAGAATGAGGACAGCTTTTAGGAGCTAAAGCTTTGCCTTCGGCGCTAGTTATAGCAGATGTTACACATGACCACTCTCCAGTCGAGCTGCGGTTCCATGTAAGTATCGCTCCAGAGACTTGTGTTGGAGCGCTTACTATTTCACAAGCAATTGATGTTGCTGTCGTAGAAATTGTACAGTTTTTAGTTGGTGATTTAAGTCCAATTACATCAAGAGTTGGAGCACCTGCTTCACCGTTGTTTTTTGCTATTTCAAAACCAGTTCTACCAGCTGATATTTCAGCTAAACCCGCAGTTAATTTAGATGTAGCTTGGTAGTTTGAGTAAGCAGGCAATGCAATTGCAGCAAGAATACCGATGATTGCTACTACAATCATTAATTCAATTAGGGTGAAACCCTGTTGTTTTTGAGTCATTGTTTTCATGTTTCCTCTCCTAAAGGATAGATTTTTGTAACTTAAATCACTTAAGCGGCAAAATGCCTCACTTAATTTAACTGATTTACTTTACGGTTTTACTTAAAATTAATTTTATTACACTTTAGCTTTAGAGTATGAAACACAAAAGCCGTATGTGAATTCATTATGTTTAGTACTAACTATAAAAGTTTACTAAGTGCACTACATGTTGTAGCAACAAATAGTATAGGCATAAAGTAAGTAGTTTAGTTGCTTTAGTTTTTAATTTTATTTTTAAAAATAAAGAACAACTAAAGGTTCTAGTTATTTATGATTAACTTTTAAATAAAAGTAATAAAACAGTATTAGTCTACCATTTTATTTCAGTAATTAGCACGTACATTTTCTATAAAAACCACTTTATTTAACAAAATGTTACAAAGTAAGCCTTTCGGGTTATTTAATGCTTTTTTGCTTAATTTGTCAACTGATTAGAGATTTTAAAGTTTTTCAGTAGCTTTAAAATTGCTCAAAACGCATCGATAAATCGATTGATTGTAAGTTTTTTGTTAACGCCCCGCTTGATATAAAATCGACGCCTGCTTGTGAATAAGTTTTGAGCGTTTCTAGGGTCATATTGCCTGAAACCTCTAATTTGGCACGCTTATTTGTTAAAACTACGGCTTGTTTAATTTGCTCTACGCTAAAGTTGTCGAGCATTATTATATCGGCGCCGGCATCAATAGCTTGCTTAAGTTCTGGGAGTGATTCTACTTCTACTTCGACAGGTTTGTTTGGGTGATTTTGTTTAGCTTGAGCAACGGCTTTGTTTATTGTGCCACAAGCCGCTATATGATTTTCTTTAATTAAAAATGCGTCAAATAAACCAATACGGTGATTTGCACCCCCGCCACATTTTACTGCGTATTTTTGAAGAGCGCGCATACCAGGTATGGTTTTGCGTGTATCGAGTAGTTGCGTTGTTGTGCCGCTTAGCTCTTTTACATAATGTGCTGTAGTAGTTGCAGTGCCTGACAGAGTTTGTACAAAGTTAAGTGCAGTACGTTCGGCAGTGAGTATCGAACGTGCTGAACCAATAGCGGTAAATAACGTGCTGTTTGCTTTAACCGCGTCGCCATCATTTATAAGTACGTTAACCTTAACGCTTGGGTCTACTTGTTTGAATACTTCAAGAATGATGTCTTTTCCGCAAAAAATGCAGTCTTCGCGAGTGATTACTTTGGCGTTGGCTTGCTCGCTCTGAGGGATAAGCTGCGCGGTAATATCTCCGTCTTGAGCTGTTTGATAATTTAAATCTTCGTCGAGTGCAAGAGTGACAAGTTGGCTAACTAAAGAGTGCGGGATAGACATAATAAAAGCTCATAAGCGTTAATAAATTAAGCAAATTTTACTATGTTTATAAAAGAAAGAGAAGCGATTGCCTTTTCGCTAATATAAAGATAAGCGCTTGAAGTAGATTCGTACCTACGTATGGGTTTGAATTATCTGTAGGTGAGGTTTTATACCTCGCTTGTTACTATCATTTTTTTAATAAATCCATTAGCATCAGTGCTATGTATATCTTGATATTTATATAATAAACGTATCATGAAAATAGATTTAGACGGTGTTTTAAGTACGGTAGCGCAGCGGCCTTGTTCGCATTTTGATGAGCGCCCTGATGAGGCTGATATTTCTTTATTGGTGATTCACAATATATCATTGCCAGCAGGGCAGTTTGGTACACCTTTCGTTGATGAGTTATTTATGGGTAGCATTGACTGCAATGCTCATCCGAGTTTTAGTGACTTAAAAAATTTACGTGTATCGGCCCATTGCTTTATAAAGCGCACCGGTGAGGTTATACAATATGTGCCTTTTGAAAAGCGTGCTTGGCATGCTGGGCAATCTGAGTTTGAGGGGGTACCTGCTTGTAATAACTTTAGCATTGGCATTGAGCTTGAAGGTACCGACACCACGCCATATTCTTTAGCGCAGTACAAAACATTAACTATTATTAGTAAATCTATAATGCAACGCTATCCAAAAATTACCCCTTCGCGTATTGTTGGGCATTGCGATATTGCCCCTGGGCGTAAAACCGATCCTGGCAGTAGCTTTAATTGGCCATTGTTTTTTAATATGCTTGAACAACTAAGTTGAGAGAGTTATTCCCATGATTTTAGTTTCTATAATAATTGCATTAATACTAGAGCGCTTAGGAGCTCGGTCTAATTACTGGCAGATAAGTTATTACGCAAATGGTTATTTAAATCGCTCTAATAAATTACTTGGTGATAAGGGCTTATTTAGCTCAGCACCGGGCTTTTTAATTTGGCTTTTACTTCCAGTGATTGCGATGGCACTAATTTATTGTTTGTCAGATTTTGTATTGTGGCAGTTGGGCATTAATATCGCGGTGCTTTTGGTTTGCTTTGGTTGTGCTAAGCAGCGTGCTTTATATAAGTCGTACTTGAATGCGTTAACGCGAGATGATGGTACTGCTGCATCTTTATATGCGTTGCAAATAGGTCAAAAGCGTACAGAAGACGAAGAAAGTGGCGAAACCTTTGGGCAAACATTGGCATGGGTAAACTTTAGATTTTACTGCGCGGTTATTTTTTGGTTTGTTGCTTTAGGCGCGCCAGGTGCGGTTTTATATGCGCTGGTACGTACTTTAGCTGATTTAGTACGAGAAGATCATAAAGTAATATTTGCTAAGCGTTTTAAACTTATACATAAACTATTGTTTTGGCTCGACTGGTTACCTGCACGCATTACAAGCTTTGGTTATTTAGTAATAGGTAACTTTAATAAAGGCACAAGCTGTTGGCTACGTTACGTACTTAACTTTAAATCTCCAAACCGAGAAGTAGTAACATGTACTGCGCTGGCTGCAGAGCAAGTTGAAAAGCGTTATTACGGCTGTACCTACGAGGCCACTTGTATGATTAAGCTTGTTAAGCGCAATGTATTATTTTACTTAGTACTTATAGCACTACTTACATTATTTGGTGGACTGTCTTAAGTTAATACCTTTTTAATAAAGTACCTTATGCAATGTAAGGTGCTTTAATCTCTTCCTGCAATTTTTAAACACAATAAAATAGAGCTAATATTCTAATTCCTTCTGGTCAGACCAATTGTTTTCATCCTATTAACGTTATAACAATTTTTGTAAATTGCGCATTGTTTAATCTTCGTTCAAAATGCGTTACGCTACTTTAATTGCTCAAGTTACCTGTAAATTGACAGCTAATAAGGTTTTTGATACCGTATTGAAAATTTTTGGTATGACCAATTTACCTTTTGGGTAAATCATACTACTCAAAGCCCCGCTTTATGGGCTCTTGGTATTTATACAACGCGGACGTTGATTCATGTCTTTAAAGATCAAAGCAGCAAAGTTATCTGATGTTATTTTACAGCAACTCGAGAACATGATTCTTGAAGGCTCGTTAGCACCAGGTGAAAAGTTGCCACCAGAGCGTGAACTAGCAAAGCAATTTGAAGTGTCTCGCCCGTCACTGCGTGAGGCAATTCAAAAATTAGAAGCGAAAGGTTTAGTTACGCGTCGCCAAGGTGGCGGCACGTTTGTAAAAAATCAGCTCGAAGAAGGGCTTACTGATCCACTTTTTGATTTGATTAGTAAACACCCTGAGTCGCAGTTTGATTTACTTGAATTTCGTCATGCATTAGAAGGGATTGCTGCTTACTACGCGGCACTGCGCGGGACCAGCAACGATTTTAGCAAAGTGAAAGAAAGCTTTGATAAAATTGCCCTAGTTAATGATGATTTACAGCAAAAAGCAAAAGCAATTAATGCATTTCACTTTAGCGTGGCAGAAGCTTCGCATAATGTGGTGTTACTGCATTTAGTAAGAGGCATGAAAGCGCTGCTTGAGCAAAATGTATTGCAAAATTTAACTGTTTTATTAAAAAAGTCAGATATTAGCAGTCAATTAGCCCAACACAGGCGTTTATTAATGGATGCCGTTATTGACGGTAATCCAGAACAAGCCCGTTTAGCAAGTAATGCGCACTTAGCATTTATAGAAGAAGCACTACTTGAAGCAGGCAAAGAACATTCGCGAATTGAACGTAGTTTAAGACGCACTAAACAAAATTAAGTTAGTACATAACTACTTTGAACACACAAATTAAGTAGCTGTGATATTAAATTAACAATATTCGTATTTTAAACATAAGGAAACCTCCATATGTCTGAAGTCAATAAAATTGACGTAGACGCGCTAGAAACACAAGAGTGGTTACAAGCTCTTGAATCAGTTGTGCGCGAAGAAGGTGTTGAACGAGCTCAGTTTTTACTTGAGCAAGTATTAGAGCAAGCCCGTTTAGACGGCGTTGATATGCCAACGGGTATTACCACGAACTACGTTAATACTATTCCTGTAGATCAAGAACCTGCTTACCCGGGTGATGTAAATCTTGAGCGTCGTATTCGTTCAATTATACGTTGGAACGCGATTATGATCGTTCTACGTGCATCTAAAAAAGATCTCGACTTAGGCGGCCATATGGCGTCTTACCAATCATCTGCTGCATTTTATGAAGTGTGTTTTAACCACTTTTTTAAAGCGCCAAATGATGTAGACGGTGGTGACTTAGTTTATTACCAAGGTCATATTTCTCCTGGTATTTATGCACGTGCATTTGTTGAAGGTCGTTTATCTGCTGCACAACTAGATAACTTCCGCCAAGAAGTTGATGGCGAAGGCTTACCATCGTACCCACACCCTAAGTTAATGCCTGAATTTTGGCAGTTCCCTACGGTATCAATGGGCTTAGGTCCTATTTCGTCTATTTACCAAGCGCGCTTCTTAAAATACTTAGATGGTCGTGGCTTAAAAGATACTAAAAACCAACGTGTATACGCGTTTTTAGGTGACGGTGAAATGGATGAGCCAGAATCGCGTGGTGCTATTTCTTTTGCTGCACGTGAAAAACTAGATAACCTTTGTTACTTAGTTAACTGTAACTTACAGCGTTTAGACGGCCCAGTTATGGGTAACGGTAAAATTATTCAAGAGCTAGAAGGCTTGTTTAAAGGCGCTGGCTGGAACGTAATTAAACTAGTGTGGGGCAGCGGTTGGGATATTCTTCTAGCTAAAGACACAACGGGTAAATTACTACAGTTAATGAACGAAACTGTTGATGGCGATTACCAAACATATAAAGCTAAAGATGGCGCGTACGTACGTGAAAACTTCTTTGGTCGTTACCCAGAAACAGCAGCACTTGTTGCTGACATGACAGATGACGAAATTTTCGCGCTTAAGCGTGGTGGTCATGAGTCATCAAAATTATTTGCTGCATTTAAAAAAGCAGAAGACACTAAAGGCCGCCCAACTGTAATTCTTGCTAAAACTGTAAAAGGTTATGGCATGGGTGAAGCAGCTGAAGGTAAAAACATTGCGCACCAAGTGAAAAAAATGGACATGTCGCATGTTGCGCATTTACGTTCACGCCTTGGTCTTGATGATTTAGTATCTGAAGAGCAACTTGCAGAACTACCTTATTTAGAGCTTGAAGAAGGTTCACCTGAGTATAAATACCTACATGCTCGTCGTGATGAACTTAAAGGTTATACACCTAAGCGTATTCCACGTTTTAGTGAAAAACTTACGTTGCCAGAAGTAGACGCGTTTAAGCCGCTACTTGAAGAACAAAAACGTGATATTTCTACGACTATGGGCTTTGTTCGTGCACTTAATATCTTATTAAAAGATAAAGGCATTGGTAAAAACATCGTACCAATTATTGCCGATGAAGCACGTACATTTGGTATGGAAGGTTTATTCCGTCAAATCGGTATTTATAACCCGCATGGCCAAAACTATACGCCACAGGATCGTGATATTGTTTCTTACTATAAAGAAACTGTATCTGGGCAAGTGCTTCAAGAAGGTATTAATGAGTTAGGTGCAATGTCGTCATGGGTTGCTGCTGCAACTTCATACAGCACTAACGATTTACCAATGATCCCATTCTACATTTACTACTCTATGTTTGGTTTCCAACGCGTTGGTGACATGGCATGGATGGCGGGCGATCAACAAGCACGTGGTTTCTTATTAGGTGCTACTGCGGGTCGTACAACGTTAAATGGTGAAGGCTTGCAACACGAAGATGGTCACAGTCATATTCTTGCTAATACGGTTCCTAACTGTATTTCATATGACCCAACTTACGCGTTTGAAGTAGCTGTTATTGTACAAGACGGTATTCGTCGTATGTACGGTGATGACCAAGAAAATATTTACTACTACCTAACGCTTATGAACGAAAACTACCATCAGCCAGCTATGCCAGAAGGCGCTGAAGAAGGTATTCGTAAGGGTATTTACAAGCTTGAAAGTTACGAAGGTAAAAAAGCCAACGTACAGCTATTAAGCTCAGGTACTATTATGACTGAAGTACGTAAAGCCGCTACGATTCTAAGCGAAGAGTATGGCATTGCGTCTGACGTGTTCTCTGTAACGTCTTTCAACGAATTAACGCGTGAAGGCCAAGATGTTGAACGTTTCAACATGCTTAATCCTGAAGGCGAGCAAAAAACAGCATTCATCACAAGTGTATTAAACGACTCTGTGACTGTTGCAGCAACGGATTACATGAAAAACTACGCAGAACAAGCGCGTTCATTTATTCCAAGCAGCAACTACAAAGTGTTAGGTACCGATGGTTACGGTCGTTCTGATAGCCGTGAAAACCTACGTCGTCACTTTGAAGTTAACGCGGGCTACGTTGTTGTTGCTACGTTATCTGAACTTGCTAAACGCGGTGAAGTTGAGAAGTCAGTAGTTGTTGAAGCTCTTAAAAAGTTCAACATCGACACTAACAAACTTAACCCACTGTACGCATAAGAGGTTTGCAATGAGTATTGAAATTAAAGTACCAGATATTGGTGACGACGAAGTAGAAGTAACCGAAATATTAGTAAGCGTTGGCGACAAAGTAGATGTTGACCAATCATTATTAAATGTTGAAGGCGACAAAGCATCAATGGAAATACCTGCTTCGCAAGCGGGTACAGTTAAAGAAATTAAAGTAAACGTTGGCGACACCGTTACAACTGGCTCTTTAGTATTTTTGTTTGAAGACGAGAGTGAAAGCACTGGTGAAGAAAAAGCATCAGCCGCTGCTCCAGCTAAATCTGAAGAGGCAGCACCTGCTGCTTCTACAGGTTCTTCAACTAAAGAAGTAACCGTACCAGATATTGGCGATGATGAAGTTGAAGTAACTGAAATCATGGTTGCTGTTGGCGACACCGTTTCAGAAGAGCAATCTATCTTAAACGTGGAAGGCGACAAGGCAGCAATGGAAGTTCCCGCTCCATTTGCCGGTATAGTTAAAGAAATTAAAGTCGCCGCTGGCGATACAGTTAAAACAGGCTCATTAGTGTTTGTTTTTGAAGTAGCAGGAAGTGAATCTGCAGCACCGGCTAAAGAGTCGGCTCCTGTAGAAGCGCCAGCAGCTAGCTCAGCAGCAAATGCAGCACCAAGTACTAAAGACGTTAATGTACCTGATATTGGTGGCGATGAAGTTGAAGTAACTGAAATTATGGTTGCAGTTGGCGATACGGTTGAAGAAGATCAATCAATCTTAAACGTTGAAGGCGACAAAGCTGCAATGGAAGTACCAGCTCCATTTGCAGGTACAGTTAAAGAAATTAAAGTAGCCGCTGGCGATAAAGTATCGACTGGCTCATTAATTTTTGTATTTGAAGTTGCAGGCAGCGCGCCAGTAGCAGCACCTGCACCCGCTGAAAAATCAGCACCTGCAGCTGCGGCTAAAACTGAGTCGGCACCGGCTCAAGCGGCACCAGCAAAAGCAAGTAATGAAAGCTTCACAGAAAACAGCGCGTATGCTCATGCATCACCTGTTGTTCGCCGTTTAGCGCGTGAGTTTGGTATTAACCTAGCTAATGTTAAAGGCACTGGTCGCAAAGCCCGTATAGTTAAAGAAGACGTGCAAAACTATGTTAAAAACTTAGTTAAGCAAGTTGAGTCTGGTCAATTGTCAGCAGGTAGTAGCGCTGGTGGTAGCGAGCTTGGTCTTATTCCATGGCCTAAAGTTGATTTTGCTAAGTTTGGCGAAATTGAAGAGCAAAAGCTGTCTCGTATTCAAAAGCTATCAGGCAAAAACTTACACCGTAACTGGGTGCAAATCCCACATGTTACACAGTTTGACGAAGCTGATATCACAAGCCTTGAAGTATTCCGTAAAGAGCAAAATGTGCTTAGCGAGAAGAAAAAGCTGGGTGTTAAAATTACGCCACTTGTGTTTGTAATGAAAGCAGCTGCAAAAGCACTTGCTGAATTTCCAAAATTCAACTCATCGCTTTCCGCAGACGGCGAAAGCTTAATCCTTAAAAAGTACATTAACATTGGTGTTGCAGTTGATACGCCAAACGGTTTAGTTGTACCAGTGTTTAAAGATGTTGATAAAAAAGGCATTATTGAACTATCACGCGAATTAATGGAAGTATCTGTTAAAGCACGTGACGGGAAGCTTACATCGTCTGATATGCAAGGTGGTTGTTTTACTATTTCTAGCCTTGGCGGTATTGGCGGTACGGCATTTACGCCGATTGTTAATGCACCAGAAGTGGCTATTTTAGGTGTGTCTAAATCTGAAATGAAACCTAAATGGAATGGCAAAGAGTTTGAACCAAAACTAATGGTTCCGCTGTCTATGTCGTACGACCATAGGGTTATTGACGGAGCACTTGCTGCACGCTTTACTGTGACTCTTGCAAGTTACATGAGCGATATTCGCCAATTGGTGATGTAATCGCTGGACAATGAATAGAATCAAATCCCAGCCAGTTGTTTTTAGCTGGGATTTTTACCATTTGCAATGATACAATCTTTGCACAAATTTGTGATCTGCTCTCACTTTCTGCCTTGCAGAAACATGGCAGTTAAACTTTAGGGCAGTGTCCCGTTCAAACAATTAAGGTAATAGCATGAGCAACGAATTAAAAACTCAAGTTGTTGTACTAGGCGGTGGTCCTGGTGGTTACTCTGCGGCATTCCGCGCTGCTGACTTGGGCTTAGAAGTTACATTGGTAGAATCTCGTGAAACATTAGGCGGCGTATGTCTTAATGTTGGTTGTATTCCTTCAAAAGCACTTTTACACGTAGCTAAAGTGATTGATGATGCAGCTGAAATGTCATCTCATGGTGTTACTTTTGGCGCACCAAAGATCGATCTTGACCAAGTTCGTACTTGGAAAGATTCTGTAGTTGGCCAGTTAACTGGTGGACTAGAGGGCATGGCTAAAATGCGTAAAGTGAAAGTTGTATCTGGTTACGGCAAATTCACTGGCAGCAATACTTTAGTAGTTGAAGGCGAGAAAGACTCTACAACTATCACGTTTGATAACGCGATTATTGCAGCAGGTTCTAAACCAGTTAACTTACCTTTCATCCCACAAGATGACCGTGTAATTGATTCAACTGGCGCGCTAGAGCTTAAAGATGTACCAGAAAAGCTACTTGTACTTGGTGGTGGTATTATCGGTCTTGAAATGGGTACGGTTTACCGTGCACTAGGTTCTGCAATTGATGTTGTAGAATTTGCTGACCAATTAGTTCCAGCAGCTGATAAAGACATTATCAAAATTTACCAAAAATACGTAAGCAAAAAATTCAACGTAATGCTTTCAACTAAAGTTGTTGGTGTTGAAGCTAAAAAAGATGGCTTATACGTAACGTTTGAAGGTAAAAATGCACCAGCAGAACCTGTACGTTACGACAAAGTGCTTGTTGCAGTTGGCCGTACTCCAAACGGTAACTTACTTGATGCTGAAAAAGCGGGCGTAAACGTTGATGAGCGTGGCTTTATTAATGTTGATAAGCAATTACGTACTAACGTAAGCCATATTTTTGCAATTGGTGACTTAGTTGGCCAGCCTATGCTTGCGCATAAAGCGGTTCATGAAGGTCATGTTGCTGCAGAAGTTATTTCTGGTCAGAAGCATTTCTTCGACCCTAAATGTATTCCTTCGATTGCGTATACTGACCCAGAAATCGCTTGGGTAGGTGTTACTGAGAAAGAAGCAAAAGAGCAAGGCCTAAAAATTGAAACTGCGGTATTCCCGTGGGCAGCATCTGGCCGTGCTATTGCATCATCTCGTACTGAAGGTTCTACTAAACTTATTTTTGATAAAGAAAGTGGCCGTATAATCGGTGGTGCTATGATCGGTATTAACGCGGGCGAAATGCTTGGCGAAATCGGTTTAGGTATTGAAATGGGTGCTGATGGTGAAGACTTAGCGCTTACTATCCATGCTCACCCTACATTGAATGAATCAATCGGCCTTGCAGCTGAAATTTTTGAAGGTTCGATCACTGACTTACCAAACAAAAAAGCAGTTAAAAAGAAGTAATTTAACTTTTTAGCATTTGTTTGAAAAACCCAAGCCTGGCTTGGGTTTTTTTATGGGTGAAAGAGCAGGTTTTAAATTACAGTGTTTTAATTATGTGTAGGTGCGGCTTTATGCCGCGTTTTTTAAATTCAAAAAATTGAGCGAGGTATGCTCCGACTACGAGATGGGAGTTTGCTGTGGTTGGGGTGACGTTTGTTGTAGTCGCGGCTTTATGCCGCGCTTGTTAAATTAAAAACTTGCGCGAGGTAAACTCGCGACTACGGGTTTTTATTACTGATTGCTAAAATTCTCGTCACAGCCCTCACATATCTATTATCACCAAATATAGCTACAATGCGCGCCTAATTAATTGAAGGTAAATACAGTGAAAAACTCAGTTTTGGCATTACGCGCTCAGCAAATAAGTGAATCTCGCCGTGAATTCAATGCGCGAGGCGGTAAATTAGATCGCTGTGAACAATGCTTAATAGCCAAACATTACTGTATTTGTAAAGGCGTTGAGCATGCT
Organism: Pseudoalteromonas sp. SWYJZ12; assembly: GCF_015864395.1. NCBI lineage: Bacteria > Pseudomonadati > Pseudomonadota > Gammaproteobacteria > Alteromonadales > Pseudoalteromonadaceae > Pseudoalteromonas > Pseudoalteromonas sp. SWYJZ12. The sequence continues at coordinate 162,751 of NZ_JADYXH010000004.1, forward strand.
CAGTGCGACGCTGCCGTATGTTTACTAATGTACCATAATGAAAGTTTTAAGCCTTCTAATACAGGGCGATTAATTGCTGAAATTGTTCCTAATAACTATGCGTTTAGATGGGATAGAACAGACCCAGATCCTGCTTTTTTAGCTTTAATAAATGATCCCCAATATCAACCAATGGTAGTGTTTCCTGCTGAAGACGTAGAAGAGGGCAGAGCAATTACTGAAGTGAATATTGAAGAAGGTAAAAAGTTACTATTTATATTTTTAGATGGTACGTGGCGCGAAGCTAAAAAAATGATTCGTAAAAGCCCTTATCTAGATAATTTACCGGTACTTTCTGTCACTGCTGATAAACTATCTGATTACCGCTTACGTGTTGCCCCTCATGCGCATCAGCTAGGTACAGCTGAAGTAGGTATTATGGTGTTAGCACTTGCGGGAGAAATGGATGCATCTTCTAAATTAGAACAGCATTTTATTAAGTTTCGTGATGCGTATTTGCTTGGTAAGCGCAATAAAGGCCGACCGCTAGAAGAATAGCTTTACGCAGTTAAGCGAAAGCTTGCTGCTCTTTTAAGTGAGCAAGTGCTTTATTTTGAATTGCTCTGAAGCCTTCTTCAGATGTTAATTGTAAAACCGTATTATATAATTGGCTTACGCTATTGTGAGCCTGAATAAACGAGGTGCAGTCCTCACCAATCATATCCTTAGCCTCTTCGACTCGCTTTAAAAAGTAACAGCTAATATCGGTTTTTCCCTTAAAGTGAGTAGTCGCAATAGCGTTTGCTATTCTATTAAGCTGATAACTAAATTCATCAGGTCGAGAACCCTCACCCCATTTACTAATAGAAATATCGCTTTCTAACTGGATAATTACGTTAAGTATGTTTTTAAACTCACTCATTGGCATATTTAAAAAGTTATAACCTTTGGGGCTAAATAAAGCTTTATACGGATTTTCGTTGGGAGTTTGGGCACTAAAAACACCAATTGGTTTTGCTGTACTTGCGTCTGATACTTTACATAAAAAGGTATTGCTTTGCGGCATTTTAAAATTCATATCCATTGAGTATTTATGATCCTTGCGTTACTTAGTTATCGGCGCAATTAATGAAAAACTTAGCGAAATTTAAAATATTAATAAAGTATTTGAAGGTATTAATATTGATTAGCTGGGATGCAGTATTACCCTGCAAAAGTTAGTGGTAGTTGCTTAGATCTTTACTAAACCCAAATTTTAGGCAAAGAAAAGCGCGCTCTATCTCTAGGCGCGCTTGCGGAATCTTCTAATTTTCTGCATCCTGCAATTGAACTTAATCAACTCCAATTTTTACTAATCCATGTTTATTACTATATTACTTTTTAGTTCTATGTAATGTAGACCATCCGGGCCTGTATCCTTAAATTCCTAAACATCCTGTAGGGTAAATACTATTACCAAATCCTTAATTACACTTCCTAGTGTATCCCTATTTTAACCAATCCATTGTGTTGCCTTAAAGGCCTGTCCATTTATTCCTTAAACATCCTGTTAAACAACTTAGCCGTGTTGTTATCCTTTTCGCATCTTCCTGACGCTGTCCTTTTTACAACATCGCGTTGTGATACTCATCCTGAGCCTGTCCTAAAATCCGTGTTGTCCTGGTAACCTAATCATTGGTTGGTTGAGTAAGCAGTCCATTTCCTTTTACTCAATAAGCGTCATTGCTTGGTTGATGCGTAAATTATAGTGCAATAGAGCAACTAAAATAGGGATAAAACTACATTCAATTAGTATTTATGCAATAGTAATAATGTAAAAGTTCAATTAATACAGGTTGTTAGGTTGTTTTTGTGTGTTTTTTATCTTGATTTTTACTCATTAGCTGTCACATCCGTGAGACATCTCTTACACTGCATTTCCTTTTTGGGCGTTATTTACATATTTACATTTATTTAAAGTGTGCACTTTTTGAATGAGCGCGGTAGAATTCGATGATAATAACAATTATTTAGGTGAAATAATGAAGACAGTATTTACACTTGTTTTAGGGTTAGCAGCATCGGCACCAGCCTTTGCAAGTGACGTTGTTAATATCTATTCTTTTCGTCAGCCGTTTTTGATTCAGCCAATTTTAGAAGATTTTACAAAACAAACGGGAATAAAAACCAATGTTGTTTTTGCTAAAAAAGGGTTAATTGAGCGTGTTAAACGTGAAGGTAAACACAGTAAAGCCGATTTAGTATTAACCTCTAATTTTAGTGCTCTTATTCAATTAGAAGATTTAAAATTAACACAAACTATAAAAAGTGACAGTGTAAATAATAACGTGCCTGCAGCTTTTCGTGACGGTGATGGCCAATGGGTTGCGCTTACTAAGCGAGTGCGTAATGTGTATTCATCAAAAGAGCGAATTGGTGCGTTACCTAAGCTCACTTATGAAAATTTAGCAGATCCTAAATACAAAGGACAAATTTGTACGCGGTCAGGCAAACATCCATATAACTTAGGTTTAGTGGCTTCTATGATTGCACACCATGGTGAAGCGCAAACCAAAGAGTGGCTTGAAGGTGTTAAGGCTAATTTAGCACGTAAACCTCAAGGTAACGATCGTGCTCAAGTTAAAGCAGTTAAAGAAGGTTTATGTAACTTGGCATTAGGTAATAGTTACTACCTTGGTAAAATGCTAGAAGATAAAGAGCAAAAAGGTTGGGCAGAGGCCGTAAATATTAACTTTCCGAATCAAACTAATCGTGGCTCACACATAAATGTGTCGGGTGCGGTTATTACCAAATACGCTAAAAACCCTGAAAATGCGTTAAAGCTCATAGAGTATATGACCGACAGTAAAGCACAAAACATGTATGCCTCATTAAATATGGAGTATCCAGTTAAGACGGGTGTTGAACTATCAAGTTTGGTTGCCTCTTGGGGTAGCTTTAAAGAAGACAGCTTGCCACTTGATGAGATTAGTAAATATCGTCCGTTAGCGCTTAAGCTAATTGATGAGGTGAAGTTCGATCTTTAATGACTAATAAATTTAAGCTGTCTAAATGGCAGCTCTTTGCGTGGTCGACTGGCTTAATTCTATCGGCCCCGTTGTTTTTTCTTCTTTTTGAATCTCTACAAGGTAGCTCTGAGGTGTTTTCTCACCTGTGGGATACCGTGCTTTGGGATTACATAACCAATACCGTATTGCTTGTTTTAGGTGTTTGCGTCCTTAGCTGCGCCATAGCTTTGCCACTTGGGTGGCTAACGGCTTACTGTAGTTTCCCGGGTAAAAAACAGTTTGAATGGGCACTTATGCTACCCCTTGCTATGCCCACCTATATTATTGCCTATGTATACACTGATTTATTAGATTATGCGGGTCCGGTGCAAATAGCACTGAGAGAATGGTTTGGCTGGCAATCACCTAATGACTATTGGTTTTTTGATATACGTACATTACCCGGCGCCATCGTTATGATTGCCTTGGTACTTTATCCGTATTTATTTTTGATTTTTAAAACGGCTCTTCGCGAGCAGTCGTTCAAATTAGTACAAGCTAGCCAGTTAATGGGGTTATCTCCTTGGCAAAGCTTCTTTAAAGTAAGCTTAGTACTCTCTCGTGGAGCTATTGTGGCGGCTCTTGCGCTTATAAGTATGGAAACCATGGCTGACTTTGCAACAGTGAGTTACTTTGCCGTAAGTACATTAACGACTGCCGTATACGATACGTGGTTTGGTTATTACTCACTTACAGCGGCAGCTAAAATATCGGGTGTGATGTTATTACTGTTATTTTTGGCATTAATGGCAGAGCGCTTTAGTCGTCGTAACCAAGCGGTATTTGAGCGCCAATCAAGTGTAAATAGCGAATCTCTCTATGTATTAAAAGGAAAGTCAGCTTGGCTCGCAACGGCATTTTGCAGCTTTATTTTACTTATCGCGTTTGTGATCCCTATTGCAGTACTTATAAATTACGCCATTACCTACTTTGATAAAGCATGGAATGTAGAGTTTTTTAGTTACGCTTGGCAAAGTTTAAAAGTGGCTGGGGTTGTGAGCCTAATAACGATTACGTTGAGTATTTTTGTCGTTTTTTATCAGCGTGTGGCAAAGCAAACGTATCCGCTTATTCCCGGGCGTTTAGCAAGCACAGGCTATGCGTTGCCTGGCACAGTACTCGCTATTGCGGTTTTGTTACCTCTTACATTGTTAGAGAACACCATCAACACAGCGCTCGAGCCGTATAATTTAGATATTGGCTTACTGCTTACAGGTAGTATTCTTACTATTATTATTGCTTATATTGTTAGGTTTTACGCCATTGCACACGGAGCAATTGAGTCGAGTTTTTTACGTATTAGCCCATCACTTGATATGGCAAGCCAATCAATGGGTAAAAGCCAAGGGCAAACGCTGCGTTTAGTGCACCTACCTTTACTGCGAAGAGGATTACTTACTGCTGCGTTATTGGTATTTATTGAGTGTATGAAAGAACTGCCAGCTGCGCTATTGCTCAGACCGTTTAATTTTGAAAGCTTAGCTACTCATGTATTTCAGTATGTGAGTGACGAGCAGTTAGAGCTTGCTTCTATATCGGCATTATTTATTGTTATTGTTGGGTTTATTCCTTTGTATTTTATTAATCGTTCTATGGAGCAGCGTAGTTAAATGAGTAGTTTAATTTTACAAGGCGTGAGCTATCACTATAACGGTACAAAGGTTATTCACGATTTAGATTTAACAGTGGGTAAAGATGAAATTGTTTGCCTACTCGGAGCGAGTGGGTGCGGCAAAACGACCACGTTAAAAGCGATTGCAGGTTTAATTGAAGCTAAGCAAGGGTCTATTTTTATAGACGGTAAATTAGTGAGTGATGAGCAATCGTTTGTCTCGCCTGAGCACCGTAACATCGGCATGATGTTTCAAGATTATGCGTTGTTTCCGCATTTGACGGTGGCAAATAATATCGCATTTGGGCTTAGTAAAATGAGTAAAGCTCAAAAGCAGCAACGCGTAGATGAAATGCTTAAGCTGGTACATTTAATTGGCTGTGCTGACAGGTTCCCGCATCAGTTATCGGGTGGTCAACAGCAACGCGTAGCTATTGCTCGTGCATTAGCTTATAAGCCTAGTTTATTGCTACTTGATGAGCCCTTTTCAAATATCGACACACAAGTGCGCTTTGAATTAATTGCCGATATACGTCGAATTATTAAGGCAACTCAAGTGTCTGCTGTGTTTGTTACACACTCAAAAGAGGAGGCGTTTGCGTTTTCAGATACACTTGCCATTATGCATCGCGGTAAAATTGAGCAACAAGGCACGCCCGAGCAGCTTTTTGCAGCTCCATGTTCAAAGGAGGTTGCAGAGTTTCTGGGTCAAGGCATATACTTGAGCGCAGAAGTATTAACAGCAACTGAATACAAAACACCATTTGGTTTAGTCGAATCTTATATTGAGAGTAAGCAAAACGTAAGCGTAGGGCTTATATATGTGCGCCCTCATCAAATAGAATTAGTGGCAGATAACCAAAGTGACAAACTCAGCAAGCGAGCTACAATCATAAGTCGTCGCTTTATTGGTTCGGCGTATGTTTATTCACTTGTTATTGATAAACAAGAAATTGAAGTTGCTGCACAATATGGCCAGTCATTTGAAAATAATGAGCAGGTTATAATAAAAATAAAACCTCACACGGTGAATTTTTTCGAATCGTAATTAATTTGTTATTCGCTGTGTTTTTATCTGTAAAACTAAGGAATAACAATGGCGCAAGCGCAGTCAGGGATTTGTGCTGAAGCAAACTTACACGGTTTGCACTTATTTTTTAATGTGTTTGATGGTCAAGATGAATCACTTCGCGCAAAGTTAAAACAAGTAAGCGCCATTGAAGAAGAATTTAGCGATCAATTTTCAGAATCAATGCTCTCTTGTATGGTTGCTATTGGTGCGCAGTATTGGCCGCATATCCTCCCTGAATACATCCCAAGCGAATTACAGAGCTTTCCTAATATAAACCATAGCGATCATCAAATGAGCGTACAACCGTGCGATTTATTTGTGCAAATTCGCTCTGACCGTGAAGACGTTAACCATTTATTTGCGCTGCAAATTTTAAAACTATTTGCTCCCGATGTTGAGCTGGTGGAGCAAATTCGTAATTTTCGCTTTTTAGATGGTCGTGATTTTAATGGTTTTATTTATGGTGGCGACACCGCACATGGAAGAAAAAAGCGCGCTACGGCTTTAATTAGTAGCCCTGGCAATTTTGAAGATCAGGGGAGTTATATTCATGTACAGCGCTATAAGCATGACTTAACTATGTGGCAGCACTTATCATTGAGCGAGCAAGAACAAATAATGGGGCGTACGCGCCTTGATAACACGCTAATTACCCCCGCGATCGAAACCAGCCATGCTTCGCGAAGTGAGCTAAAAGACGAAGACGGACAACCGCTATTATTAAATCAGAGCATGCCTTATGGCGATGTGTATGAGCAGGGAATGTTATCAATTACATGCTCTTGTACGGGCACCGCATTTGAAAAAGTACTTAATAGTCGTTTAGGGGAAGGGGATTGTTACGACCACTGGCTTGATTTTACTCAAGCCGATATGGGTTCTGCTTTTTTCGCGCCTTCAGTCGGGTTTTTAAAACAAATTTAGTTTGCTATTAAACCGTATCAAATAAAATGCGAACACGTTCAAGTGTTACATCTATTTCAGATATTTTAGCAGGAGCGATAAAAATAGTATCGTCGCCTGCAATTGTTCCTAGTACGCCATCTGCTTTACCTAATGAATCTAATAAACGAGCGATAAGCTGAGCGGCGCCTGGACTGGTACGAATAATGATCATCATTTCGTTGTGCATAATGTCGATTACTAATTGGCGTAATGGGCTTTTAGCCGTAGGTACACCCATTTCAGCAGGTAAGCAGTAAACCATTTCTTGTTTGGCGTTACGTGTGCGTACAGCACCAAATTTACTTAACATGCGCGATACTTTACTTTGGCTTATATTGTCAAAGCCTTGATCTTTTAATGCATCAACTATTTCGCCTTGAGAGCCAAAATTTTCTTCTTTTAATAGTGATTTAAATGCTTTTACCAGTGCTTCTTGTTTATCTTGTGGTTGCATAGTCTTTATTCGTTTTTGTTATTTATGCCGCAAATTCTACACAAAAATGAATAATTATGCAGCAGTTGTTTAGTTAACTTGCCAGTTTGATGCGTTAAATCACAAAAGTTTACGACTATGGTCGAAAATATACTTGAAATAGACAGGATAAATTTGTTTTTAGTCGCTAATTTCATTATCTTAAGAGCCACAAATGTTTCCTACCTCAAATTACGGAGAATTCCAATGAAAGTTGCTGTATTAGGTGCTGCAGGCGGTATCGGCCAAGCGTTGTCTTTATTATTAAAAACAGGCTTACCAGCTGGCTCTGAATTATCACTTTATGATGTTGCACCAGTAGTACCAGGTGTTGCGGTTGACCTTTCTCACATCCCAACAGATGTTAAAGTAGCAGGCTTTGGCGCAGACGAATTAAACAAAGCGCTTGAAGGCTCTGACATCGTTCTTATCCCAGCGGGTATGCCACGTAAACCAGGTATGGATCGTGCTGATTTATTTAATGTAAATGCTGGTATCATCAAAACTTTAGCTGAAGGCATTGTTGCTAGCTGTCCTAAAGCGTTAGTAGGTATTATTACTAACCCAGTAAATGGCACAGTTCCAATCGTTGCTGAAGTATTCAAAAAAGCAGGTACTTACGACGCTAAACGCGTATTCGGTATTACTACGCTTGACGTTATTCGTTCAGAAGCATTTGTTGCTGAACTTAAAGGCGTAGACGTAGCAACTGTGAAAGTACCAGTAATTGGTGGTCACTCAGGCACAACCATTCTTCCTCTACTTTCTCAAGTTGAAGGTGTTTCTTTCACTGATGAAGAAGTTGCTGCACTTACTCCACGTATCCAAAATGCGGGTACTGAAGTTGTAAATGCTAAAGCAGGCGGTGGTTCAGCTACGCTATCTATGGGTGCTGCTGCAGCTCGTTTTTGTATGTCTTTAGTTAAAGGCCTACAAGGTGAAGAAGTTGTAGATTACGCTTACGTTGCTGTTGAAAATGGCGATGCAGAGTACTTTGCACATCCAGTACGTTTAGGTAAAAACGGCGTAGAAGAAATTCTTTCTTACGGCGAACTAAGCGCATTTGAAACAAAAGCAAAAAATGACATGCTTGAAACACTGAAAAAAGACATCAAAGAAGGTGTTGATTTCATGGCGTAATAGCCAAAGTAGAATAACAAAAAAGCCTGCATTTGCAGGCTTTTTTATTGCTCAGAATTAATTTCACACTGTGTAACTAGTTAAAACTAGTGGTCGCGGTCAACCGCAATACGAGCAAGGCTTATGAGTGCTTGCTTATAGTCAGACTCAGCTAAAAAGTCTAAACACGCAATAGCTTTGTCAGCTTCAAGCTCTGCTTTTTGCATTGTAAATTCAAGCGCATTAGTTTGCTTTAGTGCCGATAAAATTTCTTCTAAATGCTCCATACCATTACTATGCTCTATTGCATCACGAATAAGCTGCGTTTGCTGCTCGCTACCATGTTGCATAGCATAAATAAGTGGAAGCGTTGGTTTGCCTTCAGCTAAATCATCACCAATGTTTTTACCCAACTGCTCAGCATCTGCATTGTAATCGAGTACATCGTCTACTAGCTGAAACGCAGTACCTAAATGCATACCATATAGGTTTAGTGCATCGAGAGTAGTTTGGTCTTGCTCAGTAATAATGGCAGCAAGGCCTGTCGCTGCTTCAAACAACTTAGCTGTTTTAGAGTAAATAACCTGCATATAACTGGCTTCGGTCGTATCTGGGTCGTTGCAGTTCATTAACTGCAATACTTCACCTTCAGCAATAATGTTTGTTGCATCGGCAAGTACTTGCATAACCTGCATTTTTCCAAGGCCAACCATAAGCTGAAATGAACGAGTGTAAATAAAGTCACCAACCAATACGCTAGCAGCATTACCAAATTCAGCATTTGCTGTAGGTGTGCCACGTCGTAAGTTTGATTCATCTACAACATCATCATGCAATAGCGTTGCTGTATGAATAAACTCAACAATTGTTGCAAGTGTTATGTGATCTTTACCCTGATAACCGAGCGCTTTGGCTGCTAAAATCGCGAGCATTGGACGAACGCGTTTGCCGCCACTGCTAACTATATATAAACCAAGCTGATTAACTAACGCCACATCTGAGCGCATTTGCGCATGTATAAGTTGATTGACGTCATTCATATCGCTTTCGATTAACGCCTGGATAGCTTTTATATCCATTGATCTCCGAGCCAATTTTTATGTGTGAACGGCGCAGATTGTACAACAAAAAATGCACTAGCTCGATATTTTGTGACGATTGATTGAAAAAACACTATTAAAGTACTTAATTTAGACTGAATTAGCCAAGATAACTGATTAATTGATAATCAATATACAGTTTATGATGTGCTTAGATATTAAGCTGTGAGGGTCATATTTGAGTACATTAATTTATTTCGACTAAGAGTTAAAAAGCGCTTGGCAAAAGGGCTAATTAATATAAAATGGGGTAAATATTGAATTGCTCTCAAAGCAGCTACTTTTTATTCATTTTAATTACAAAATAGGCTTGCTAGTTATTTCGCGTTAGCGTAAACTTCGCGCCCTATCGAAGAATATTTTAGTTGCGCCGATTTGAGGGTGCACAGACGGAGTTAATTATGTACGCGGTTTTCCAAAGTGGTGGTAAACAGCATCGTGTGACTGAAGGTCAAACGATTCGTCTTGAAAAATTAGACGTTGAAACTGGTGCGGCAGTAGAATTTGATTCAGTACTTTTAGTTGCTGATGGTGAGAAAATCGAGATCGGTGTACCGTTCGTAAACGGTGGCAAGATAACAGCTGAGGTTGTTTCACATGGTCGCGGTGAGAAGATTAAGGTTGTTAAATTTAGACGCCGTAAGCATTCTCGTAAGCAAATGGGCCATCGTCAATGGTTCACTGAAGTTAAAATCACTAGCATTAGCGCTTAATTAGAGGTACTTAGAAATGGCACATAAAAAAGCAGCTGGTAGTACTCGTAACGGTCGCGATTCAGAAAGCAAACGCCTAGGTGTTAAGCGTTTTGGTGGCGAATCAGTTCTAGCGGGTAGCATCATTGTTCGTCAGCGTGGAACTCGTTTCCACCCTGGTACTAACGTAGGTATCGGTAAAGACCACACTATCTTCGCAAAAGCAGATGGTAAAGTTCAGTTTGAACAAAAAGGTCCTTTAAACCGTAAATACGTAACTATCGTAACTGAGTAATCAGTAAGGTAGTTAAAAACCCCGCCTTTGCGGGGTTTTTTGTTTTGTAGTCAGTCAAAATATATACCCAAGCCTGCATTTGTGTTGGCTTGGGTATATAATAGAGTTATTAAACAAGCCAATCCCTAAAGTGAGTAATCATGAAGTTTGTAGATGAAGTAGAAATTCGCGCAGAAGCTGGAGACGGTGGCAGCGGCATCGTGTCTTTCCGTCGTGAAAAATATGTTCCAGATGGTGGACCAGACGGCGGTGACGGTGGAGACGGTGGTAGTGTTTATCTACAAGCTGATGAAAACTTAAATACCCTAATTGATTATCAGTTTGAGCGCTTTCATAGAGCTGAACGTGGTACTAACGGTCGTAGCCGTAACTGTACAGGCCGAAAAGCCGATGACTTATTTGTTATGGTGCCTGTAGGCACGCGCATCATGGATGTTGATACCCAAGAGGGACTTGGCGACTTAACTCAAGATGGTCAACGAATTTTGGTTGCAAAAGGTGGTTTCCACGGCTTGGGGAATGCACGTTTTAAATCAAGTACTAACCGAGCACCTCGTCAAAAAACATTGGGCACACCCGGTGAAGTACGTAACTTAAAGTTAGAGTTACTATTATTGGCTGATGTAGGCTTACTAGGATTACCAAATGCAGGTAAATCTACGTTTATCCGCAGTGTATCTGCAGCAAGACCAAAAGTAGCTGATTACCCATTCACGACGCTTATTCCTAATTTAGGTGTGGTACGTCCTGAAGCAAATAAATCATTTGTTATAGCCGATATTCCGGGTCTAATTGAAGGTGCATCTGATGGTGCAGGCCTAGGTATTCGCTTCTTGAAGCATTTAGAGCGTTGTCGTGTGTTATTGCACATTATTGATGTAATGCCGGTAGATGGTTCAAACCCTGTTGATAATGCATTCTCGATTATTAACGAGCTACACCAATACAGTCCTAAATTAGCTGAAAAACCACGCTGGTTAGTGTTTAATAAAATAGATTTATTACCAGCAGATGAAGCAAAAGCGCTATGCGAAGCGATTGCAGAAGAGCTGGGCGAAACTGAAAATATTTATCACATTTCAGCAATTAATAAACTTAATACTCAACCTTTAATCCACAACATAATGACACTACTTGATAGCATGCCTAAAGAGAAGTTTGTACAAGTTGAAGATGAAGAAGTTGAATTCAAGTGGGATACCTATCATGAAAAAGCCACTAAAGGTAAAGGCAATGATGATGATTGGGACGACTGGGATGAAGATGATTACGACGTAGAAGTTGTCTACGAGCGTTAATTAAATAGAATTTATTAAAAAGGAGCTTATGCTCCTTTTTCTTTGTTTAAGAATAAAGTACTAGGTGTTTATTATGATAATTTCAATGATTGCAGCAATGGCAAATAACCGTGTAATTGGCCTAGATAATAAAATGCCATGGCATTTACCTGCGGATCTTCAGCATTTTAAAAAAATAACTACGGGTAAACCTGTGATCATGGGTCGTAAAACTTTTGAGTCAATAGGCCGTCCTTTACCTGGGCGTCGTAATATTATTATTACTCGAAACAGCGAATATACTGCACAGGGTATTGAAGTGGTAACTACACCAGAGGCCGCACTAGCACTAGTTTGTGCTGTTGAAGAAGTAATGATTATTGGTGGCGGTAATATTTATGAGCGATTTTTACCAAAAGCAGAACGCCTGTATTTAACTTTTATTGATTTAGATGTTAAAGGCGATACACAGTTTCCTGATTATAATAAAGTTGCTAATTGGGACGTGAAAGAAGAGCAAGAAAACCTTCCTGATGAAAAGAACAAATCTAGTTATAAATTCGTAACCTTATATAAAGCACGTTAACATTATTGCGTAATTTTTAGTAGGTTGGTATAATATTAAACAGTCTATATAAGAATAAAGTACCATTAAGGGTTTGTCATGTTTAAAGTATCAAAGCTAGTTGTACTTACTGCTATTATCGCTGTAAGTTCGTTTTCGTACACAGCACCTGCAAGTGCTGAAGATCAATTAGCGGTATCTATTTGTGAGTATATTGCTGCAGACGATAAAAACCGATTACGCAGCAAGCTTAAAAGCTCTCGTGTAAAAATTCGTAATATTTATGATGCAGTACAATGTAATGGTAATAATTTATTACGCCATGCTGTTGCTAGCAATGCAGTGGATACTGGTGAGTATATAGTTAAAAACTTATCAAAAAGTGCGTTAACAGATGGTGCTGATATTGCTTGGGCTGAAGGCAATTTTGCCAGCTCACCACTTATTGCAGTAATTAAAGAGCGTGCTGGTCTTTAATTATAAAAGGTTTATACCTCTACCTTTAGTTAGAAATTTATTGGTCTGGGTTTGTTATTTATAGCAAACCCAGGTTTGTTTCATTTAGCTAATTTAATCTCACCCCCCAACAAAATCATTAATAAGTTCACTATTTACCTATCTATTTTATATTCCCAAAGTGTAGAGTCTTCACTTTAAAAGCAGCTTCAAATTTACTTCTTCAAAAGAGGTAACTTTATTCAGCTGGTATCTATTTTGTATCTGCTAGTTTATTTACAAACTTAATCACTAAGGATAGATATGAAAGCTGTAATTCCAGTAGCAGGCTTAGGGACGAGAATGCTCCCTATGACAAAAGCTATTCCAAAAGAAATGCTCCCAATAGTCGATAAACCACTTATTCAATATATTGTCAGTGAATGTGTGTCTGCTGGTATTAAAGATATTGTATTAGTTACACACAGCTCTAAAAATGCAATCGAAAACCATTTTGATACAAGTTACGAGCTAGAAGCCACGCTTGAAAAACGTGTTAAACGTGCTTTATTAGATGAGATTCGCTCTATTTGTCCGCCTGATGTAACTATTATGAGTGTACGCCAAGGTGAAGCTAAAGGGCTTGGACATGCTATTTTATGCGCTAAGCCGATAGTCGGCGATAATGATTTTGTCGTACTCCTGCCAGATGTGATACTTGATGCCTATACTGCGGATCAAGAGACTGAAAACTTAGCGGCCATGATTAAACGCTTTAAAGAAACTCAAGCAAGCCAAATAATGCTTGAGCCGGTAGCTAAAGAAGACGTGAGTAAATATGGTATTGCTGATATAAACGGTGTTGAGTTAATGCCAGGTAAAAGTGCTGCAATTAAAGCAATGGTTGAAAAACCTGATGCTGATTTAGCACCTTCAAATCTTGCTGTTGTAGGGCGATATGTACTGAGTAAGAATATTTGGCCTCTACTCGCAAAAACGTCTGTAGGTGCTGGCGGTGAAATACAACTTACAGATTCTATTGACGCGTTAATGGCACAAGAAACCGTTGAAGCATTCCATATGAGTGGTCGCTCTCACGATTGCGGAGATAAGTTAGGCTATTTAAAAGCAATTGTAGAGTACAGCATGCGGGATAAAAAGTTAGGTAATGACTTTTCTCGCTTTATAAATGATTTGAATTTACCTTAACTACAGAGCAATAAATTTTATGAAAACTATAGAAGCTAAAATAGTTTTCATAAAATGTAGTGAACGCGGTCTACAAACCTTTACTAGACTACTCTGAGTTACTAAGTTAGTTACACTTTACCTACACTGTAATAGGTTACGTAGTATGATTGTTACTTATTCTGTATTGATCTTTTAAAGGAACCACCATGATTGAGCAAGGCCAAGAATTACCATCGGTTACGTTAACGCAATTAACTGACGACGGTATGCAATCTCTTACAAATAAAGAGTTGTTTGAAGGTAAAAAAGTCGTGTTATTTGCAGTGCCAGGTGCATTTACACCAACGTGTTCAAATGCACATTTACCTGAATTTATTACTCTTGCTGATAAAATTAAAGCAAAAGGTGTTGATGCTATTTACTGTGTATCTGTTAATGACGCATTTGTTATGAAAGCATGGGGCGACTCGCAAAACGCGCAAGAAATTACCATGCTTGCTGATGGCGATGGAAGTTTCACTAAATCGTTAGGGCTTGATAAAGATACCGCTAGTTTTGGTGGTTTACGCTCAACGCGTTACGCTATGATTATTGAAAATGAAGTAGTAACTGGTTTATTTGTAGAGCAAGACAAAGAGTTTGTTGTAAGCCGTGCAGAATCAGTACTAGAGAAGCTATAACAGTAATAAAGTGTAGGTTTTAGCTTTAATTAATCAGCTACTTACTATTTAAAAACCGATGTTGGAAACAACATCGGTTTTTTATTTACGGCTCAAATTTTAAATTACGGTTGATATTGTCCGCTAAGTGTTAAACCAGAGAAAGTGCTATAGGCGTTAACACTTAAGTGCCAAGTACCTGCTTGTGGATTGGTAAATGTACATGTTTCTGCGTTGCCATTTTTATAAGGGCGACAATCGTACGTAGTAGTTGTTGGTTGGCTGCCATATTTTACAAATAAGTCTGCATCGCCACTTCCACCCGATATTGTTACTGTAAACGTACTCATTCCTGCAGGTACATCTAACGTGTAATGTTTCCACTGACCGGTATTGGCTGTCACATCACTTATAGTGCCGCCGCCAGCTTGTGGAGTGCCTGTACCGCCACCAGACGATGAACCACCAGTAATATTACCTACCAAGCTCACAGCTGAATACGCAGAGTAGCCGTTAAGCATTACGTGGTAAGTGCCTGCTGTAGGGTTATCAATAGAACACTCTTCGCTATTACCGCCTTTATAAGGGCGACAGTCATAGGTAGTAGTTGTAGGTTTACTGCCCGCACGTACGTATAAATCAGCATCACCAGTACCACCACTCATAGTGAATGTTACGTTAGTTGCACCGCTTGGTACGGTCATAGTGTAAAACGCTTGTGCATTTGCAGCCCCACTTAAACCTGTTTTAGCTTCACCATTAATAAGCTCGCTATCACCGCCTGTAGGCGGAGTAGTGTCGCCACTTGCTGCTGCAACAGCTGCGGCTGCATCAACAATACCCGTACCACAGCTAGTACATGTAGCAGGGAATGAACGGGTTGTTGATTTTAAAATACTTTCTATTTCGTCAGGCGTTGCATCTGGTTTTGCTTGCTTAATAAGTGCCGCAACACCTGCTACGTGAGGCGCAGCCATTGATGTACCTTGCGAATAACTGTAGCTGTCGCTTGAAGGTGTAGACGAACCTGAATTGTAAGTTGATAGAACACCTTCAGAGTCGTTTGCAAAACTTTGCGCGCCACCCGGTGCTGCAACATCAATATTGCTACCGTAGTTTGAGTAATAAGCTCGACCGCCATTACGACCTACTGATGCTACGTTTACTACACCATTACAGTTACCTGGGTTGTAGTTTGCTGAGTTATCGTTATCGTTACCTGCAGCAATAACTACCACAGTGCCGTTACTACGTGCTGTGTTAATTGCATTTTGAGTTGTAGAGCTACATGAACCGCTGCCGCCTAAACTCATGTTTATTACATCTGCAGGGTTTGAGTTGGCAGGAATGCCTGAAACACTTCCGCCAGATGCCCAAATAATACCATCTGCAATATCAGAGGTTAAACCACCACACTTACCAAGTACACGAACAGGCACTACTTTTGCGTTATAAGCTACGCCTGCAACACCTTCACCGTTATTGGTTACCGCAGCAACTGTGCCGGCTACGTGCGTGCCGTGCCAGCTAGAGTTTTGTGCACCGTTAGTGCCACATTCATTCGCAGCAACTGCATCACCAGGATCACGTGCATCGCTATCGCGACCACCGCCATCGTTAGCTACCGATAGGTTAGAGATCATATCGTAACCCGGTAAAATGTTAGCATTTAAATCGGCATGTGGGCGGTAACCCGTATCTAGTACTGCTACAACTACACCGCTACCCGTTGCGGTATCCCATGCAGTAGGTAAGTTTAAACCACCGGCTTGCTCGTAGTAGTGCCATTGGTCATCAAAGCGTGGATCGTTAGGAGTTGAAAACGGCTTTAACATTTGATCCACTTCAATGTATTCAACATTGCCTGAATCAACCATTTCTTGCATAAACTCTTGCGCTTCTGCTGTACTTAATTTTTTATCAGCACGCATTACGTGATGGTTATTAAGTGCCATTGCACGAATGTATTTTGCTTTTACTTTGCCTTTTTTAGAAGCGAAGTTTTTAACAAAGCTTTGTGCGCGCTTTTTCATGCTAGACGGGCTTGCGTCAGCAGTTGAAAAGCTCGCCATTTCGTTATTATTTTTATATTTAATAATGAACTGAGTTTCGAAACTGCCTTGGCTTTGTAGTTTAGCCGATGTTTCAGCCATTGAACTTGAAACTGATTGAGCCATGCCAGATGTTGCTGCAAAAAGCGTACTAACTGTAATTGCAATTGCGCATCTTTTAAAAGTTTTACTAGTTGTCATAATTATCCCTAGATTTTTATTTATTATTTCGTGATATAAGATCACGATGCGGGAACAAAAGTAAACGATCTGTTAACTAGGTTAAAATATCAATTTATTATGTACCTCTTTCATTTAGTTATAACCCAGGTTTTTAGCGGTTTACTCGTTGTTTAGTATTTGTCATATAAATTAAAAATAAGCATAAAGGGTTGTTTTATTGTGAGGGTAATTATTCCCTACTTATTACTGATGCGTTTTTGTTGTGTTATTACTAATAATTCAAATGCTGCGTTGTTAGCTATTAAACTTTGCTATAATCGAGCAAATTTTTTAATGAGATAAATAAATGACCCAAGTAGATGTAATTGTAATAGGTGCGGGAGCAGCAGGATTAATGTGTGCAGCGCAAGCTGGATACCGTGGCCGAAGCGTTACAGTACTTGATATGGGAAAAAAACCAGGTCGTAAAATTTTAATAAGTGGTGGTGGGCGTTGCAATTTTACAAATGAAAATGCAACCCCGGATAACTACTTATGCACAAACTCTCATTTTGTTAAATCATGCTTAAGTCGTTATACACAGCATGACTTTATTGAGCTGGTGGACAGACATGGCTTGGCGTATCACCATAAAACACTAGGCCAGCTTTTTTGCGATAACAATGCACAAGACATTGTTGATATTTTACTAACCGAATGTGAGTGGGCCGGAGTAAATATAAAGCTACGCAGTGAAGTGATCAGTGTATCAAAAACCGAAACCGGCTATAGCGTTACCACAGAGCAAGAAACATTAAGCTGTGAGTCGTTAGTTATTGCATCGGGTGGCTTAACCATGCCAAAACTAGGGGCTACACCAATAGGTTATAAAATTGCAGAGCAGTTTGGCTTAAGCGTGTTACCAACTATGGCTGCACTTGTGCCGTTTACTCTGCATCAGCATGATAAAGAGCGTTTTGAAGGGCTTTCGGGAATTAGTATTCCATGTGAAGTTTCAAGCGAAGACGGCACCGTATTTAAAGAAAATATCCTCTTTACTCACCGAGGGTTATCGGGCCCTGCAATATTGCAAATAAGCTCATTTTGGCGAGCAGGGCAGGTTGTCACTATAAACCTGCTACCTGAAATTGATTTAAGGCAACAACTTGCTGATTGGCGTGAAACACAAGCCCAAAAGTCGTTAAAAAACAGCCTTTCGACTATTTTACCTAAACGCTTTATAGAAATACTGCACGAAAGCAAAGCGATACCAGATTGTAATATTAATCAGCTTACACATGCCCAAATAGATGAGTTAGTAAATTACATTCATGCGTGGCAAATTAAACCCAATGGCACAGAAGGTTATAGAACAGCAGAAGTAACATTGGGCGGTGTAGATACCGACGAGTTGAGCTCAAAAACCTTTGAAGCTAAAAAAGCTAAAGGCCTATACTTTATAGGCGAAGTAACTGACGTAACGGGTTGGTTAGGGGGCTACAATTTTCAGTATGCTTGGAGCTGTGGATTTGCTTGTGGGCAGTATGCATAGGCGTTATGTGTAGAGACAATAAAGTTAAGGGGTGAAGCGTTCACCCCAAGGTTACAAACTTTATTATCGCTACAACAGACTAAATTACGGCCATTATTTTTAGCTTCGTATAGTGCTTTATCAGCCCGTTCTAATATATTTAGTACAGTATCACCCGTTTGAATAGGGGCTAAACCTATACTGATAGTAAGAGATATATTTGCAATTGGATGAGTGCCCACATACTCTTTTAGCTCATTGGCTTGTGCCATCGCATCGGTTATGGAGGTGCCTGATAAAATAACAGTAAACTCTACACCTCCCCATCGTGCAATTAGAGAGCTATTTGGCATTTAATTTTTTAGTATATTGGTAAATTCACTTAAAACGCTATTACCTACTAAACGACCATAGATATCGTTAATATTTTTAAAGTTATCTATATCGTAAATAAGTAAGTAGTTAGAGATTTTTGGAATTGTATTTTTAAAAATAGGCTAACACTTAAGAAAAAAACCGCCAAACTGGCGGTTAAAAGGTCTACACAATACTGTAAAAGTTATAACTACATAGTTACTTTAATAGTTCGAGCACATCAAAACAGGCACCCATTGTATGGTAATCAGTTTTACCTATTGGGCTTTTCATCGTGTCTATTTTTTTATTGTCAGCGGTTAAAATTCTAAACCAGGCTCCGTATTTATGATCAACTAAATGCTGCCACGAATACTGCCAAATTTTGTCATACCATTGCTGATATTTTTCATCCCCTGTTGCTTGATAAAGATACGCGGCACAACACAGAGTTTCGGCTTGAACCCAAAAGTATTTATCGTCATCGCAAATAGTTTTATCAGGGGCAAAGCCGTAGCAAATACCGCCGTGTTTTTTATCCCACGCTACATTTATTGAGTTATCAAATAAGGCTTGAGCGCGTTCAATAAGCCATTTTTGTGGCTTATGCTTATTTAAAAACATAAGCAGTTTTGACCACTCTGTTTGATGGCCAGGTTGAAAGCCCCACGGACGAAATAAATTTTTAGGATCGTCTTTGTTGTACTCTAAATCGACCTGCCAATTTATATCGTAATGCTCCCAGATTAATCCGCCCATTAAACTAGCTTGGCGGTTAACCATGTTGTCGGCAAGTGTGAGCGCACGGTTTAAAAACATTTCGTCTTTTGTGGCTTCATAAGCGGCAATAAGTGCTTCACAAGTATGCATATTGGCATTTTGGCCGCGGTATGAATCACATTTTGTGAAGTCGCTGTTATGCTGATCTTTATATAAACCGGCTTTTGCATCCCAAAAATGTGTTTCCATTGTTTGAAATGTATCGTTTAGGTATTCGCGCGCCTCTGTAACACCTGCGCGATATGCCCAGCTGTACGCTAAAATAACAAATGCAAAGCCATAGCAATGATTGGTGTTATCAAGCACGGTAGCTTGACCGTTTTCAACTTTTAATAACCAGTTGTAGCCACCAGTTTGCTCAACAAGGTGATGCTTACGAATAAACTCAATCCCCGATTTAACACGGTTTAGGTACTTTTCGTCATTAAAGGTTTGGTACGCACGCGCATAGTTAAATACAAAACGAGTAGAGCTTACTAAGTGGCGCGTGTGTTTATCAAATACCTCACCGTTATCAGAAAAGTTTTGGTAAAAACCACCGTGTTCATCGTCAATATTTGGCTCATAAAACGCTAACGTGTCGCTAATGTGCTGCGTTAAAAATTCACGGCTTTTAAAGTTGTCAGGTGTGCTTTTCATCGTTCGCTCCTAAAATCGTATAGAGACTTTTGGTTAGGTAGGGAGTTAAATGCCCCTTTGTAAGATGCGGCATGGGCACCACATAACGAAGCAAATTCAAAAATAGTATTTAGCTTTGCATTATTTTCACAAAGGGTACTAAAGCTCGCTGGTGTTAATGCGTGTAAACCAAGCTGGTATAGTAAACCACCAACAAACGCATCTCCTGCAGCAGTGGCATCAACCATAGTAACCTTTTTAGGGTGAAGCGTTTGCTTGGCATTTTTTGTATACCAATGCATAGGGTTGCATGCATCGGTAACTACAAATAGCTCGCAACCGTTATTAAGTGTTTGTGCAATAAACTCATCGCTCGATTGCTCACCCGCTAAGTATTCAAGCTCTTCTTTTGAGGCTTTAATAATTGAGCAGTCTTTTAATAACGGTAAAATATACTCGCGAGGGTTGGCATCGCTTGGCCATAAATTGAGGCGCAAGTTAATATCAAAGCTCACAATTGAGTTATTTTGTTTTGCAAATTTAACACCGTAAGCGGTGGTGTTTCTGATGTTTTTGTCGGTTAATGTGTTTGAGCAAATATGAAAAATATCGCATTGCTCAAACCATTCGCTACTAAAGTCATCGTTACTAAAGTGCAAATCGGCGGTGTTATCACGGTAAAACTCAAACGTGCGATCGCCATCGTTATCGAGTGATACAAACGCGAGGGCGGTTTTGGCTTGGTTGGTAAAACGCATAAAGTCGGTTTTTACACCTTGCTCTTTTAATGCATTATGTAAAAAGTCGCCAAAGCTATCAGTGCTTAGCATTCCTGCAAAGTAGGCATTACCGCCTAGCTTTGCAATGGCAACGCTTACGTTTGCAGGCGCACCGCCTGCAAACTTTGTAAACGCTTCGTGTTCGTTGCTGTTTTGGCTCAATTTATTTGAAAGTAAATCAACCAGTACTTCACCAAAGCATATTGTGTGTTTCATGATCTTGCCTTAGTTGTTAGTCAAGTAGCCAATGTAATGCTATTGCAGCTGTCCACGAGAAATCTTTACCACCACAGCCTGCACCTGTTTCTGGGTTAAAATATTCGTAGTAGCCTGACTTAACAACTAGGTTGCGCGTATCATCTTGAATTTTTTCGGCGGTTGTTACAAAGCCGGCTTCTTTAAGGCCTATGGCTATCATCCAGTTGATGTGTAACCAAATCGGGCCACGCCAGTAGCGTTGTGGCTCGTATTTTTCTTCTTTAGGGTGAGTAGAAGCCACACTAAATTGGCTCGACTCAATAAAGTCTTCGGTGGCTGTATTAATTATTTTAGTTTGCTCATCGCTTGTTAAACCTGCATATACAGTTAATAGCGCGGCTGATGTTTTAACTTTAGCCAAGCTGTTAGTTAAAACATCTCTGCAATAAAAGTACTGGCTTTGTTCACACCATAAAGTATTTATGGCTTGCTCTGTTATTTGTAAACGCTGTGCTAAGTAATCAGTGCGAGCATCGATTAAGCCAAGTTGTTCACCCATTTTGAGTAAATCTTTGGTTGCACGATGCAAAATAGCAATAATACCTAGGTCATTCATTTTGTACGGACAGGTTTCGTAAATTACTTTGCTGTCAAAGTTGTTACGTTTGAAAAAGTCTACAAGGTATAAAAAGCGGTCGTACTCACTTTTATGTGGACGCTGAGAAGAATCTACATGACTTGTATCACGGCGCGTATATTCCCAATCTACACATGGCACAGCATGAAGAGCATCATCCCACGATGGACTGTTATCCATGCCCGATTCCCACGGGTGGTAGGTTACTACTAAGCCTGTTTTTTCAGGATCTCGGTCGTTGTACCACCATAAATGATAATCAACTACTTGTGAAAATAACGCTTTAACTTTTTGTTCTGCAAGTGCTTTATCTTTAGCGCTGGCAAGCATTTCTTTCATTACGGTGGCGACTACTGGCGGCTGTGAAATAGACGTACTTTTAATTTTTTTATCCGAACCCCATACGTCAGGACCAGGAAAATAAGTATCAGAATCTTTATGAAACAAGATGTGCGGCACCATGCCATCATCCCATTGGCCTGAAAATAACACATCAATTTCTTGCCATGCGCGGCTTTCGTCTGATTTCATCCAGCCTAGTGCTGTAATGGCTGAATCCCAGTTCCACTGAAACGGGTATAGGCCATGTGTTGGTACTGTATAGCCACCTAAGTCATTTGCTATAAGTGTTTTAGTAGCAAGGTCTGCAAGCGATGAAGCCGTTGCTGAGTCAATTTTACCGCTGTTTATAGTAGTCATATTGGGTGCTCTTTGTGTGTTATTTCCGATTTGGATAATATTAAAGCACTCATTATGGGTTGTAAATGTTTTTTTTCTGTGCTTAAATCCTGTTCGAAGTAACAAAAAACTAACATGTTTACTTGATTATTTCGGCTTTGCTTAGCCACACTCTAAGTAAATACACACAGACAACTAGCACAATTGGAGAATACCCGTGAATAAAACAACGATCGCCTCTATTGTATCTTTATGCCTTGCACAGGGCGCTTATGCAGCAGAAGAAGCTGCACCAGATACAGCAAAAAAAGCTAACAACGTTGAGCGTATTATCGTCTCTGGTACCAGTAAAGGGCGTGTTATTTCAGACACTCCACAATCAGTAACATCTATTAGCGAAGACGAGCTGGTAAAGCTGTCTTCAAGTAGCCAAGCGGATGTGCTTCGCTATATTCCGGGTATTAAAGTAGAAGGCGGTGGCGGTGAAGTCGCTACTAACCTACAAGTAAGAGGCTTACCTTCATCGGGTCAGTTTCAATTTACGCCGCTATCTTATGATGGTTCACCTACGCTGAGTGTTTTTGGTTTAAACTCATCGGCGTTTGATGTGTATTACCGTAATGATTTGGGTATTGAGCGCGTAGAGTTTGTGCGTGGTGGTGTATCTAATTTATTTGGCCAAGGTTCTGTGGCCGGCATTATTAACTATATTTCTAAAACGGGCAGTGATGATCCGCAAAGTACCGTACAAATGGAGCTTTCTGACCAAGGGCGTACTCGCTTAGATTTTGCAACGAGCGGTCCACTTAACGAAGACGGCTTATATTATGCGCTTTCTGGTTTTTACCGTTACGACGAGGGCCCTTTAGATACAGGCCTTGAGACTAAAGGTACACAGTTGCGTGGTAATATTCGTAAAGAATTTGATGATGGCTCTGGCTCATTTACTGTTTACGGACAGTACATTGACGATCAAGCTCAGTTTTACTTACCTATTCCACTTGATGGCGACAGCCGCGAGCGCTTAATTGGTAACGATGGTCGTGAAGTCGAATCACTGCAAACGGCGCAAGTATCTAACTTAACGTACGATACAGCAAATGGTCGTTATGAATCGCCAATCAGCGATGGTGTAGTTACTAAAGGTGGTTCTATTTCAGTGGTGTTCGAAAAAGAACTCGCTAACGATTTTGCCATTAATATGCGCAGTAAATACGCTAAATACCAACACGAATTTAATTTATTTTTAGACGGCGACGGTATTATTAATGTACCTGAAAGCCAAGACGACTTTTTAGCTAACAGAGGGCTAGGTGATGCAAGCGGTGCTGAGTTTTCTTATGTTAATTCAGGTGTCGCACTTGCAAGTGATGACTTACTATTTGCTAACCGTATTTTAGACCGCGACCGCCCAGCTGAAGATTTTTCTGCAGAGTTTAATATCATCAAAAGTATTTTTGTAGGTGATTTTAGCCATGATATTACAGTCGGTACATTTTTCTCTCACAGTGAAGCCGACGACGACAACGTTATTACAACTTACTTAGGTGAGTTTAATAACAATCCTCGCTTAATCGACTTAACGTATACAGATGTTAATGGCGACGAGGTTCAGTACACTCAAAATGGTATTAGTGGCCCAGGTATTTCTTATACTAACCAAACCATTAGCGCTACCCGCCGAGCATTGTACGTAGCGGATCAAATGGAAAGTGACGACTGGATTTTTGACTTTGGTGTTCGCTACGAAGAAATTGAAGGAAAAATTAGTCGCGAAGGCAGCCAAGTAGTTCAGATTTCAGATGATCCAACGCTTGCACCTAACTTACAAGTTAACACTACGGGCAGTGGTGTAATGACTTACGGCGAAGTCGACACGTCTGAATTTGCTGTATCAGGGGCGGCGTTATATCGCTTAACTGATAATTTAAATGTATATGCCAATGCATCTCGCGGGTTTTTCTTCCCAGAAATTAGAGGTATTCAGTTTAATGATTTAGGCGAGCCTGCCAGCTACGAAGCCGAAATTGTTGAGCAAGGCGAGCTGGGTGTTAAGTTTTTTGATAACGACTTTAGCGGTAGCATTGCGTTATTTAGAACTGACTTAAAAGACAGACGCAGCGTAGACTTTGTAAATGATGGTAATGGGGGGGTATTAGAGCTGCCAGTTATGCAATCAACTAAAGCAACGGGTGTTGAGCTTACCGGTCGTTACGATATTACCGATGAGTGGGCTGTTGATGCCAATATGACCTATACCGATCACGAATTTACTGAATTTGACTCAGACCCTTCTATTATTGGTAACGAATTACGTCGCAAACCAAAAATATTATTTAACTCATCTATTAGCTACACCGCAGATAACTGGGATGCTTCTATTTATCATAACTTTACAGGTAAAAACTTTGCTAACGATGCAAACTCTGTAGAACTTGATTCATTCCACTTATTTAGATTTGATGCAGGCTATAACTGGCAAGTTGCACCAGAGCAAACAGTACGCTTAAGCGTTGGGGTATTTAACCTGTTTGATTCTGACGGTGTTACTGAAGGTTCACCTCGTCTAGGTAATAGCCAAACGGCAGATAACCCATACTTTGTCGGTCGCCCAATTCTCCCACGACGCGTTACTTTAAGAGTTAAATACGACTTTTAAATAAATGCTTTATGCCTATTAACTCACTTTGGGGTTAATAGGTTTTTTGCATTGTGATGCATTTTTCAGCTAAGTTAGCTACAGGTTTATCTTTTTGACTAGGCTCGTTTATTAAAAAGATAAGGGCAGGTAGCCATTTGGTATTTTATTTTTGAAAAGGCGCAGTGTTTTCATATTGTGAATACGCGAATTAATTATGAATATATTAGATTTTTCAATAGTTGCTCTTTATCTTGGTGCCTTATTGGTAATGGGATTTATGCTACGCGAACAAACCAATAAAAATGATTACTTTTTAGGGGGTAAAAGCTTAGGTTGGAAACCTTTGGCTTTGTCGGTAATGGCCACTCAGCTTTCGGCTATTAGCTTTATTTCAGCTCCTGCATTTGTTGGTTTGCGTGAAGGTGGTGGTATGCAATGGCTCTCGTATGAGCTGGGTGTTCCGCTGGCGATGATTTTAATTTTAGCGACTATTTTACCCAAGCTTTATAAAAGCGGCATTGTCAGTATTTACGACTATCTAGAAATGCGCTTTGGGCGCTCAACCCGTGTACTTATTAGTGTGGTTTTTCAATTTAGCCGTGCGTTTGCGACCGGCATTATGATTTACGCGGTATCGCTTATTTTACAAGGCACCATGGGAATAGAAGCATGGCAAGCTATTGTACTAACGGGTGTTATAACCGTTTTATATTCACTGCAAGGCGGGATGAAAGCTGTAGTGTACGGTGATGCAATTCAAATGATCATCATTGTACTGGGTACTATTGCTTGTATTGGCTTTGGACTTTATCACTTAGGTGGCGTTGATACCTTTATTGCTAATGTTGATTCGAGCCGATTAGAAGCCATAAAATTTGATTCGTTTGGTTTTAGTGGAGATGGCTTTGGCTTTTTGCCTATGATTTTTGGTGGTGTGGTACTTTACGCTTCTTACTATGGGTGTGACCAAACGCAAGCGCAACGTGCGCTCAGTGCAAAAGATCCTACAAACCTACGCTACATGATTTTAGCAAATGGTGTAGTGCGCTTTCCTATTACTATTTTATATTGCGTGTCGGGTTTAATTGTTGGCACTCTGGCAATGAGTAACCCTGAATTTTTAGCAAAAATTCCAGCAGATAACCCTGATTGGATGATGCCTATATTTATTTTAGATTACCTACCGCATGGCTTAATTGGTTTATTGGTTGTCGCTATTTTGTCGGCAGCGATGTCGTCACTTAGCTCTGCAATTAATTCACTTTCGGCGGTAAGTATTGAAGATTACAGCCGTATATCTAATAAAGAGCTAGACCAACCATCTTACTTAAAGTTAGCTAAATACTTAGGTTTAGCATGGGGCGCAATTACCTTAGTACTATCACTTTTTGCCGGTGACATTGCACCGACTATTATTGAAGCTATTAACAAAGTCGGCTCGTTATTTTATGGCCCAATACTGGCGGTATTTTTAGTTGCTGTACTAAGTAAACGCAGTGCTGCATTGCATGCCAATATTGGCTTAATTAGTGGTGTATTAATTAACTTGTTGGTGTCGGTATTTGCGCCTGATATTTTCTGGTTTTGGTGGAATTTTATCGGTTTTGTAAGCGCTGCTGTGATTATTTATGTTACGAGTCGTTTAATTCCAAGAGAGGTAAACGAAGTAACAAAAGTACAAAATGCCGAGACAGTATCAAACTCAATTTTAACTGGCAAAGATATCGTTATGCTACTTAGCATGTTTATTGTGATGATATTAATTTGTTTAGCTATTCCTTCAATTTTTTCGTGAGCTGTGACTAATGGATTCTAAAAAGTCGTTTTTAATTGATTTATTTACCACTGCGGTAAATGCCTGTAAACCAAGTGCTTGCATGAGTAAGTATTTAGAAAATATAGATGCAAGCAAAGGTTTGTGTGTAGTGGGGGCGGGTAAAGCCGCCGCTGAAATGGCCGCCGAAGTTAATCGCTTTTATGGTGATAAATGTTTTGGCGCAGTGGTAACGCGTTATGGCTACGAAAGTAGCGGTGATACTGGGCGAATTAAAGTGCTTAGTGCAAACCACCCAACACCAGACGATAACAGCTTAGCTGCTGGCAAAGAGTTATTGGAGCTTGTAAGAAATAATCCGGCTGATATTCCTATTTTGTTTATTATTTCGGGGGGCGGTTCGTCGTTGATGTGCCTACCTGTTGATGATGTGCCTTTTTCACAAAAGCAAAAGCTTAATCAGTTTTTACTTAGAAGTGGTGCAAGCGTTGATGAAATAAATGTAGTGCGTAAGCAGTTGTCACTTGTTAAAGGCGGTAAGTTAGCGCAGGCCGCTAAGTCGGATTACGTTACGCTCATTATTTCAGATGTAGTAGGGGACAAACCAAGTGATATAGCATCGGGCCCTACTATTAGCGATGGCAGTACTAAAGCCGATGCACTGGCTATTTTACAAAAGTACAATTGGCCGGTAATTGCAGAGGTTGAAGCGCATTTATTAAAACCAGAGCAAGAACGAGTTGCTGATACCGTTGGTGAGTACTTTATTGTTGCAAATGCGCAGCATGCTATTGATAGCGCTATAAGTGTTGCACAGCATGAAGGCTGGGAAATCCAGGTACTAGGGTATGATATTCAAGGCGAGGCTAAAGAAGTTGCAAAGCAACATGCGGCTATCGCTCTTGAGCAAAAAGCCCAAGGCAAGCGCGTTATGTTGTTCTCAGGTGGCGAGCTTACAGTAACCGTTGCTGATGTTTATGGCGATGGCGGGCCCAATCAAGAATACTTAATGGCGTTGGCTGAGGCACTTAATGGCGAAGCGGG
This sequence comes from Pseudoalteromonas sp. SWYJZ12, assembly GCF_015864395.1. Lineage (NCBI taxonomy): Bacteria > Pseudomonadati > Pseudomonadota > Gammaproteobacteria > Alteromonadales > Pseudoalteromonadaceae > Pseudoalteromonas > Pseudoalteromonas sp. SWYJZ12. The sequence goes on from NZ_JADYXH010000004.1 coordinate 190,458, forward strand.
TATTTACGCACTTGCTTGTGATACAGATGGTGTAGATGGTAGTAAAGATGTAGCGGGTGCTTACATAAATAGCACAACGATTATACGGGCACAAAGCGCAGGAGAGAGCCTTCAAGCGCAATTAGAAGGGCATAATAGCCATCAGTTTTTTAAAGCAATTGATGATTTAATTATTACTGGGCCAACTAACACAAATGTGAACGATTTTAGAGTGATAGTGATTGAGTAGGCGCAGTTTGCCCACTTGTTCTTTATAATGGTTTCACGTAATCTTGTGCTCCAATTTTGTTAGGGTTAATACCTATGTTTTCGTTAAACAACAGTAACTTATTACGCTCTGGTTTTGAGCTTGGAAAAGGCGAAAAGCTATTTCAAGATATTGAGCGCGATATTATAAAAGTGGTGTTTTGGGAAAAGTGCGTAACTCAAAGTCATATTGTGAGCGCAACTCGTATTCCACAGCAAACTGTGTCGCGTTTACTTAAGTCGTTAACCCAGCACGGTGTAATTGTACAAAGCGATACGCTTATTCCTAATAAAAAAGGTAAGCCGGGGTTTGGCATTGCCCTTAACCCCGATTACGGATTTACCTTTGGCTTAGCTATTTTACTTGATGCTATTTCGCTTGCTGTAATGGATTTTACGGGAAAGGTGGTTTACACCCATATGCAGCTAATGTCGGATATGAGCATTAATAATGTGCTTAAATGTGCACAAAAGCTGGTGGAAGAAATAAGCGCTGAGCGTGACATTCCAAGTGAAAAAGTACTGGGAATGGGCGTGGGTATCTCTGGCTTTTTTAGCTCAATGGATGGGAAAATGAATACCCACCATATGCTAGAAGAGTGGTCGCAGGTTGATATTATCGATATTGTGTCGCAGCATTTTCAGCTCCCAACTTGGGTTGTTAACGATGCTACAGGCGCAGCCGCAGGTGAAGGTGTTGCTGGTATTGGTCGTGAATATAAAAACTTTGTTTATATGTTTGTGTCGGCTGCATTTGGTGGTGGTATTGTAAATAATGGCGACGTACTGCGCGGTACATACGGAAACGCAGGTGAGCTTGGCGACATGCTACCGCCTAAATTATATGCGCACCCTAATCTTGAATTACTAAAACGTATTTTGAAAAAAAATGGCGTAGCGGTTACTTCTATTTACGACCTGCATGACAACTTTGACCCCGATTGGCCTGGCGTTGAAGAGTGGTTGTTTAAAGTTCAAGACTCATTTGATTTAGTGGCAACCTGTTGCTCTGCATTATTAGATGCTGAGGCGATTATTATTGGTGGCCATATTCCAAAAGAGTTGGCTGAAAAAGTTATTGCACGAACTGAGGTTTATGCACAATTTAGACGTGGCGCTAAACGCCCTATGCCAAAGCTGGTGGTATCTAATATTGATAATTTTCCGGTATCAATTGGCGCAGCCACATTGCCATTTAGAGAGTTGTGTTTGTAGCTTAATACCAATCCGCAATAATACTTAATCATTTTGCGGTGCTAAACGTGTCGCTACCTGCGTTAAAAAATTCTCATTTACGACTGCATGGATGCAGAAGGTAGAGCAATGCAGGAGCAATTGCCGAGAACAACTAAATATCGAATTTTTTGCCTAGCTATCAACACGTTTTTCCAGCCTCAAAATAGCTTATTTAATTAAGCGAATTGGTATAAGAAATACAAATTTTAAAACAAAAAAGCCGATATTGTTTTATGCAATATCGGCTTTTGTGTGTGGGTTATTTACTCTTCAACGAATGCCTCGCCTTGTGTCATCCATTTTGCAGCTGGCTTGCCTTTTAAGTAATGATCAAAGTACTGCATCATACGTACTGAAAAATCGACCTGATTAGGAAACTTTTTCAAGTGGTGTGGTTCACCTTCGTATTGTAAAAATGTAGCATCTTTTCCTGCACGGCGCAGAGCTAAGTAGTACTGCACGCTCTCATGCCAAGGCACTGCATCATCTTTGTCGCCAGACATTATTAAGATAGGCGTATTAACTTTGTCTGCAAAAAATACTGGTGAGTTTTCTATGTAAAGCTCTGGTGCTTCAAATAAGTTTTTGCCAATACGGCTTTGCCCTGTTTCGTATTGAAATTGACGAGCAAGGCCCGATTTTAAACGTATGCCACTGTAAGCACTTGTCATGTTTGATACTGGTGCGCCAGATACAACCGCTTTAAACATATCTGTTTGGGTTATCATAAACGCACTTTGATAACCTGCCCAAGAGTGACCTTGTAAGCCTATTTTATCTGGGTCGGCTATGCCTAAATCTATTAATTTTTGGGTGGCGTTTATCATGGTTTGCGTTGACGATTTACCCGGGTGACCTATTTCAAAACGAATATCAGGTAAAAATACCGCATAACCGTTCGAGGTAAACATAGGGAAGTTAGGGCGATGGTTTAATTCCATTTTAGGAAAATCAAACATGCGCTGACTCATGTAACGATAAAAATACACAACCACAGGTACTTTATCGCCTTTTTTATAGCCCGCTGGTTTTATTAATACACCTTGTAAATCTTCACCGTCAAAGCCTTTATAGCTTATTAGTTCTGGCTTTTCGCCCCAGGCAAAATTACTAATTTGTGGGTTTAGGGTGGTCACTTGTTTTGGTGAACTAAAGCTAAAATCTGTTTGGTAGTAATCAGGAAATTGGCTATAAGTTTGCGAGGTAAATAAGTACTTGTCAGCCTTTTTGGCTTTTTTAACCATATCAAAGCGTTTATTACCGCTAAGCACCTTAGTTATTGTGTTAGTGGTTAAGTCGAGCTTTGCAACTTCGCTTTGTTTAGTTTGTAAGTTAATAGCAGAGACAAGTAATGTATCGCCTTTTTTAAAGCCCACTTGGGTTTTATCAAGCTTAATAACACGGTACTGCGTATTGCTTTGCTTACCATTAGTTAGGCGTTTAGCTTGCTGCGTTTTTACGTCAAATGCCCAAATATCGTATTTACTATAAGCAAGCACTTGGCTGCTATCGGTCATCCAACCAGCAAAACCATAACCAGGTTGGGTAGAAGGGTAGTCGTGTTTATCATCAGCAAAGGTTGCCTGAATCGCTTTTGTAAGCGGTGTTACTTTATTATTTTTTAAATCTTTTAACTGTATTTGGCTATCATTAAAATAAGCTGCAAATTCACCATTAGGTGCAAGGTTCGGTTTAAACGGGTAGTTACTAATAATGGGAGTTTGTTTACCGGTGTTTATATTTACTGCAAAGTAATCAGCAAAAAAACCGCCGTACATTATTTTTTCTAAGTAGGGAATGTTAGATGAGCCAAGTAAAGACACATCTCGCTCAGGGTTTAGTGCAACCTCAGGCATGTTTGGTGTACTAAGTTGCGCAACTTTTTGCGAGTTAACGTGATACACCGCGCTGTAATGGCGATTTTTATTAACTTCGTTCCATTGTTGTTCTTCACGTGGTTTTATTTGCGCATCGTTGTTGTGCCATACATCTAAACCTTTTTGTTCACGAATGGTGTCAAAATCGTATAGTGAGGCTTCGTCGGTATATTCTTTAGTTTTTACTTTGGCTGCCAATTTAGGATGGTTTTCAAAATATAAACGCTCGCCATTTTCTGACCATTCAAGGGTAGCTGTTTTCCCTAACGTCCATGCTTTATTAGGTGAATCTATAGTTGTAAGCTTCTCGCTTTTATATAGCTGTAAAGTGTAGCTTCGACGGCGCGTGTCATCATTTACATAGTTACCCAATGTAAACGCTGCAATATTGTCAGTTGGGTGCCACGCTATTTTATTTGCGATTACGCCTGGTTCATCAATTAATACGCTGCTATTAAAGTCACTTAGCTCGATTAACGCTATTTGGTTGTTATTACCGTCGCTGTAACTTTGACTTACTAATAGCTGGCTGTTGGCTGAGTTAATAGCGTAGCTAAATACGTTTTCTATTGTATGGGTGCGTTTATCAGATAAATTTACTATAACAAGCGCATAGCTCTTATCTTTTTTATCGGGCGTGATAGCGTTATCGTCTTCGTTTTTAGTGCTATCGGTTTTATCTTCTACTTTTGCGTCATCGTCTTTTTTATTTAAACGATAAGCAAGCCACATACCGTCATCAGATAACGTGTAATCTTTTACATCAGCAAAGCTTTGTTGAGCACCTGATTGTGTGTTTACGAGTACCAGATTTTTTTTAAGTGTGTCTTTTTTTTTGGTTGTTTCTTTTTCAAGTAAGGTAGGTACTTGTGTAAAAGCGACCCAGTTAGCGGCTTTATTAATATGAGGTTTAGTGCCGCGCTCTACTTCTGCGATGAGTGTATTGCTTTGTAGTGAGTAAACTTGACCAGTTGCATTTCCACGATACGGCGTTGCACTAAAAGTGAGTACTTGACCATTGTCAGATAGTTGTGTGCTTTTAGCTGATTTAAAACTAAATACGTCTTTAAATTGTAGCGATTCTTTGGCGTGTATGCCGGTGCTAGTTAAGCTGGCAACGAGTGCCGTGCTTAATAAGGTGAGTTTTGTTTTCATTATTGATTCTCGTATTATGACATTGTTTCATTGTAACGAGTTTGGTTCATAATTCGAGCGGATCAGATAAATGGCAGCTACATACGACAAAACGACCCGCAGGTCGTTTTTTGGTATTTAATTTATTAATTTAGCAAACATTACAGCCAAATTTTTTGTAGCTCAAGCCATTGTTTTTCAAATTGAACACTTGGTTTTGCTTTAAAGTCGCTACGTACAAACTGATTCATTTTGCCTTCAACGTAGGCAAGTAAAAAGTTTGCAAGTGTAAGCTCATCACTTTGAAAGTTTTTACCTTCACGTAATTTGCGCTCACGAAGCACTTGTTTAAACTGAGTTTCTAGTTTTTCAAACAAGGTTTGTACACGTTCGCGTAAACGTTCCTGCTCACCTTGCAGAGCATCGCCCGTTAAAATACGAGTAATACCTGGGTTTTTTTCAGCAAAGGTTAAAAGTAATAATAGAATGTTATAAATGCGCGTTTGGCTTTCTTTTTCGTTTTCAATAATAATATTTATACGAGATAAAAGGGTATCTTCAATAAACTCAATTAAGCCCTCAAACATACGCGCTTTGCTCGGAAAATGACGGTATAGCGCGGCTTCAGACACACCCACCTCAGCAGCTAGTTTTGCTGTGGTGATGCGTTGTCCTAAATTAGTTTCTAACATTTGTGCGAGTGCTTGCAGTATTTGCTCTTTGCGATTACTTCTTTTTGTCGCAGGCATGAACATTCCTTTTTATTAGTTATTCTTAGTGGCGCAGTTAAGAACCCTAGTCATTTTTTGTTCAAATGATTGGCGTATGTTAATGTTTTATTCAGTTTGTTTCCAGCCTTTTTATAGATGTTTAGCCAGCTGTTCGATCACCTTGCGAGCTATTTCTATTTTACTTGTTGTTGGTAATTCTAGTTGTTCATTGTGCCAGTACAGTGTTAAAGCATTATGATCGGAATTAAACCCTAAGCCACTTTTTGATACGTCATTAGCGCAAATCATATCTAGATTTTTATTTTGTAGTTTACCTTTAGCATAGCTTTCTACATTTTGAGTTTCGGCGGCAAATCCAACCGTATAGGGGCGGTTTTGTGTAAGGTTTGCAATAACTGCAATTACGTCAGGGTTTTTAGTTAAAGTAAGAGTGAGTTCGTCGCCTTGCTTTTTCATTTTTTGAGTCGCAATTTCTGCAGCTCGATAATCCGCAACCGCAGCGCAACCTATAAAAGCATCTGATTGTGGTGCATAGGTAAGTGACTCAGTTAATAGCTCCTCAGCGCTTTCTATATTTATTAAATTTACGCCAAGAGGCGCTTTAATCGTAACAGGACCCGAAATTAAATTAACCTTAGCACCGAGTTGTAAAGCGGCTTCTGCCAGTGCATAACCCATTTTTCCAGAGCTGTGATTTGATATAAAACGTACCGGATCGAGAGGCTCACGCGTTGGGCCTGCTGTTATTGTAATTGTTTTTCCTGCAAGTAATTGCGGTTGCTCTTTTGCTGTACATAGTGCAACTAGCTCATGTGGCTCTAACATGCGCCCAGCGCCTATATCGCCACACGCTTGCTCACCTTTACCTGGGCCCCAAATAAGTACGTTACGTGCTTTTAATGTGGCTAAATTAGCTTGTGTTGCTGCGTGTGCATACATTTGCTGGTTCATGGCTGGCGCAACTGCGACTTTTGCAGGCGTTGCTAGCAGTAACGTCGTTAGTAGGTCGTCAGCAATGCCGGCTGCCATTTTAGCAATAATATTACAGGTAGCAGGAGCAACTAAAATTAAGTCAGCCCATTTTGCAAATTCAATATGCCCCATTGAAGCTTCAGCAGAAGGGTCTAGTAATGAGTCAGAGACTGTTTCTCCACTAACGGCTTGCATGGTCAGTGGTGTAATAAAGTGTTTAGCTGATTCAGTCATAACTACTTTTACTTCACAACCAGAGTCTTTTAATCGCCTAACGAGTTCTGCACATTTATAAGCTGCAATACCGCCGGTAATACCTAGTACAATTTTTTTGTTTGTTAAGTTAGTCATGGATGTTCATCAGTTTTTATTAAATATTGGGCTTAAAATAACAAATCTTTACCCATACAGCGAAGTTTTTTAATTCGAAATAACAGGCTAAATTTCAAATTTGCATTACATTTATAAGACACTTTCGCCTCTCAAGGATGAATAATGCAACTTACTTCACTACCAAACTCACTTCGACCTCGTGAAAAGCTCATAGCAAAGGGGGCTAAGGCGCTGACTGACGCAGAGCTTCTTGCCATATTTTTACGAACAGGGTTACCGGGAATGAATGTAATTGAGTTGGCTCAGCATTTATTAAACGAGAATAAAACACTTCATAATTTGTTTAATGCCAGCATTGAGGAGTTTTGCTCTCAAAAGGGGTTAGGGACCGCTAAGTATGTTCAGCTACAAGCTGTGTTAGAGCTAAGCCAACGTTATATGCAGGAGCGTTGCCAACGAGACGCCGTGTTTAATTCGCCAAACTCAGTTTACGATTACCTAACAATTCAAATGCGAGGCTTACAACAGGAAGTATTTATGGTGTTATACCTAGATAGCCAAAATAGATTAGTAAAAGATGAAATACTTTTTTATGGCACAATTAATTCTGCCAGTGTTTATCCGCGTGAAGTGGTAAAGGCTGCGCTTAAAAATAATGCAGCCGCTGTTATTTTTGCGCATAATCATCCAAGTGGTATTGCAGAACCGAGCCAAGCAGACAAACTTATTACTAATAAATTGCAGCAAGCACTGCAATTGGTCGACATAAGTGTGCTCGATCACATCATTGTTGGTGGAGAAACGTGTGTTTCGTTTGCCGAGCGAGGCCTGATTTAGCTTTGTTAGATACAGAAGTGTGTTAAAAATGAGCTGTTTAACGTGTTTTGGCAAATTAGTTTAATTTAAATGCAGTTTTTACTTTCCCTAAGGGCATTCGATCTTTATAATTAGCCGCTATCAAATTTACATATATGAGCTGATTGGATAGATCAGTGTTTGATCTTTGCCTGTAAAAGCTGTATAAAGAGCGCCCTTCGATTTATCTCTAGGGCGGAAATACACGGCCTTAGATTAAATTAAGCTCGAGCGAAGTTATTGGAGATATATAGACATGTCTAAAGTATGTCAAGTTACAGGTAAGCGTCCTGCGGTTGGTAATCACCGTTCACACGCGAGAAACGCGACTAGACGTCGTTTCCTACCTAACCTACAAACACACCGTTTTTGGGTTGAAAGTGAAAAACGTTTTGTAACATTACGCACTACTACTAAAGGTATGCGTATTATCGATAAAAAAGGCATCGACACGGTTCTTACAGAAATCCGTGCTCGCGGCGTTAAAGTTTAAGGATCTGAATCATGCGCGATAAAATCCGTTTAGTTTCAACTGCCGGTACTGGTTTTTTCTACACTACTGACAAAAACAAACGTAACATGCCTGAGAAGATGGAAATCAAAAAGTTTGATCCAAAGATTCGTAAACATGTTCTTTTTAAAGAAGCTAAAATTAAGTAATTTTAGTTCTTTTAGAATTTAAAAACCCAGCTTAGGCTGGGTTTTTTGTTTTTAAAAATATGATTAGTGAATTGATATAAAAAAACCTCGTTGGCATAACCAACAAGGCTTTTAAATCAATAAATGAAAACACAATTAGATTTTTGTGAATGCATCTTGTAGTGGTGGTACTACTTGCTTTTTACGGCTTAGTACGCCATCTAACCATACTTTATCATTCTCTGGTTTTACACCGTAAGCCTGCTCAACTAAGTTTGCATCGTCAGATACAATTAGCATTTCTGAGCCTTCTTTCATTATATCGGTAAGCAGTAAAAATACAGAGTGGCGATTACCCTCAACTTTTAGCTTAGCAATATCGGCTGCAAGGTCTGCTTTAATGTCGTCAAAAACAGCAAGGTCGATTACTTCTAGTTGGCCAATGCCTACTAGGTTACCGTTCATGTTGAAATCTTTAAAGTCACGCATTACTAAATCACGTGCTGGTGTGTCTTCTACCGCAGATTTAACACGGAACATATCCATACCCAGTTCTTTAAAATCTTCTACGCCTGCAATTTCAGCTAGCGCTTCAACACATTTAATATCGGCAGTGGTACATGTTGGTGATTTAAATATGACTGTGTCGCTTAAAATTGCACACATCATAATGCCCGCGATGTCTTTAGGGATTTCTACGCTGTAGAAGTCGTACATCATTTTAATAATGGTGTTTGAACAACCAACAGGACGAATCCAACATTCAAGCGGAGTAGATGATGTTAAGTCACCTAATTTGTGGTGATCTACCACGCCAACAACGCGAGCTTGGTCGATATCATCGGGTGCTTGTGTTTTTTCTGTGTGATCTACAATATACACATCTTCACCCGCGTAGCTTAATTTAAGCTCTGGTGCTTCGAAGCCAAATTTATCAAGGATAAATTGAGTTTCAGGTGAAATTTCACCAAGACGAGTTGGAATTGCAGGCTCATCGATTTGGTTTTTTAAATAAGCCAGTGCAATTGCACCACAAATAGAATCTGAATCTGGGATTTTATGGCCCACTACATACATAGACATTGACGGAACTCCTTTAAATTTGCAGATATTCTAACAAAGTCTGCGGCCTTTAACATATAGACAGCGCAATTAAGTTTTAGTTACACTTTAAAATCTTGAATTTACTAGGTGTATTAATATGCGACTGGGCCGTAAAGGTTGGAACAACGTTATAATATTTTCGATGTTGATTATGATCTTCTTCTTAAATGGCTGGCATAAGCAACTTTTGGGAGGGGAGGATAAACCAACATTACAAGCCGTACTCCCCCAGCAAAGTTTTGTACTGACACTGCAATTTGTTGATCAAAAAATTGAGCGAATAGGAACAAGCTGGCGTACAACCCCACTACAAAAAGACATACCGCTTGTGTGGCAAGCATCTGAGCAGCAACTTAGTGATTTAATTAACCAATGGCAAAGCGCGCAGTTAATGGGTGTTAACGAATCTGTTGTTTTTAATCCTAATGCACCTTTATATGTTGCTACATTTGAGTTGGCTGGCGAGAGTTTACCTTGGGTTTATTTGCTTTATAAAGGCGATGGGCAATATTACTTACTCGAAAAGAGTAGCCAACGAATACTCGCACTCGATTTAAAAACTGCACAGCAGTTATTTCCTAGTTTTGATTTTTCACAAAGTGAGTCTAATTAATGCCTGAATTACCAGAGGTAGAAGTGAGCCGAATGGGCATCACTCCCCACGTACAAAACCAAGTTGTTACAAAGGTAAATATTTACAATGCCAGTATGCGCTGGCCAGTGCCAGATGACGTGTATCAACTTGAAGGGCTAATTGTTACTAGTATTGAACGACGAGCTAAATACTTACTTTTACACTGTGAACTTGGGAGCACTATTTTACATTTGGGTATGTCAGGTAATTTACGTGTTGTAGATAAAAGTGAGCCGCTTAAAAAGCATGACCACGTAGAGTTTATTTTTGGTAACGGTAAAGCACTGCGCTTAAACGATCCTCGTCGCTTTGGTTGCTGCTTATGGCAAGAGCCAGGTGAAGTGCATAAGCTACTCTCTAAGCTTGGTCCTGAGCCGCTTACCGATGATTTTTTTGCTAAACGCGTGTACGAACAGTCGCGTAATAAAAAAGTACCCGTAAAGCAATTTATTATGGATAACGCAGTGGTGGTTGGTGTTGGTAATATTTACGCGAATGAATCGTTATTTAAAGCGGGTATACATCCAAAGCGAGAAGCGGGAAAAGTATCGCTCAAACGTTATCAAGCACTTATTCCTATTATAAAAGACACGCTTGCTGCGGCCATTATGCAAGGTGGTACAACGCTTAAAGACTTTGCACAAAGTGATGGTAAGCCCGGGTATTTTTCTCAAGAGTTATTAGTATATGGGCGCAAAGGCAAGCCATGTATGACGTGTGAAAACGAATTGGAAGAAATTAGATTGGGGCAGCGCAGTACTATTTTTTGCTCAAATTGCCAAAAGTAGTTATCTAGGGCGTGTTGACCTTTCGTGATTAATTTTGCAGCAGACTGTTTGGTATTTAGGCAAGGCAGAGCCTATGTAGTGTGGTTATTCCCCATAAATTGGCGATAACGCAGCATAAATGCCAAACATGCGCTGCCCTTTGGGTTCTTTCTAGGGGCGATTAACTCTTTGTTGCTCGATTTTTACTTAGCCCGCTAGGTTACAAACCTCGCGCCGCGATTAAATCGCCCCTAGATTGAACAAATTTCAATCCACAAAGATCAACACGCCCTAGTTATTTGAATATTCAGTTATTTAAATTTTATCGATTCTAAATTTAATGATATTTAAGGGCCAGCTTTAAAAGCGGGCCCTTTATTTTAAAGCTCGAACGGTGCTACACCGACCGCTTTCATTTTATATCCTACCTGCGCTATTTCGCCCGACCATGTTTCAGTACTTATTATTCCAGTTACAACAATTGCGTCGTATAGGCTATCTATTGGTACTCCACCTTTAATTGTTACATGGACTATTTGATTTGGCGGTGGTGGTGGTACGTGTATACAGGCGCCAAAATAAGGAACGAGTAAAAACTCGGTAATTACTTCGCTATCGCCCTCAAGTGGCACAACAAAACCAGGCAAACTCACCGATTGGCCATCAAGTGCCTTTACCACTGGAGCATCTAAATCGGGTTGCACCCAGTTTTGATCACTACCTTCGTGATTAGCTTGTGCTTGAGTGTCTATTTGCACGTGGTTTTTAGGGATTAAGTCTTCCCAAAAAATTTCTTTTGGTGGATTAGCATAACTCGCTACGCTTATAAATAATAAGCCAATAGCAGCAATGTACTGAAAAGCTGTTTTAAAAAATGTCATAAAATCCCTAAAAATTATGCTTTTATACTCATACCATCGCTGAGTGAATAAAAATAAGCGCGAGTAGCGGGTATTAAGCCAATAATAAAACCTGCGGCCATAATAACCCCGATTAAGCCCAGTTCATAGTAAGAGAGCATTGTGATATTTACGCTTATACCGGCATGACTTTGTAAGTAACCGCCGGCTGAAAAAATAACTAAATAATAAAGCACACTACCTGCTAGGCAACCAAGTAAAGTGGTCAGTAGTGACTCAATACTTATAAGTGTAAATAAATGCCAAGGGCGAGCGCCCACCGAACGTAATATAGCAAGTTCGCGACGACGCTGACTTAAATTTGCAAGCAATGTCGTTAGCATGCCAAGTAGGCTTACTAACACGACAACAGCTGAGAATAGCAAAAGTATTTTTTCTACTATGGCGAGCATTTCCCATAACTCTTTAAGTGTTACGGTTGGCATAATCCCAAGCAGGGCTTCTGGCTTATATTGATTTATATTGCGCCTAATTTGTAGCGTGTATAAAGGCGATTTGAATCCCATTAAAAATGCCGTAATTTGTTTTGGATGTCCAACTAGGTTGTTATGTTCGTCATGCTCATGCTCATGCTCATGCTCATGCTCAAGGCTAGCTTTACCGCCGTGAATTAAATCGATAGCAGCCAAAGGAATATGCAGCGTTTTATCAACAGGCGTGCCAGTAGGGTTTAAAATACCGACGACTTTAAATGGGTTGTCGTCATGATGATGAAAACTGGTGTTACCCATACCGTGCGATATAACAATAGAGTCGTTAAGTTTATAACCTAATTTATTTGCAACTTCACTACCTAGCACCACTTCGTTAATTGCAGCAAAAGGGTGGCCTTTGTTAAAGGTTAAGTTTTGTTTTTTTGCAAAGCGATAATGGCTAAAGTAATCAAGTGTTGTGCCTAGTACCGCTTGGCCTTTATGGCTGTCGCCTAGGCTTATAGGTATGCTCCATTTTACGCCTCGCTGACTTGTTATGTATTCATAACTTTTCCAACTTACGCCGTTATTAGTATGGCCAATTCTAAATACTGACGAAAGTAGCAACTGTATATCGCCGGTACGCGCACCAACAATTAAATCAGTGCCCGAAATAGTATTACTAAAACTACTTTTAGCATCAATTCGTACACCTTCAATACTCAAAAGTAGCATTACACTAATTGCGATAGTAAATAATGTAAGCAGTACACTTGCGCGGCGATTTAATAAGCTTTTGTAAGCAAGTTTAGTGATGATCATACCTGCTCCTGCAAATTTATAAGGTCAATGGAGCGGTTAAATAAAGGCTTTAGTGTTTCATCGTGGCTCACAAATACCAACGTACTATTAGATAGCTTTGCCTGCTCAAACAGTAGCTTTATAAAGCTACCACGATTATTTGTATCGAGTGCAGATGTGGGCTCATCAGCAATTATTAATTCAGGGCTGCCTATAAATGCGCGAGCGGCAGCAACGCGCTGTTGCTGTCCAATACTCAATGTCGCTACATCTTTATGGTGATACTGGGCAGTAAGGCCTAAAGCATTTAATAACCGTATCGCTTCTTTTTGTAAGGCAGAGTTTTTATTTGATGATTTCTTTAATATTTTTTGTTTTCGGCTTTTTGAAAACTCACACCCAAGCGTTATATTTTCAATAGGGGTTAAATAAGGAAGCAGGTTAAAGTTTTGAAAAATGTAGCCAATGTGATCCGCTCTAAAAATATCACGGGTAGTATTGCTTAATGTAGTTAGGTTTTTGTCTAAAATTGATACCTCACCGCTGGTGGCTGTATTAATACCAGCAAGAATCGCTAACAATGTCGATTTACCTGAGCCACTAGGACCGTGTAAAAAAATATGCTCACCTTTTTCTATAACCAACTCTTTTATGTTGAGCGTGGGTGAGCTATCGCTTTTATGCCACTTAAAAGTTACGTTTTTTAGGTTGATCATTACTTTATTTTACCATTTCCAATAATTGAGGTTTCTGCGCGTTTTAAATTGCCTAATAATATTAAATGGCTTAGGTTTTAGTTTATCTTCACTTAATAAAAACTCATTTGTTGCAGCAACTACGCGTTCACTCGACTGCCCATCAGTATATGGATGAAGCTCTTGGCAATAGTTTTCAATGTTTTTCATAAGTGTTTTAGGGTACGTGAAAGCCTGCTCTAAGGCTTCTTCAACTTTATTAGGGTCTGTTACATTAAGTAGGTGTTCCTCAGGAGCATTATTACAAAAGGTGACCACAGGTTTTCGTTGGACTAAAAACATTAAAAGTACTGATGATGTATCGCATAACATAACATCGGCTGATTTTAATAAAGGGACTACGTCGTCGGTCTCAATAAACGTTAAATTTTGATTGCTTAATGCCTTATATTTGCTCACCAATTCAGTTGGCATTTTTGGATGAAATTGCATTAAAATTCGCCATTTTCCGGTTTCACTAAAATGTTTTATTTGCTCATATAGCTTTGGTGCAAGCGATAGTCGCTTTGAAAATGTAGAGCAGATTAATAAGGTTGGTCGGGTGTCTGATTTATTTGTATAAGGCGTTTCGGTGATGCCATCAAATAATCGGTCAAGAGGAGGCCAGCCAGTTTCTGTTACCTTGAAATAGCCTAGTTTTCTTTGTAAGGCTTTAAATGGGATTGTTGTATTTGGGCCTTGTGTACAATACAGGTCGAAACAACCTCTAGCTTTAAGATGATCGTTATTCCCTTTTTTATCTAGCTTACCTGCATCAAAGCCATGAAACACACCTACTTTGATACCAGGGAAAAAAGTGGGTATTAAATTAGCCGGTGCAAACGTTGCATCGGGTTTCCATTCGTGAATATCTTCTATTGTATTAAGCCGTTTTTCTTCTTTTTTTAAAAAATTAGGATTGACTGCCAAACCTTGTAAAAACCAGCGCACTTCGCCACCATTAGCTAGTACTGCAGCCTGAATAGGTCTCAAAATAGCGTACGAGTAATTTTGAGAAATATACATCAAGTATTTTTTATTTTTAGTGGCAGTTAAGTAGTTCAAGCTATCTCCTCAGGCTAGTTAGCATAGTAAGTTTACCCCATTGCGACTCGCTTATAAATATATGCCTTTATTTGTTTTAAGCATCCGATTGAGCTTTGAGGTTGGCTAGATTATTATACAATCCATATAACCCCATACCATACTTTGCTCAAAGAGCATCCCTAACCCCGGAGATAGCATGACTAGCTATAAAGTTTTAGACGTAAACGATGATTTACCCATTCGTACCAAAGGTGAAGTACACAGCGGTAAAGTTCGTTCAGTTTATTGGTTAACTGATGAAGACAGCGCACGATTAATTAAAGACAAAGGCTACCAAGTACCGACAGGTACTGAGCTTGCGATTATGGTTATTTCAGACCGAATTTCTGCATTTGATTGCATTTGGCAAGGCGAAAATGGTTTAAATGGCGTACCAGGTAAAGGTATAGCGTTAAACTCAGTGGCAGCCCATTGGTTTAAGTTATTTGATAAAGCGGGTCTTGCGGGTAATCATATTGTTGATATTCCGCATCCGTATGTGTGGATTGTACGCAAAGCCAGTACAGTAAAAGTAGAGGCAATTGCTCGCCAATATATTACGGGTAGCATGTGGCGTGACTACGCTAAAGGCATACGTAACTTTTGTGGTATTGACTTGCCAGAAGGTTTAAAAGCGAACCAAAAGCTTGATAACGTTTTAATTACGCCATCAACAAAAGGTATTATTGAAGGCGTTGCTGATATTCCGCCAGTTGATGATGTAAATATTACTCGCGCTAACATTACTAATAACTTAGATGTATTTAACTTTAAATCGGCAGATGACGTAACCAAATACGAAAAACTGTTAGTTGAAGGTTTTAAATTAATTAGTGATGAGCTAGCGAAGCTTAACCAAATTTTTGTAGATACAAAATTTGAGTTTGGTTATGTAGAGGATTTAAATGGCGCGCAACAGCTTATATATATTGATGAAGTAGGCACGCCTGATTCGTCACGTATTTGGGATGAAGCTGCATACAAAAATGGTAAAATTGTTGAAAATTCTAAAGAAGGTTTTCGCCAATTACTTATTAATAATGTGCCAGAGAGCGACGTATTATTAAATAAAGATCGCATGAGTGAGCGTGAGCAATTAGCAAAAGATTATATTTTACCAGAATCAGTAATGCTTGAAGTGTCAAATACCTATGTTGGCATAGCGAGCAAAATTGTAGGTAAAGATATTGTGATCCCCGAAGATCCTCGCCAAGAAGTAATTACTATTTTAGATAACGATTACGGATTAATTGTTAAATAGCAGCACTTAAGTGCTAACAAAGCCAGTAACTAAGTCTTTATTTTTAGTTACTGGGCTATAATTCTTGCAATTAGTGCTCGTCTCTAATTAACTTAACCTAACATTAATATTTAGGTGTTGTTATGTTTGAACGGGCATTGCAAAAATTTGTAAAAAGCAGTTACTTTTTAGCTATAGGTTTGTTTTTTAGTCAGTTTGCTTTAAGTGCTAATATTGATTTAGTAATACAAAATCAACATGGCCAAAAGTTATCAGGTGCAGTGATTGAGCTTAATATTGCTAACAAACAGGCCACACCATCAAATTTGCCCATTGCTATAATGGATCAAGTCCATAAGCAGTTTTTACCCGAATTATTAGTTGTACAACAGGGTCAAAAAGTTAACTTTCCTAACAGCGATAATATTCGCCATCATGTTTATTCTTTTTCACAAGCTAAGCCTTTTCAACTAAGATTATATTCAGGGCAACCAAAAGAGCCCATTACGTTTGAGCAGCAAGGTGTTGTTGTTTTAGGGTGTAATATTCATGATTCTATGGTGGGCTATATTTATGTATCGAGTAGTGAATCCGTATATAAAACAGATAAAAAAGGCTATGTTAGTTTGCCTATTAATACGCTGCCTGCACAAATGAGTGTGTGGCATCCTTTACAAACAGCACCATTGGAGAATAAAAAAATGATAATAATCAATTCTCAAAAACAGTTACAGATAACAGTGAACACATCAACCCCAGCACCTAGAAATACTTTTGGTAGTAAGTTTAAGGCTGGTAATGACTAATAGTTTACGAAATCGAATAACCATTTTATGTGTTGGCTTAGTGTTATTAACCACTATGGTCAGCTTGTTTAGTTTTTGGTGGTCTACGAGTAAATTTCAAGAAGAAAAAGTAAATCAAGACATTACCGTAGCGCAAAATGTTTATAAGCAATATTTAAAATCAAAAGAAAGCCTACTACTAACCGCAGCAAAAGTACTCACCTCCGACTTTGGTTTTAAGCAAGCTGTAGCAACGCGAGATGCTGGGACAATAAGCAGTGTGTTGTTTAATCATAGTCAGCGTATTGATGCCGAATTAATGCTGCTACTTGATTTGTCGGGTAGGCTAATTTCCGCCAATACTGAAGAAGACGCTTTTGCACATAACTTAAAGCCGTTAATGGAAGAGCTTTTAAATGCGCCAGAAGAGTCTAGTTTTGTGGTGCTTAATAACGAGCTGTATCAAATTATTTTATTACCTGTAAAAGCGCCACGTACAGTGGCCTATAGTTTGGTGGGCTTTAAAATTGATGACAATGTAGCCCATGAACTAAAAAGCTTAACAGGCATGGATGTAAGTTTTATAGGTAGCGCTGACGATATTGTTATTAGTTCATTAGCTAATCGCCCTGAGCAATTTGAACCTGTTAACTATTTTAGCACTGTAACCACGTCACGTTTTTTTGGTGAGTACTTGGTGTATCGTAACCGCGATATAGACCTACCATCGTTGTTGACCCATCCTATAATTATTTTACTGAGTGCCGATTTAACACAAAGTTATAGTGACTTCGAAAAACTTCTTTTTACACTTATTATTTTAGCTATTTTAACTATGTTTGTAGGTGTTATTACGAGCAGCATATTTGCAAATAACTTAACTACGCCACTTACTCAACTAGCTGTAATAGCAAGGCAATTTGCACAAGGTAATTATGCATTTGAATTTAAAGGGCGAAGGCAAAGTACCGAAATAGACACGCTAGTCGCAGCGTTTGATAGCATGGGTAATGATATTAATCAGCGCGAGCAACAAATTAGCTTTCAAGCCAGACACGACTCCCTAACAGGCTTTTATAACCGCTCAGCCATGCTTGAGGTGCTTGATGAAGAGTTAGATTCATCAGCCGAGTACACGCTCGTTGCAATAGACATAAAAGGTCTTCGTCATATTAACGACAAGTTAGGCCCGCGCATCGGCGATGACTGTTTAAAAGCAGTAGCTTGCAGAATAAGCGAGTTTTCGGACGAGTTAGGGGGCTTTCATGCACGTATTGGTGGCGATGAGTTTTTAACGGTATTTCCGACTGCTGCAGTACGTGAGAAAAAAAGCGGTATTGTTGGCTTAATGGCGCAATTACAAGCGTGCTATACAATTCAAACACTTAAAATTAATTTACGCTTCAGTGCGGGCATTGTGCAGTATCCTACGCAAGGTATTGCGAGTGATGACTTAATGCGCCGTGTACTAATTGCAGTAGAAAGTGCAGCCAATAATCAAGAAAGCATACATCACTATCAAAATGGTGAGGACGAAGCGCATTTAGAACGCTTAATAATGCTTGATGAATTAAAGCAGGCAATTAGTGATGACGATGGCCAGTTATTTATGACCTATCAGCCAAAATTACATATGAAAACGCAAAAAATAGATAAAGTTGAGTCACTTATTCGCTGGCAGCGAAAAGATGGTAGTTGGGTTAATCCTGAACTGTTTATTGATTTAGCTGAGCAGTCGGGGCTTATAGTTGAGCTAACCGCGTGGGTAGTTAATACGGTTATTGCACAAGTCGCTGATTGGCAATCTAAAAATATAAACTTACAGGCTGCAATAAATGTATCTGCGCAAGATATAGCATTTCCAGGTTTTCATTCCGCATTAGTACGCACACTTAAAAAGTATAAAGTAGATCCTAAATTGATCACTATTGAGCTTACTGAGCGCGATATGATCGAAAACGAAGAGAAAGGCATTAAAGCGCTCGAAAATCTTAAGGCAATTGGCGTTAAAATATCATTAGATGATTATGGTGTAGGGCAAACATCACTTGGCCGATTAAAAATGTTACCGATTGATGAGCTTAAACTAGATAAGTGCTTTATTTTAAAACTTGATGAGTCACAAAAAGATCAATTTATAGTGCAATCATCAATCACGTTAGGGCACCAGCTAGGCTTTTCTGTTGTAGCGGAAGGTGTTGAAACATTGGGTTCGCTAAACCTACTTAAAAGTATGCATTGCGACCATGCACAAGGATATTACCTAAGTAGGCCTCTAAAAGCAGAACTATTAGAAGAATGGCTGGAGGAATACTATGAAAAAAATTAAATACTTATTAGCAAGTTTGTTCTTAATAATTAGTGTACCGAGCATTGCAAGCAATGGAAAACTGCTAGCTACGCCGGGAGTCTCTCAAATAGAGGGCAGCGGTGGCGGCGGGATTGTGCCATGGGCACAACTTGCGGGATACGCAAGTGATGATGAGTTTTCGGTAAATGGCTTTTGTAGCCGCGCAGATGTAACCGACTACACACTTGATGTATGTGGTGCACAGCTTAATTTATTTAATCGTGTAGAACTGAGCTATGCACAGCAACGCTTTGATGTGCCTGGACTTGATACTGAAATAGAGCAATCAATCACGGGTGCTAAAATACGTTTATACGGCGATATTGTTTACAGTGATTGGCCACAACTGAGCTTGGGTATTCAACATAAATCATTGGATGATGGCAGTGTTGCAAAACTTGTAGGCGCAGAAGATACCAGCGGTACAGACTATTACCTCGCTGCGAGTAAATTACATTTAGGGGCTATTGCTGGCTATAACTGGTTTTGGAACGTAACTACACGATACAGCGAAGCTAATCAACTTGGTTTGCTTGGCTTCGGTGGAGAAAATGGTAGTGGTAAAGTGCTATTTGAAGGCAGCACAGCACTATTTTTTAGTCGTGAAGTAGCCGTAGGTGTTGAGTATCGTCAAAAATCAAATAACTTAAACTTAGGCGAACAAGATTGGAAAGACTTATTTGTAGCATGGATGCCTAATAAGCACGTAAGTGTGACAGCGGCTTACCTTGATTTAGGAAGCATTGCAGGAGCTGACGATCAAACAGGTTGGTATTTATCGGTAACAGGGTATTGGTAATGAAAAGCGTTGGTATTTTTATAGTCTGCGTAGGATTGCTTTGTAGTTGTGCTAGCTCAACGCAATTATCGCTTTATCAAAAGCTGGATGGTAAAGCGGGGATAGGCAGAATTGTTGATAGCTTTATCTATCAAATAGGTAATGACGAGCAGATAATTCATTACTTTGAACACAGTAATATAGCGTACTTTCGCCAAGGGTTTATTACTCATATGTGCATGTTAGTAGAAGGCCCATGTACATACGATGGCGACTCTATGGTGGCTATTCATACTGGTATGCATATTACAGAGAAAGATTTTAATCATGTTGTTGATTTGCTTATAAATGCAATGAATGAGCAAAATGTTAGCCATAGTTTACAAAACGATATTCTTTCTAGAATGGCGCCACTTCGTGATGAAATCATAAAAATGTAATTTTATTTTTTAGTAAAGAAAATGCAGCTTCAACTATTTTTTCTGGTGAAATTTCTTTAATTATTTCAGCATCATTTAAACTACTGCCATTGGCAACTAGAGATATTTTGTTCTCGCACTTAGGTTCTACAATACTCCAGGGTGAAGTTCCTAAACCAACTACAGCAACGAATGCTGTTTTTGTTGCAGCAGCTATATGCATTGCACCGGAATCGATCGTAATTAATAAATCTACACTGGCAATTATATCGACAAGTTCGGTCAGTGTTGTTTTACCAGTTAGGTCTTGGAAATCAATACTATTCTCTATTAAATCTGTAGATATTTTTGCATTGTCTGTTATCTCTTGGTTGTCCCCAACCAGTACAAAATGAGACGGTAATGTTTGGTTTATAAGAGCTAACGATTGAAACGCTTGAGATGATGGATAGTGTCTATACTTTTTTACTAAACCACCATAATAAACTGCAATCGTAGGTTTATTACGATCAGCTTTAATTAATTTACTTCTTTTACTAAAAACGTAAGTTGAAGGGGATGTAGTAAATGGTTGGTTATGTGGTTCATTTACTAAGCGGCAATATCTATTTATGTAGTGGTGATTATTATTAATCTTGTATTTGTGGCTTAGCAGCCAAGAACGTCCATTCTTTTTATAACCTATTTTATATTTTATATTTGCTAGAGTGCAGAGTAAAGCGTCAGAAAAGGCACTTTTCATAATTATGGCTAGTTGAACATTGTGCTCTTTTATTTTTTTTGCTTGATAAAAAATAGATTTTTTTTGCTTTTTATCATGACGCTCGTCAATCATAACCGTCAAATTAAAGCGGTCATCACGTTTAAATATGGGGGCTAAAAGAGGGTTAACTAGGACAATTATTTTATTGTTAGGGTAGAGTTCTCTTAAAAGCGATATTGCGGTCGTATTATTAACTGCATCACCAATAAACTTTGGATGAATGACTAAAATTGTACCTGTTATTTTTTTATTTATCGGTAAGGTCATAATTAATATACTGTCTTAATTAAATTATTCATAATTCTAACTCAATTTTTTAAGTAATATGTATTTATTTATTTATTGGATATAAACCATGAAAAACCTTATCACCTACCAACAACTGCAGGCACAACTCCACAACCCTGCATTAGTGATATTTGATGCAGGTATGCTGCGCCCAGGTGTTTTGGGTACTTATTCGCCGCAAGCAATGCTGCCCAACGCTAAACGTTTTGACATAAAAAACGAGTTGGCCGATAGATCTAACCCCTTACCAAGTACGGTATGCAGCGAGCAGCAGTTTACCCACGTGATGCAAAATGCAGGTGTAAATAACGACTCGTTTATAGTTGTATACGAAGATGGCGGTTTATTTAGCGCGGCAAGGGCGTGGTGGATGTTTAAAGCTATGGGGCACCACAACGTAAAAGTACTCAGTGGTGGCCTTAAAAAGTGGTTAGAGAGCGGTTACGCCACACAGCAAGGTTATAGCAAATCGTTAGGTAAAGGTGATTTTACGGCAAGCTATAATTCTGAGTATTTTATCAATAGCCAACAAGTGGTTGATGCAATTGATGAGCCCAGCACTGTATTGTTAGATGCACGTGCTTATAAACGTTTTACAGGCGAAGAAAGTGAACCCCGAAAAGGCATGCGTAGCGGGCATATCCCAAATAGTCGCCCGTTACCTTTTATGGATTTACTTAATAAAGGTGAAGCCAAACCACTTGCCGAAATTAAAGCGATATTTAATGACGTAATCGGTGATGTGCAGCAGCTACAATTTAGCTGTGGCTCAGGTATTACAGCGTGTGTTTTAGCGTTATTTGCTACCGAATGTGGTTACAGTAATTTAAGTGTTTATGATGGCTCGTGGAGTGAGTGGGGCGCAAGTGATTCATTGCCCATCGCCTCTAAACCTCTTTGTGAATAACAGTATTTAAAAATATTACTCACAAGGAGAAGTGAAAGAGAAGAAAATGAGAAGATAAAAACCAGTGCTTACTCGTATTTGAATACTATTTTTATACAATCGCTTACTCTAAAAGCGCAGCGCCTTTAAACCTTTTTGTGAATAATTGCATTTAAAAATATTACTCACAAGGAGAAGTGAAAGAGAAGAAAATGAGAAGGTAAAAACCAATGTTTGCTCGTATTTGTATTAAATGGTTTTTATTTTCTAAAACCATAAGGGCAATTTTTACAACCATTTTTGCAGCACGAACCACGCTTTAAAAAAAACCACTTACTAAATATCATGTAACCACTTTGCATGGTGTAGTCGAGCCCTTCAATTAAATTGTCGTTACCTCTAAATTGTTTTGCAAAGTCTATTTGGGTTTTAATAGGTTGTGTATAAACACCCTCTAAAAAAGTATTTATTTTATTAAGCGTGCACTTGCGGCATAAACAACTTGTTGCTGTGATATCAAGCGGTAAAATAGCCGGCAGCTCATTGCACCAACACGCTGATATATCGTCTACATTACACGTTAGAGTACTGTGGCATTGAGTGCAGTTAAGTTCAGTCATTATAATTCTTTTTAGTAACAGTGAGCCAAGAATAACAAATATTATGAATACACAAAAAGCATTAGCTGAATTTATTACATTTGGTGAGCAAAGGGATGAAGCTATATCGGTTATCGTTTCAAGCCCTGCTGATAGCAATAAAACTCATTATACTCTCTCAACCGAGGTTTTAATTGATGTGCTTAAACGCTGTTTAAGTAACGAAATAGACTTAGATGATTTAGAGCTTTGGGCAAACGTAATTGAATCGCGAGATGACATTGATTGTGCTGAGCACGAAGGTTTTATTTATGCTCTCAGTAATAGCGAGCAAATGGGAGAGCTTAATCATCAAAAGCTTGCTCAAATAGTTGCGTTAGTAAAAGTTTGATTTGTTTAAGAAGCGAGATATAAAACCTCACCTACAACATACACTAAACCGTAGGTGCGAATTTACTTCGCGCTCATGTAACGTAGCTTTGGTGTTTAAAAAGTGAGGTATAAAACCTCACCTACAACATACACTAACTCTGTAGGTGCGAATTTATTTCGCGCTCATGTAACGTGGCTTTGGTGTTAAAAAAGCGAGGTGTAAAACCTCACCTACAAAAAAACCGCATTTCAATTGAATGCGGTTTTTTAAATTGAAGACAATCGTTTTAAGCGATTATTTATGATATCCCAAGCACGTTTCGACTTCGTTTTTAGAACCTAAAATAACGGCTACACGCTGGTGGATTGCATCAGGCTGAATATCCATAATACGCTCGGTACCGGTTGATGCGATACCGCCAGCTTGCTCTACTAACATAGCCATTGGATTTGCTTCGTAAAGTAGGCGTAATTTATTTGGCTTTTTAGGATCTTTAGTGTCAGTAGGGTAAGTAAATAAACCACCACGGCTAAGTACACGATGCACATCGCCCACCATTGCTGCAATCCAGCGCATATTAAAGTTTTTAGCGCGCGGGCCTGTATCACCTGCTAGCAAATCATCGATGTAGTTTTGCATAGCTGGTTGCCAATGGCGTTGGTTAGACGTATTAATGGCAAATTCGTTTGTATCAGCAGGAATATCAGCAAAATCTTGTGTAAGTAAAAAGCTGCCTTGTGTTTTATCAAGGGTAAACATACGCGTGCCTTTACCTGTAGTCAGCGCAAGCATTGTTGACGGGCCGTAAAGTACGTAACCTGCTGCAACTTGCTTATGACCGGGCTGCATAAAAATGCTTTCGTCAGCGGTGTCAGAGCCTTCAGGCGCTTCCATAATGGAAAATATAGTACCGACAAGCGAGTTAATATCGGTATTTGACGAGCCATCCAATGGGTCAAATGCCACTATAAATTTAGCGTCTGGGTTACCTGCTACTGTGTAGTCTTCTTCTTCAGAAGCGATTGCTTTAACCGTACCTGATTCCAGTAAAATATCTTTTAACAGCTGATTAGATAATACATCGAGCTTTTTTTGAGTTTCACCTTGAATGTTTTCATCAAGGGTTGAGCCCAATACGCCAGAAAGCGCGCCTTGACCAACGCGAAACGAAATTTCTTTACATGCCGCTAAAATTGTTCGAATTAATGATAAAAGTTCTCTTGAACAACCATCTTCAAGTAATACTGGAGGGAGTCTACGCATTCTATTTTCCTGATAACGTGTTAAAACCAATCATAATGTGAGAGAGATTAGCTTAGAGCGCTGAAATTCGTCTTAAATAACTGTATTGTTTAAATAGCACCCTATAATGGGACCACCTAATCGTACTTAAAACACAAATAACAAAGATAAGATTATGAAAAAAATACCACTACTAAGTTACATATTCTTTACTGTGCTGTGCTCTATCATAACTCAAGCGCACGCAGCAATTAAGTCAATTGATGAATTTACTACGCAAATGAATCATTTTCCGGGCTATTATTCGTTTTTTTACGATACCCAAAACGGAAAAGTATATTTAAAAGTTGATAAGTTTGAACAGCAATTTTTACTGCAGCAAAGCTTGCCTTACGGTATTGGCTCTAACGACATAGGCCTTGATAGAGGTCAGCTTGGTAATACTCACCTTGTGCAGTTTGAGCGTTTTGGCGACAAAGTAATGCTACGTGCTGTAAATACTTACTATCGTGCTAATACAAGTAATAAGGCTGAGCAGCAAAGCATTAAAGAAGCGTTTGCATCAAGTATACTCGCTGGTTTTAAAGTGGTCGCAGAAGATAAAGCCACAGCACTTATTGATTACACACCTTATTTGTTAAGTGATGTACACGGCGTAAGCCGCACACTTGCTGCACGTAAGCAAGGGAACTTTAGCCTTGATGAATCACGTAGCGCCGTTTATATGAATCGCTCAAAAGCATTTGTAAAAAACACCGAGCTTGAAGCCGTACTTACATTTAAAGGCACAAAACCAAGTGAATTTGTTCGCCAAGTAAGTGCCGACCCTTATGCGCTTACTGTTCATATGCATCATTCACTTATTCAATTACCAGATGATAACTACACGCCCCGTAAGTTTAATCCGCAATCAGGTTTTTGGAGTATAGAACATAAAGATTACGCAGCGCCGCTTGGTGACTCTATGTACGTGCGTTATATACCGCGCCATCGTTTAACTAAAAAGGATTCAAGCTTACCTATTAGTGAGCCTGTTAAACCAATTGTTTATTACCTTGATCCTGGCGTTCCAGAGCCCGTTAAAAGCGCTTTGCTTGAAGGTGGAAAGTGGTGGAACGACGCATTTACGGCGGCAGGATATAAAAATGCATTTATAGTAAAAGTGCTGCCAAGTAGCGCCGACCCTATGGATATTCGTTACAACGTCATTCAATGGGTACACCGTGCAACGCGTGGTTGGTCATACGGTAGTTCGGTAATCGACCCACGTACAGGTGAAATACTTAAAGGGCATGTAACACTTGGCTCATTGCGTGTTCGCCAAGATATTTTAATAGCCGAAGCACTCGCTGCTCCTTATTTAAAAGGCAATGAAGTTGCTAAAAACTTGCAAGCAATGGCGCTTGATCGTATTCGCCAATTAAGCGCACATGAAATTGGCCACACGTTAGGTATTTCTCATAACTTTGCAGCATCGGTAGGGGATAGAGCCTCAGTAATGGATTACCCACATCCGCTACTTAGTTTTAATGAACAAGGTAAGCTCGATGTAACGCTCGGCTATGCAACAGGCATGGGCGTGTGGGATACCCAAGTAATTAAATATGGCTATAGCGATTTTACTAACCAAGATGAAAGCGCAGAACTTGCTGCTATTTTAAAAGAGAACAAAGCCAAAGGCCTTGAGTTTATATCTGACAGTGATGCTCGTGCTAAAGGTGGCGCGCATCCAACAGCTCACTTATGGGATAACGGCACTAATCCTTCGCAGGAGCTTTTAAGAGTACTCGACGTACGTAAAAAAGCACTTTCGCAGTTTGGTATTAATAATATTAAAACGGGTGATTCATTATCGCAATTAGAGGAAAAACTAGTCCCGCTTTATCTGTTTCACCGTTTTCAGGTTGAGGCTGCGGTTAAGCTTATAGCCGGTGTTGATTATGAATACGAAACACGCGGTGACTCAGCCGTAAAAGGCGCACAAGTCGTTAATAAAAAAACACAGCAAGAAGCAGTAAACGCTATTTTTGCAACACTTAAGCCAAGTAATTTATTACTTCCTGAATCTGTGTTATCGCTAATTCCGCCAAAAGCATATGGCGAGTCTAAATCGCGCGAGAGCATAGTTGGGCGCACAGGGTTAACGCTCGATGCAATGGCATTACCCGAGGTTGCAGTGCAGCACAGCTTATCGCTTTTATTAAATGCACAGCGTTTAAATCGCTTAGCTCAGCAACAAGCGCGTAGTAATGACTTTTATAGTTTAGATGAGTTACTTGAGGAGCTATATAGCCAAGTGTTTAACGTGTCGTCGCCTAATACAATGACAGGTAAAATAACTCAGCGCGTGCAATTTTTAACAGCAAAAGCTATGGCTGATTTAGTAGCAAGCGATAGTGCAAGCCCTGAAGTGCAAGCGCAGTTACGTTACTACCTAGTTAAGTTGAGTGAAGACTTTAACCAAAACTCAATGCTGAGCCATACAAGTACTGGCGAGAGTGCGTTTAAGCAATATTTAGCTGAGCAAGTAAATCAGTTTTTAATTAAAGGGCAATGGCCAAACAACTTTAAAGTGCTGCCAATCCCACCGGGCTCACCAATTTAGAATAAAAAGTAGAAGCGCTTATTTTTAATCAATCATAAAGCAAAACACCGAGTATATTTATACTCGGTGTTATTTTATTCTAAAAACGAATACGTACACTAAGACTTTATTTGCACTAAATCGTAATCGACCATACCAGGGACTATTGCTTGTAAGCGAGACTCGGTTACATCGAGTGCATTTAAACATTCGCAATACTCAGAAGCTTTAAGCTCTAATTGATGCGCCTTTTTTTGTAGCGACTTATCAATTTCTCTTGAGATAATATCCATGCGTTGGCCCATGTCGTTAATACGATCTTCTATATTACCTTCACGCGATTTGAACGCATCTCCAAGTGATACCAAAATAGCACCTAACGATCCATGAACAGCAGAGTGAATTTGCTGGCTGATCTCTTTAGTAAAAAAATCATCTATTTGCGAAAGTGACTGAGGGGCTATAAAAAAGAAGTCATCGCCGCGCTTAAACTTATCCATTAGCGCGCGCTCTACATACTTTAGTTGTGTTTTTAGTACTTCAGGTTCTTTGTCTGACATACCTTCAACTACGTGTTCAATAGCGCTTAAACCTAAGTTAACACCATCTGTAGCCAGATTTACTAATTCTGGGACTGTGTGGCGAATACCATTACTAAACTGTTCGAGTACTTTGCTTTCGTCATCGCTTAAATCAACCCAATAACCGCGAATAAACAGTTGGTTATTGTTATTAATTTGTACACGAGTCTGGCCTTTATCTAATATGCGAATTGCATCGTCAGTGATAATTAAACCATGACGTAATTCAACATCGCATTGGGCTTGAGCAAAGACACTGCTGCTTGAGAGCGCTATGGACAACGCCAATATCGAACGAGATAGAAACGCCATAAACACCTCAAAAAGACTAAAATGGAAGGCGAGTAGGTTAACAAAAAAACAACTTTATGCAAGGGAAAATAAACCTATCAACTATCTCACACAATAGCTGTATAGAGCGCAGCTTGAGTTTTTAGATACGGCTATGTTGAGAAAAATAGATAGCACAACAAAGGACTTAGTATAAAGCTAAATAGGTAGGGTTAGCTTACATTTAAATAAGAACACGTGGTTTTAAAAATGAAGTTTAAAAAGATACAGCTATTTAGTTAATTAAGCTTTTAATAGCTGACTCCAAATTTACTCTGGAGTCAGCTTAAAAGGCTAGCGGTTAAAAGCCAAAATCTCTAGTGTGAAACTACTATTAATCGAATTGCATCAAGTTGTAACTGCGTTTTTTCAATATACGTAGTTAGGTCGTTGCGTTGCTTATCATAGAAGGTAATTTCTTCTTGGCGAATATTCGGGTTAATTTGCTTAAGGGCAACAAGTCGCTCTTGCTCTTCACTGAGTGACGTTTGCATTTTAACAAGCGACGCTGCACGAATAACTTCAAGTTTTTCTTGTGCCATATCTTTAGCGGTAGTAATCATAGGGTGAACAGCGCTTTGCAGTGCACCTGCAAGTTTACTTGCTGTTTGGCGGCCAACGGCAGATAACTGCTGATTAAAGCCTTCAAATGCCACATTCTCACCTAAATTATTACCTGCTTTATCAAGCAATATACGAATTGGTGTAGGCGGTAAAAAGCGACCAACTTGTAATACTTTTGGTGCCATTGCTTCTGCAACAAAAATAAGCTCAACAAAAAAGGTACCAGGCGGTAACTTTTTGTTTTTAAGCAATGCAACCGATGCGCTACCAAAGTCGTCGTCACAAATCATATCCATGGTGCCTTGCACCATTGGGTGATCCCAGCTAACAAAGTGCACGTCTTCTTGCGAAAGTGCCGTATCGCGATCAAAGGTAACGGTCATACCGTCTTCTTTAAGCGATGGGAATGATGGGTTTAACATATGCTCAGTTGGCTTTAAGATAATGGTATTTTCGCCTTTATCTTCTTGGCTTACGCCAAATGTGTCGAACACGTTGATCATGTAGCTTGGTAATTCAAACTGATTATCGAGTTTTTCGATTTCAGCTACAAGTGAATCTGCAGCACCTTGACCCGATGAATGTAGCTCTAGTAAACGATCTCGTCCGCTTTCCATTTTTTTACGCAGTACTGCATTTTGCTGTGCTACTTGCTCAAGTAATGGATCGAGTTCGTCTTCATCGCAGTTATGCGCAGAAATATATTCAAGTAGATCATCACGGAACTCTTTATAAAGCATTTGGCCTGTTGACGAGGTAGATTCGAATGCGTCTAGACCTTCGTTGTACCAACGTAGCAATACTTCTTGAGCGGTGTTTTCAAAATATGGCACATGAATGTTCACATCTTGTGTTTGACCTATACGGTCTAATCGACCAATACGCTGCTCTAGTAAATCTGGGTTCAGTGGTAAATCAAACAGTACTAAGTGATGCGAGAACTGGAAATTACGACCTTCTGAGCCAATTTCTGAACACAGTAATATTTGTGCATTATCGTACTCGTCTGCAAAAAATGCAGCAGCGCGGTCACGCTCAATAATAGACATACCTTCGTGGAATACCGACGCTTTAATTGCTTCGCGCTCACGCAGTATTTGCTCAAGGCTGATAGCTGTTTCAGCTTTAGCACATATAAGTAGTACTTTTTCGCGCTTAAGCGTTTTAAGTGTCTCGATTAACCAATCTACACGTGGATCGAATAAACCCCAGCTTGCGCTTTCGCCTTCAAATTCTTGAAATATTTTTTCAGGAAACAGAGCACGGTGTGCACTTAGTTCAGGGTTTTGAATGCCGCCCATATTACCGAGAACCGACATAGCCGTTTTATACTGCTTTGGCAGTGCCATAGGGTAGGCGTGTAATTTACGACTTGGGTAGCCATCAATGCCGCTGCGGCTATTTCTGAATAATATACGACCCGTGCCGTGGCGATCGAGCAGCATGTTAAGTATTTCTTTACGTGCTGGTAAATCACCTTGCTGTGCTTTTTCAAGAATATCAGTAATATCGGTTTCTTTTAATAGCTCAATTAGCGTGGCTTTGGCTGTGTCGTCTAGCCCTTGCTCTTGCAGTAATTGATTTGCAGCTTCAGCAACGTCTTTATAATTTGCTTCTTCTTCTTTAAACACGTCGTAGTCGTAAAAACGGTCAGGATCGAGTAACTGTAAACGTGCAAAGTGACTGCTGTGACCAAGTTGATCAGGCGTTGCTGTAAGTAAAATAAGGCCCGGAATATCTTGGCTAAGCTCTGCCATACGTTGGTATTCTGAGCTTGGCTTGCCGTTATTTATACTTAGGTGATGGGCTTCATCTATAACTAGTAAATCCCAATCAGCAAGTGTTGCTTGTTCAAACCAGCGTTTTTTCTTGGTTAAAAACTCAAGACTGGTAAGTACTAGTTGCTCTGTATCAAACACGTTTGGTGAATCTGCAAACGCTTCGTCGCAGCGTTCTTCATCAAAAATAGAAAAATGTAAGTTAAAGCGGCGTAGCATTTCTACTAACCATTGGTGCTGTAGATTTTCTGGTACAACAATAAGTACGCGGCTCGCACGACCACTAATAATTTGTTGGTGTAAAATCATGCCTGCTTCAATTGTTTTACCAAGGCCTACTTCATCTGATAAAAGTACGCGTGGTGCAAAACGTTTACCCACTTCTTGGGCAATATAAAGCTGGTGAGGAATAAGATTAGCACGTTGACCAATTAAGCCTTTAATAGGCGATTGTTCACGTTCAAATTTATGTAACCACGTTTGGTAGCGAAGTGTATAGCGATCAAAACGATCGACTTGGCCCGCAAATAAACGATCTTGTGGTTTATTAAACTTAATAAAATGATCTAAAAAGGTTTCTTTAAGTTTGGCAGTTTCGCCGTTATCAACACGGGTGCCGTGATAACACAGTAACTCACCTTGTACTTCAATAGACTCTACTTCTAATTCCCATTCTTCAACGCTTTTGATCACATCGCCAGGATTAAATGCCACACGGGTAACCGGTGCTTCTGCCGAAGAATAAACACGGCTCTCACCACTGGCAGGAAATAATATGCTGACCTGACGGCCTTCAATGGCAACAACGGTGCCTAATCCTAAATCTGACTCTGTATCACTGATCCAACGCTGACCTAAGGAAAAATTCATGTATGTCTCGTCTATGATGAAAAAGGCGGCTATGTTACCTGTAAGCTAACACCACTGCAAGGCGCTATTTGGCTCACTTTTAATTAATTTTGTAAGTGTTAATTATTACTATTAAAACAACTTGTTTATGACTCTTTTTTAGGTAAATCAAAACTAATTACAGTTTGTAATAAAACGGACTTTTATGACAAATAGACTAAACTTACATTATGCCTTGGCAATTAAGTATTGCAGGTTTAAGTTTTGCCCGTTTTACTTAGTTATTTTGGTATAGCATAAAAATCATAAAACGTAAGGAAAGTGCTATGGAAAAAGCTTCGAACCTTGAAAGTAAAATGTATGTGCTAGATACCAACGTACTACTTCACGAACCCCTCGCTTATTTGTCTTTTCAAGAACATGACGTTGTAATTCCGATGACAGTGCTTGAAGAGCTTGACCACATAAAAGACAGAAAACACGACGTAAGCCGCGATGCGCGCGTCGCTATTCGTGGATTAGATGAAGTACTTAAAAATGCAACGCCTGAACAAATGCTACAAGGCGTGGCGCTGCCGAGTAACAAAAAGGCAAAAGCGAGCTCTGCAGGTACCCTCATTATTGTAAACGACCATTTATTTGCCGACTCCATTTCTGGTTTGCCTGGTAACGAAAACGACCATCGTATTATTAATTGCGCCGTGTATTTACAAAAGCAGCACAGTGATTCAAAAGTTATATTAGTAACAAAAGACATAAACATGCGTTTAAAGGCCAAAGGCGCAGGGCTTAAATATGTTGAGGATTACCGTACCGACCAACTTATTGACGATATAAGCTTACTCACTAGTGGTTATAAAAAAATTGAAGGTGATTTTTGGGACCATGTAGGGGAATGTAATACGCAGCAACACGGACGCGATACGTTTCATCATGTACCTAAAAACTTAATACCTGATGTATTTTGTAATGAATATTTACTTGATGGAGGGGATCAGTTTGCGGCGCGTGTTAAATCGTACGATAACGAGCACATAACGCTAAAAGATATTGGTGTTGAGCGTTTAATGCATCAACAAGCATGGGGCGTTAAGCCCAAAAATATTTATCAGGGAATGGCGCTTGATGCGCTGCTAGATACAAGTATTGAACTTGTTATTTTAACAGGACCAGCAGGGTGTGGTAAAACCTTGTTAGCACTTGCCAGCGCCCTTGAGATGGTCATCGAAAAAGGTATTTACGATAAAGTAATAGTAACTCGTAATACCCCAGAAATAGCAGAGTCCATTGGCTTTTTACCAGGCACCGAAGAGGAAAAAATGGCGCCATGGCTCGCAGCCATTACCGATACGCTGGAGGTATTGCACAAAGGCGACGAAAATCCGATATCAAGCCGAAACTACATTATGGAGAAGGCTAATGTTCAGTTTAAATCGGTTAACTTTATGCGTGGGCGTAGTATTCAAAATGCGGTGGTAATTTTAGATGAGAGCCAAAATTTAACGGCATCTCAACTTAAAACGATTATTACTCGCTGCGGCGAAGGTACTAAATTAATTTGTACGGGTAACTTGGCGCAAATAGATAGTAACTATTTAACGCCAGTAACATCGGGCTTAACGTACATAGTAGAGCGCTTTAAAAACTTTGAAGGCAGCGCAACTATAAACCTCAACGGTGTTGTACGTAGTCGCTTAGCGTCATTTGCAGAAGAAAATTTATAACTTGCGCTTAACAAATTGGCTCGATAGTCTATCGATTGATTTTCGAGCCAAATGGCAGGCAGTACATTGAATTTTTTACCTCTGAAGCATTATTATCGTTCATTATTTATTGCGCTTTTAGTGCCATTGATTGTCGCTTTTTTACTGTGCTTGCACTTATATAATATAAAGCTTGAGCGGGCGGTTGAAAAACGCGAAGCCGATTTTACGAATGTTTCAGCACAGGTTACTCACGGGATGGAGTCGGTGAGTAATCTACTCATCACCATGTTTAGCTTATACGAACAAACGACCTATCCAAAAGTAAACCAAAGCTTACTTGAGGGCATAAATCAATATGATGGTTACTATTACCGTCACTTTAGTGAGCAAGGCACTGAAATTGTAGGTAAGGGGGAGTTTGCGTTATCTGCTAAGGCATTAATGCAGTGGCAGCAGGCTATTACATTAGGGCCTTCGTTTAATACAACGCTTGCATTAATGCAGTCGTTGTCTGCTGTAGCATATGTTGATAATAATGGCTTTGCTTATGTAAGCAGGCGCAACAAAAGCCAAAGTTTAATGCTTACTGAAATTCTAAATGGAAAATTCAAGCCAAAATTTTCACCAAACAAACTTACTTCAAGTCCCATTGTTAAAGTGAATGATAAATCGTATTTTGCTATTGGCCGACAACGAAGCACTGGCTCAGCCGATTACATTATTTTGATTTATGATGTTCAGGCAATTTCTGGGTGGTTAAAAAAGGTTTCACCGAACAGTGGTGAATACGTTTTTATGAACCAATCACATCAAGTTATCGCCAGCTCTAAACAGTTAATAGAGCAAGCAACAGCATTAAAAAATTATTGGCCTGATTTGGCCCAGCACCATAGTAAAAAAACAGTATTAACTAGTGATAGTAATTACTTTATGCAGCCTATGGATGAGTTACCTATTCATGCAGCATTTTACGAGCACAAACCCCAACTAATAAGCCCAATTAAGTATGAAATACTATTAGAGTTTGCATTTTTAACGCTATTTTTAAGTATTATGTTTGGCGTGTTTTTTTGGTTAAGTCAGCGCATTTTTATTAAGCCAATGACTCACTTAATGTCGTACCTAGAGAGTAACGGTACACAGCAAGAAGTGCAGCTCGATTATAAAGTACCGCTGAGCTGGCAGCCTTGGTTTTCTAAAGTGAAGCGTGTATTTACTAAAAACAAACAGTTAGTTGATTCATTACAAAGTGCAAACAAAGCTCTGGACGACCAGGTTCAGTTGCAATCAGAAAAACTAAGCCGCAGTTACGAAGCAAAAGAGCGCCACTTGGCTTTGCTCAACACTATGCTAAACAGTGTGCCAGATCTTATTTATTTTAAAAATATTGATGGATCATTCTTAGGATGCAATAAAGCATTTGAGGCGTACATCGGTAAAGATCAAACTGCATTAGTCGGTAAATATGTAGATGATTTAGGTGATAACGATCAACAAATAAATGCGCTTGAAAAACAAGTATTACAAAATAGAAACAGTGTTGAACAGCGAATAGAAACCGATAAAAAAACGTACCAACTGACTATTGCACCTTTTTATAACGAGCACCAACATCTGTTGGGGACTATGGGTATTGGTCGCGATATTACCGAGCAGCAACAAGCATTATTGGCCTTAAAAGCATCAGAATCTAAATTTAGAAGTGCGATTGAATTTGCGGCTAACTGCGTGGTTTTACTCTCGCTTGAGCACACAATATTACAAGTAAATAAAGCGGCAAGAAAGCAGTTTTCTGAACAGCCAGTACTGGTTGGTGAGCAGTTAAAAGCATTGTTTGACGATACTCAATGGCAGCAAATAAAAAGCACTTTAGCGCAATTGCTAGATGACAAAAAACGCGTATACCACCTAACGCTTGCTCAAGGGCGCTTAACAAGTTGGTTGCAACTGAGTGTATCGCTTGTATGGGATGAAAACCGGGACCCAGCTTATTATGTTATTCACATTCAGGATGTGAGCGCATTAACTAAATCGAAACTAGATGCCGAACGAGCAACCCTTGCTAAAAGTCGCTTTATAGCCAATTTAAGTCATGAAATACGCACTCCTCTTAATGCTGTTTTAGGGCTGCTTGATATGCTTATTGAGCAAGGATTAACGCAAAAGCAATTACAACAAACGGATCAAGCTAAGCATGCAGCACAAAGCTTGTTGCTAATGCTCAATAGAATGCTTGATTTTGCACGCATAGAAAGTTCGCAAACCGATTTAAAACAAGCATCTTTTAGTATGGTTGAGCTGGTGGATATTTGTGAAAGTTTAACGGCTCCATTGTGCGAAGGAAAAGGTATTGAATTTGTTATTGATATTGACCCGTTAATAGCGCCTGATTTGATATGCGACAGTATTCGCTTACAGCAAATATTAGGTAATTTATTAACAAATGCTGTTAAGTTTACAAAAACAGGTTCTATCACTTTAAAAATGGAACTTATTGAAAGCGATAGCCTAGAGCAACAGCATATTTGCTTTAAAGTAATTGATACCGGTATGGGCATAGATGAAGCCGATCAGAGGCGTTTATTTGACGCCTTTACGCAAGGTGATGAGTCTTCAACACGTATACATCATGGTGTTGGGTTAGGTTTAGCGATTGTTAAACATGCGGTGTCATTAATGGGAGGGGAGATTGCTTTAAAGAGTAAAAAAGGTCATGGCTGTGAGTTTTACTTCAGCGTTAGTTTTTTGGTTGATACCACTAAAAATACGATGTTACCGACTAATACATTGGCTATTTTATCGGATCAAAGTAAAGAGCTTAAGCAAGTAACAAATGCTTATACAGAGCTTGCTAATATTAATTTAGATGAAGTACTCAAATACCCAATTAAGCTCTCTAATACTCAGCAAATAATAATCGATGCGGCCGATTTACCTGCACTTTTAAATGTTGAAGCAATTAATGATTCGTTATCAGCTAAAGAAACATCGGTAATTATTATTAATCATCAGCACACACTTAATTTACCAACAAGTGAGCATTTAGCTGCGCATCACGTTAAAGCCTCTGCATTGGGACAAAGGCTATTTAGCTTGAACTCTCAGCAACAGCCTAAAGCTAGTACCAATGCCGTAATATATAATACTGCTGAAACTAAAGTTGATATATCGGGTCTACTTGTATTAGCCATTGATGATAATCAACTTAATTTAGAAATAATTAGCAGTGTATTACGCCAAGCAAACGTAAGTGTTGTTACCGCTTTAAGCGCATCTATCGGCATGGAATTATTGCAAGTTTTAAAGCCTGACTTAATATTAATGGATGTGCAAATGCCGCAAATAGATGGCTGCCAAGCTACGGCTTTAATTCGTCAACAGTTTGACGCAAAGCAACTGCCTATTTTTGCTTTAACGGCTCATTGTGAACCCGCTGATATTGAACGTTCTTTAAAGTGCGGTATGAATAAGCATTTAACTAAACCAGTTGTTGCTAAGGTACTTATTGATGCAATTGCCGATTTAAACTTAGTTAAACCAAGCTTTTTTGAAAAATCATTCGCATTAACGCAGTTTAGTATGGATGAAAAGCTCCTCAATACAATGATTGGTAAATTTGCTAATTTATGCGAAACCCAGCTATTGCAAATAGAAGAAACAACCAATAAGGATGATTTGGTACGCTTAGTGCATAGTATAAAAGGTGTAGCAGGTAATTTAGGTTTTAGACGATTGTCTCACTGCGCTTTATTGTGTGAAAGAACACTTAAAACAACTAACAAGCCTGTTGAAATAACACTGAAAGAGCTTATTATGCAGTTAGAACAGGTAATTGTTTTTATAAAAGGGGTAGGGGCTAGGGATGTCGAAAAGAGCTAAAGTACTTATTGTAGAT
The DNA here is from genome assembly GCF_015864395.1 of Pseudoalteromonas sp. SWYJZ12. Taxonomy (NCBI): domain Bacteria; kingdom Pseudomonadati; phylum Pseudomonadota; class Gammaproteobacteria; order Alteromonadales; family Pseudoalteromonadaceae; genus Pseudoalteromonas; species Pseudoalteromonas sp. SWYJZ12. The sequence continues at coordinate 226,950 of NZ_JADYXH010000004.1, forward strand.
GATGATCCAATCAACAGATTAGTACTTGAAAAAACACTTAAAGTAGAACACGACGTATTCTTAGTTGAAAGTGGTGAAAAAGCACTGACCTTTGTAAAAACTGCGCAAGTTGATTTAATTATCCTTGATGTGATTATGCCAGGAATTGACGGCTATGAAGTGCTTGTGCAACTTAAAGAAAATCCGATAACTCAATCGATCCCCGTTATATTTATATCAGCTAATCGTAGCCATGATGACGAAGCTAAGGGCCTAGAGCTCGGTGCTATGGATTATATCACCAAGCCATTTAGCCCTTCTATTGTGCGTGTTAGGGTTCGTAACCAATTACTTATAAAGCAAAAAAATGATCTGCTAGAAATGTTAGCCTCAATCGACGGCTTAACTGAAATCCCAAATAGACGCTACTTAGACGAAAACTTAGCTCGTGAATGGCGCCGAAGTAAACGCAGTGGAACCCCGCTATCAGTGTTACTTATGGACATAGACCACTTTAAGCGTTACAACGATTGCTACGGACATCGTGCTGGCGATGAATGTTTAAAGGATGTTGCACAAGCACTCGCAGCTCAATGTGAACGTGGTAGTGACTTTATAGCTCGTTATGGTGGTGAAGAATTTGCAGCTGTATTACCTGGAATGAATAGGCATGAGGCTATGGAGTTTGCTAACAAATTACGCAATGCTGTAAATGCTTTGAATATAGAACATAAAGGCTCATTAAATGCAGACCACATCACTATTAGTATAGGTATCGCCACTACTCAAAGTGGTAAAGTGTATGCTGAGCAAGCGTTATTAGAAGAGGCCGATTTAGGCCTATATGCCGCTAAAGATGCAGGGCGAGATAGAATAGTTGCACTCTAAAAACTTAATATACAAAAACGCCAATATTCATATATTGGCGTTTTTGTATCAAACATTTTTTATTGGTTACTGCGTGATCATACCTAAAGCGGTTTCACCAATGCCCACTAACTTATCATTTTTGAATACAAGTGGCGTACATTCATCTTTCGTTGTTTTAGAATCTGAATGCTTGCTATGAGTTACATAAAAAAGTACTTGGTATACATCGTCATCTTTTTTTAATAGCTCTGTGAAATTAGGCGTTTTTAATTGCGTCAAAACAGATTGGTAACTGCTATCCATTTTTAGCTCTGATATAACTTCACGATTATTTTTATGTTGTGCTTGCCAGCTAGATGAATTCTTACCAGCCCAATGAGTCTCAGCTTCACCATCTGATACGGCAATAACACAGCCTGTTAAAAATGGAGCGATTAAAGCGGCTGCTAAAAGTGATTTTTTCATTTTTATTTACCTTAATAAGATTTTTAATTGGTTATTAGCTGTATTAAAGCAAAGAGTAGACCATATTTATAAGTTGTTATTAATCAGTTTGTTAAGGTGGTTAAGCTGTTTTTATCTAATAAAATATTAAATGTATTAGTAAAAACAGCCATTTTTTAGCTTATTTGATTACTACAATAAAATCACTACACCAAGCGGTTACGTGATTCGCCTTTATTAAATGCAGCAATATTTAAACTTACTTCATTAATTAAACGCACAATAGATTCGGTGCTTGCCCATGCTATATGTGGAGTAAGTAAAAGGTTATTACCTTTGTAATTAGCAAGTGGGTTTGAAAGCTCAGCAGGTTCTTTAGTTAGTACATCAACACCGGCTCCAGCAATTAGGTTTTGCTCAAGTGCTGTAGCTAAGTCGGATTCGTTAATAATTCCACCACGTGCTGTATTAATAATTATAGCGCTTGGCTTCATCATTTTAAGCTCATTAAGTGCAATTAAATCACGTGTTTCATCTGTTAGCGGGCAGTGTACGCTGATTATATCGGCTGTTTTAATGACGTCTTCAAAAGGCGTACGACCGTCGCGACATTTAACACCTTTGCGCTCTGCAACAATAACATTTGCGCCAAATGCCTCAGCCACTTTAGCAACGCCTTTACCTAGCGTACCACCGCCTATAATGGCAAATGTTTTACCTTGTAAGTCGTTAAAGCTGTAATCGAGTATGCAAAACATTTCACTTTTTTGCCACGCGCCTTGCTGGCAATCCGCCTGATAGCGGTGTGTGTTACCCAGTAAGTTAGTAATTAAAGAAAACGTATGTTGAACAACAGAAGGTGTTGAATAGCCAGCTACATTAGTTACGGCAATACCAAATTCTTTAGCGGCTTCTAGATCAACATTATTAGTACCAGTTGCACTTACGCAAATTAATTTAAGCTGTGTAAGTTTGCTAATAGTGTCGCGATTTAAAACTGCTTTATTAGTGATTAATACATCAGCGCCTTGGCAATGTTCAATAACTTGCTCTGGGCTAGTAAGTTCATAAGTCGTTAATTTACCAAGTTGTTCAATACCAGTAAGAGACGTTTTAGCTAACGTTGCGTTATCAAGAATAGTAATATTCATTATGAGCCCTAAAATAAGTGGATCTGAAAGAGTTAAAATCGTAAAAAGATGCCTACGATCCATCAAAAATCTAAAATACGAGCTTAAGGTACTACGAAAGAAAGGCTTTGTTAATGGTATTACTACCAAATGATTAGAGGGCTTTGTATTAGTGGTCTGCCCACTAGCAGATTGAGAACATGGTATTTTGCTAGACTGATCAGATTTTTGCACTTTTAAGCAAGCTCATGGTCATAGAAGGTAATTAAACTCGGCTTTAAAGCAAGTTGCTAAAAATAAAATCGCTTTTTTGGTTATTTCGCATTTTAGATTGGCTGAGTTATAATCGGATATAGACATAAACGGTGCGCTTTGGCGTACCGTTTTTTAACATTGTAGATGTAGTAATGAGTGAATTAGAAGATAAATACGCAGATATACGCCCATACAACGACGACGAAGTTGCGGCGTCGCTTACACGTTTAACTAACGATGATGCGTTTATTGATGTAATAGCAAAGTATAATTTACCGCGCTTTTTATCGGCAGTGCCTTTTATTGCGCGTCCAATGGTAAGAAGTCAGTTACGTAAAAAATGGGGCAAAGTAAGCACCGTTGAAGATGTGCAAAATGAAGTGGCACAATACTTAGATAAACTAGTGAAACGCACCACATCAAAAGTTACCTTTTCTGGGTTAGAACAGTTAGATGCTAACCAGGCCTATTTATTTATTTCAAACCACAGAGACATAGTGCTTGATCCTGCATTAGTTAACTGGGGTTTATACCAACATAAAATGAAAACAGTGCGTATTGCTATTGGCGATAATTTATTGCAAATACCTTACATTACTGAGCTTATGCGTCTAAATAAAAGCTTTATAGTTAAGCGCTCTGCTAAAGCACCAAAAGAGATGTTAAAAGCACTGACTCAATTATCGTCATACATTTACGATTCTGTGGTCGGTGGAAATTCTATTTGGATTGCGCAAAAAGAAGGGCGTGCAAAAGACGGTTTTGATCAAACTGATCCTGCGCTTTTAAAGATGCTGCAATTAAATGGGCGTAAACAAAAGAAAGAGTTTGGCGATTATATTAAAGAGTTAAAAATAGTGCCTGTTTCTATTTCTTATCAATATGAGCCGTGTGCAATTGCTAAAGCCAAAGAGCTTTACCACAAGCAACATCATGGTGAGTACGTTAAATCGGCTGGTGAAGATATTGCGAGCATTGTTGAAGGCTTTAGTACTGCTAAAGGGCACGTGCATTTAGCATTTGGGCAACCAATTGAATCTAAATGTGATAGTGCTGAAGAGCTTGCTAAAACAATTGATAGGCAAATTGTTGATTCGTTTTATTTACACCCAGGCAATTACATCGCTGGTGGTTGTAAAGATGCGGTAATAGACTCTCCTGATACAGCGACATTTGAACAACGTTTAGCTTGTGTACCTGAAGAGTTAAAACCATTAGTGCTAGCTATGTATGCTAAGCCATTTCACCGTAAAACAGAGATAAATACTAATAGCTGTGAACATTAATACTCACAGCTCAATGAAACTAAGCAGCAATTAAATTGCTGCTTTTTTTTTGCTCAAAAATAACGCTATACTAATACCTCCTCTTCAACTGGGCGGTACTTATGCATGCAACAAATTGAAATATTTGATATTCCAAGTCCTTGCAAGAGTATTTGCTTAGTTAATAACAGAGGGTATTGCAAAGGGTGTTATCGTAGTCGGGATGAACGCTTTTCGTGGAATACCTTAACTAACGACCAAAAAAAGAAGGTGCTTAGTTTGTGCCAGCAGCGCTACAAACGTTATCTTCAAAAAAAGCAGCAAAATGCAGTGCCAAGCACACAGGCGCAGCAGCAAGGGTTCGACTTTTAAAAGCTTAATCCATACTTGGCTCTTAGTGCGTACACAGTGCCATTGTTAGTTAAGTTAATTAATGACATTTTAAGCTTTTCTACCAAGTTTTCATTACGCTTATTTAAATAATGATAAAGCGGATAAGTATTCAGCACTTCTTTTACAAAGCAACCTTGAGGTGAAGGTAGCTCATTGTTTTGCATTATAAAGTTAATCATTAAAGCTCCCTGTACTTTTTTCTGAGCAAGCAAATTAAGTTGGGTATTCATGCTTTTAACTTTAATAATATTCCCTGCAAACTGTGTGCTTGCTAAATAATGTTCTTGGACAGGGTAGCCATCAACAATTGCGACGCTATCGAGCTGTTCTAAACTGCTAGGTAAACAGTTTTTATACAATACTAAGTCAAACTTAAAGAGCTCATAATCGACCCTAATTAAGTTTTCGTAATTTTTTTCAACGCTTGCATCTCTTCCTAACTGCCCATCAAGTACGCCATTATTTGCAGCTAGCAAAGCATTTTGGTGACTAAAATCGATTATATGTATTTTAAAACCGATATCTGCGTATGCTAACTTTAATAACTCTAAGGCATAATCAGCTTGTGGTGTACTTTGCGGACGATTAAAAGTGAGGTTGTATTGATGACTAAAACAAGAGGCACTAAAAAATAAATTTACCAATAATAACAAGATACTAAAATGTCTATTCATTATCAGTTCCAATTACTACAGAAATAAATAAAATAAGACGCGTATAATAACAAGGAGATTACCTCTTGCCCAGTTTCGGGGTTAATCAAATAATTTTAAAAGCGAATGAGGAAGTATTGTGAGTTTTAATTTATGCCTATTGCCACGTGAAGAAAAATACCAAATTCAGTTAGATTATGAAGCGTCTTTTTGGGCGTATCAAATTAAGCGAAATAAAAAAACGAGAGAGCAAGTTTATAATACAATCCATAGCCGTCCAATGGCTGAACAAATGGTTTTGAAGCAAAAATTTGAGCAGTATTTAGCGCTAATGCTTAGCTAAGTGTTGATATAAAAATGTATATAGTTGAGTTGCTGGATGGGCTAAAAGTTCCACTCGTTAATAAATTTTATAAAAAACATAATGTAAGAGGGCGGGCTAATAAACAAGATAAGGTATGGGTTACTTACTATAATAATGAAATAGTTGCAGCATGTAGGTTGCAAGATAAAACAGAGTTCTTATTTTTATCTACCGTGTTTGTTGCGCTGGAACATCGCGGTAAAGGTGTTGCTAAACAGCTATTATCAACACTCTTAAAGTCGCAAGATAAGGTGATTAATACCTTCGCATATAAAAACGTAGTTGATTTATATTGTGCTATTGGTTTTAACCAGGTGTTAACATATACTCTTGCTTTACAAGTACTTTTTGATACTTACAAACATCGAAATATAGTCGCTCTAGAGTACCCATAATAATAAATAATAATATGGAATAAGCATGAGTAAATGCGTTAATGGGATCATTAGTTGCTTTGTAGTTTTAATAACTATCCTAAGTTGCCAAGTAGGCGCACAAGTAAAACGTTTATCTCCAAGCGAAGGCTTATCGCAAAGCTACGTTAATACAATGCTTATCGACACTAATGGTTACCTTTGGCTTTCTACTGAGGCTGGGCTTAATCGTTATGATGGCTATCAAGTTATTCCAATAAACGGCCCTAATGGTGAATTAGAAGAAGCGATCATTGATCGTATTTACCAAGACCCTCAAGGGCACATTTGGATAGCCTCTTTACTTGCAGGCCTATTTAGATACGACCCCGTAACAGATTCATATCAGCAATTTCTAGAAAAACCTACCAGTGAAGAAGAAATTATCAATCAGTCTGTTTTTAGTATGGTGGCAGTTGATAAAAAAACACTTTGGATTGGGCGAGGCCGCGATTTTGCAAAGCTTGATATCGCAACCGGAAAAATAACAACTATTTTTGAGCTTCCGGCTAAATATAAAAATACTCTCGTGAGAAAGCTGTTTGCTTACAATGGTTATATATTTATAGGTACAAGCCATGGCGCATACGTATTTGATATTGCCACAGAGCAAGTTAGACCCCTGCAGCATTTAAAAGGTGAAGCTGAACATATTTACCAAAATAATGTTAAGTCGTTCGCATTAGGTGAAAATAAACAGTTGTTAGTAGGGGCGGTACAAGGCTTATACGAAGTTGATATTAGTAACTTATCAAAAATGTTTGAACGCCCAGATTTACCTTTTAAAAGTAAAGTATTACTAAGTGACCTAAATGTTTGGAGCATAGTAAACGAACACGGAACAATAGATTTAGCTACCGACAAAGGCTTGTTTAAATTTGATTTAAACACCGGGGAGATGATTAAAAACACTCGAATAGCCCAAAGTAAGTACACACTTGCCGATACCAGTATTATTGATATGGCAAAAGATAAATCGGGTGGTACGTGGGTTGCGACTAAAACCGACGGTGCGTTTTACTTATCTCATGACAGCTATCATTTTAATAATGTCGATGGCACTTTGCTCGGGGGGGATGGTTTATCGCATCACTCTATCTGGGGGATTACCGAATATAAAGACAAGCTTTGGCTTGCAACGCATAACGGTATTACCGAGGTTGATTTAAAAACAAATATTGGTAAAGCTTATTTAAAAGATTACAAAGTCGACTTACTCACCACTGAGTTTACCGTATATGAAATAACGCCTTATAAAAATAATTTATGGCTTTATACGAACCGTGGTTTGTTTATTTTTGACCCTGTAACGCATCAAGTTAGCGAACCTAAAGTACATAACCCTGCTAATCAGGAGCTAATTACCGGTAGGGTACATGGCGTTACATTAATGCCAAATGGCGATCTATACTTTGTGCACTCAGATCATGGGGTATTTATATATAATATAGATTCTCAAGTAATAACGCGTTTGGGTGGTCAGTTTGATCAATTTGAACCCTTTTTAGCCCATGGCTTTTTACCTGCGCTGAGCAATAAACCAGATTCGCCATTATTTTTTAATGCCGGTATTTTATACCAAGTAAACCCAAGTGATTTAGCACTTAAAATGATTTATAAAGTGCCAAAACAGCATGAAAACGTAGCCATTAGCGTGCTTTCTTACTTAATTGATAACAACAATATATTGTGGATATCACTTTCTAATTTCGGCTTAATAGGCCTTGACGCATCTACCTATCAATTAGTCCATACAATCGATTTAGAGAGGAATAAATTAGGCACTCTGCTATACGATATGGTGCTAGATGATGATGGCATGATCTGGATGAGTAGCCATAAAGGCATTTGGCGATTAAACCCAGAAACACTTCATTTTCAGCAATTTTCTACATCAGAAGGGCTACTCTCTGCGGAGTTTAATAGCAACGCCATGGCACAGCTCAAAGATGGCCATATTGCGTATGGTAGCTTAAAAGGTTTTACTTATTTTCATCCAATGGAAAACCAAAACTATCAGTCGCTTATTGATCACGTAAATATTACGCGAGTAGATTTAATGTCACGAGATTTATCGCTTGATTTAAAACAACCGCTCAACGAGGTTGTGTTAAACCATGATGATATAGGACTTGAAGTTGCATTTTCGGCCATGGCATTTAGTAATCAAGAACGCATCATTTATGAGTATCAACTCGATAACGGACAAAAAAGTTATACCCGAAATAACAACCGTGTATTGTTTCCAAAATTGAATCCAGGTAATTATCAATTAAAAGTTTGGGCTAAAGACCCCCTGACTGGCGAATATACCTCGCCTGCTATTTTAAAAATAAAAGTAAAGTATCCACTTTGGCGTGCACCTTATTTTATGGTGCTTTATGGCATGCTGTTTATTGGCTTTGTTGCTATGTGGGTTATGCGCCGTAATAAAATTCAGCGTATTTTATTGGCAGCAAATAAAGAAAGTAAAGAAAGCGAAGCACGTTTAAAGCTAGCGCTTGAAGGCAGCGAATCGGGTGTTTGGGATTGGGAATCAAGCAATCCAAGTATTTACCAACCTCGCTTAGCGAGTGAGTTAGGCTACGAAAATGAAACCGTGAGCCTTGATGAATATTTATCTAAAATTCATCCGCAAGACAAACAGCTATTTCGCTTAGAGTGGCTTGAGTTTTTATCTACCGATAAAGGTTACTTTAATTGCACCTACCGCCTGCGCCATGCAAAAGGCTATTGGCGCTGGTATAAGGATTTTGGAAAAGTCGTTGAGTGGGATGATAAAACGCCACAAAAAGTAGCGGGTACCTACACAAATATGACCCGTGAGATGGTGTTTGAAGAACACGCTTTACTATTTACGGCAGCATTTGAGCAAACACGTGATTGGGTATTTATCCTCGATAAAAATTTAAATATTCGGGCTTCTAATAAATCACTGCAAACCGCCTTTAACTTCTCTGCTGAGTCGTTATCTAGTCGAGCATTAAATTTAGGTATATCGCGCAGCAATCGTTTTGATTATTTACGCATAATGCAAAAGCTATCTATTGGAGAGCACTTTTCGTGTGAAGACAGTGTAGTTTTAGCAAGTGGTGAGCCACGCCATGTACTTGTGAAAATAAGTGCAGTGGCCGATAACGAACAGCGCCTTAATAGCTATGTCATTATTTTAACCGATATAAACGCACAAAAATCAGCCGAAAACGAGCTGCACTTATTGGCCAACTACGATGCCTTAACAGGGTTGCCAAATCGTACATTATTTAATGACCGCGTTGAACACGCCCTTGAGCAAGCAAAATTTCACGAATGTAAAGTTGCTTTATTACATATAAATATTAAGCGTTTTAAATACTTTAATGACTCTTTGGGGCATGCAGTTGCTGATGAGCTAATTAAAGAAGTTGCTGAGCGTTTAAAATGCTCCTTGCGTCCATCTGATAGTGTTGCTCGATTTGGTGGCGATGAATTTGTAGTACTGGTGGAAGATATTCAGCAAATCGAACAAGTACTCATTATATGCACTAAGTTGATGGATTGTGTGAATCAAAATATTACGATTAATGGCCAAGTTGTAAACGTTAATTTAAGTATTGGTGTGTCTATATCACCAGATGATGCACAGCAAGGCTCTGCGCTTTTAAAAGCTGCGAGCATAGCGTTATATCATGCAAAAGACTCTTTAGAGGGGCGTTATCAGTTTTATAAGCAAGAGATGAATCAGCATGTTCAAAGAGCGCTGCATCTTGAGTCTCAGCTAACTAAAGCGTATCAAGAAGAAGAATTTTGTAATTACTACCAGCCTATCATTAACGCTGAAAGTCAAAAAACAGAAGGCTTTGAAGTACTGCTGCGTTGGCCTGAAAATAAGCTTGTGCAAACTCAAGAGTTTTCGGTGGCAGCAGAAGGTATAGGCCTAATTACAAAAATTATGCTGCAGACTTTTGCGCGCGCTTTATTAGAGCTAAAAGAGTGGCGAAAAGCCTCACCTAGCCTGTATTTATCTATTAATTTATCGGCTCTTGATTTTGAGTTTAAAGACCTTGTTCCTGAAATTAAAAAAGCGTTAAGTAATTCAGGAGTATCGTCTGAGGCAATTGTTTTTGAAATAACCGAATCAATATTAATGCGTGATTCAAAAGAAGCGCTACACAGCATGGAACAACTTAAAAAGTTGGGCTGTAGATTGTATATGGATGATTTTGGTACGGGTTACGCATCGCTTACTTATTTAAAGCGTTTTCCTATTGATGTATTAAAAATAGATAGAAGCTTTGTACAAGACATAGGCATAGATTCTGACGATGAAGCTATTATTCAATCAATACTCGCGCTTGCAGATAGTTTAGGTAAAGAATGTGTAGCTGAAGGCGTAGAAAGCTCGCACCAACTCGCCTTTTTAAAGGCGCGAGGATGCATGCATTTTCAAGGGTACTTATTTAGTAAACCGGTACCTAATACCGAAGTACTCCCGCTTATTAATCGCAATTGGAGTGATATATTTAATTAATAATAGCAGTACTTATTTAAGGCCTTTTACCGCAGTGCCTGCAAAACAAATGGCTATTATGCTCATTCAACTGCGTTTTAATGGCCTTATTAGCTTCTAGTTTACTCAAGCCTAATTTATAGCGTAGTTCTTCTAGGTGTTCTTGTTGAGTGTCATTAAGAGTGCCATCTTGAATTTGTTCATGTACGGCATCTTCAAAAAATTGGCGGCGTTTACGTATTTGTTCTGAAAAACTAGACGCCAGTAAACCGGTAGGTATCGCAACCATTCCCATGCTCAGTAGTGTAATAACCCCGCCGAAAAACTTACCCAATGGTGTTATAGGTACTACATCGCCATAACCAACGGTTGTTAATGTTGCCATTGCCCACCACATAGCTGCGGGAATCGAGCCAAATTTATCGGGTTGTATGTCGTGCTCAATTAAGTAAATTCCGCATGAAGCTAAAATAAGCACGACGGCCATAATAAAAAAAGCAGCCATTAATGAACTACCTTCATCGTTAAAGGCTTTTAAAAGTAGCTGCATGGCGCGTGAGTAGCGAGTGAGTTTAAATACTCTTAATAGTCGGAGCACGCGTAAAAAACGTAAATCGAGAGGAAATAAAAACATCATTAAGCTTGGTAAAATCGCAATTAAATCAACAATTGCCAAAGGAGAGAAAAAATAGCTAAGCCGACGTTTGGTATGAGACCCTTCCATTGCTGCATATTGTGTTTTATCTACGCAAGCCCAAAGCCTGGCTAAGTACTCAATAGCAAAAATAGCGACCGAGACAATTTCTAAAACTAAGAATTCGTTGTAATACTGCTCTGCCACACTTGGGATTGATTCAATAACAATGGCTACAACGTTGATCATTATTAAGCTAATGAGTGCAATATCAAGAATATGTCCTGCTCGATGGTACTGGCCTGTGCCTTCAAACAGGCAAGCCACTTTTTGTCTTAAAGTGTGTGGTTCATTCATTATTTAAGTTTAAGTACCATGTTAATACTGCCTTCTTCAAAGTCGCGACTAATTTTAAAACCTAACTTACGGGCAAGCTCAATCATCCCTGTATTCTCTGGTAAGGTTATGCCTTCAATCGATTCCACACCTTGACGTTTACAGTGGTTAATTGCTGCACTCATTAGTATGCGACCAAGCCCTAAACCTTGGCAATCTGAGCGTACTACAATGGCAAACTCAGCATGCAGGTTATCGGGGTCCATAATGACGCGAGACACACCTAATGTGCGAGTTTTACCTTCAAAGCGTTGGCAAACAATAAACGCCATTTCACGGTCGTAATCAATTTGCGTCATTTTAGCGAGTTGATCGTGGTTAAATTGTGGTAGTTCGCCAAAAAAGCGTTTATATCTGTCTTCTTTATTAAGTGACTCGTCAAATGCTTTATGAGCTTGTTCATCTTCTGGCTTTATTGGTCTGAGCGTAGCTTGGGTGTTGTTTTTAAGTGTTACCACTTCAACAAGTTCTATAGGGTAGGGACGAATAGATAAGCGCTTACGATTGCTCTGAGTTTGATAGCGGCTAAGTGTCATGGTGGCATCGAGCACTAAAAACTGTCCATTACTGGCAAGTATAGGATTAAGTTCCATTGAGCTTATGTCAGGTTGATCAATAACTAACTGAGAAATACGCGTTAGCAGTGCACATAAACGATACTTATCAACTTTTTCGGGTAATATGCGCTCCTTTAGTACGCCTTTATCGTGCGCTGCGGCAATTAAATACTTTGCTAAGTTCATATTTAGTGGAGGCAGAGCAACAGCGGCTTGCGCATATTCAAGGCCGGTTCCTGCTTCACCTAATAATATAACAGGACCAAAATTAGGCTCGGTTTTAATTGCAATTCGCAGCTCATTTGCGCCTGCTCGCGGCGCCATTTTTTGTAATGAAAACCCTTCAATAACAGCATCCGGATAAGTGTTTTTAATACGGATAAGCATTGCAAAAGCGGTTTGTTCAACCTCGTTGGCATCGTTTAAGTTAAGCACCACACCACCTACTTCAGACTTTGAAGCAATGCTTGGGCTAATAAGTTTTAACGCGACCGGAAAACCAAGTTCTATGGCTTGCTCTCTGGCTTCTGTTGGGGTGTAAGCCACCTCAGTTTGAATGCATGTAATACCATAGTGATTTAATACTTGGCTTGCCTGATGGGTAGGTAAGTAGCTTTGTCCGTCATCTAAAAACTCATTAATAAGCGCTTTAGCTGCTACTTTATTTATTTTTGCGTCATCTGTATTCGACTCAGGTGTTTGCGTTAAATGCTTTTGGTTACGGCGATACGTTACCAAGTGCATAAACGCGCCAACAGCACCCTCTGGTGTTCTATAAGTTGGTATTGCGTTGTTTGAGCACACTTTTCTGGCGGCGTAAGATGCGTCTTCACCCATAAAATTAGTTATAACGTAAGGGCGCGCCATTTTAGGTAATGTTTGTAAGGTTTCTACAATAATGTTGGCGTAGTCTTCGCTGGGCGCAAGCGCTGAGGGAGTATGGATAATCAGTAAGTTTTTAACTTCTTTTGCGTGCAGTAAAATTTCTAATGCTTGCTTATAACGCGCAGGTGCTGAATCGCCAAAAATATCCACAGGGTTTGAGGTGGTTTCTGATTGCGGAATTACTTTATTTAGCGCATTTCGGGTTTCAATGCTTAGTTCTGCTAATTTACCGGAGCTTTGAATTAGCTCATCAACGGCCATAACACCTGGGCCGCCACCATTAGTTAAAATTGTCAGTTGCTCTACTTTTAATAATTTTGGATGCATGGCGAGTGTTTGTGTCGCTGCAAATAGCTCTCGTAAATCATTTACGCGCAGCATACCCGCTCGTTGAAATAACGCATCGTAAACAGCATCAGAGCTTTGCTTTCCGCCGGTGTGAATTTCGGCTGCAAGTGCGCCTGCACTTGTTTTACCTGTTTTAATTGCAATTACAGGTTTACTAAAGGCCGCAGCTCTTGCTGCTGATATAAAGCCACGAATATCTTCAATGTTATCAATGTAGAGTAAAATAGCTTTGGTTTTAGCATCACGACCTAAAAAGTCGAGTAGTTCATTAAAGTTTATATCAAGGCAATCACCTACCGATACAAAATATGAAAAGCCAATTTCTTTGTTTTTAGCCCAATCTAAAATGGTTGAGCATACTGCTGCTGATTGCGATACAAATGCAATTTTACCTGGGCTTGCCACTGTATGTGAAAAGCTCGCATTTAAACCAATATGAGGGATCAGCAAGCCCAAACAATTGGGTCCAAGCAAAGTAACCTGTTTGGCTTGAGCGCATGCTTTAAGCGCGCTTTTTTGCTCCCCAGAAAGCCCATCTGCAATAACAATAGCCGTTTTACAGCCAAGCTCTCCAAGCTGCTCAATAATATCAATTAAGGTATTTTTGTTAGTACAAATAACAGCTAGGTCGGGTACTTTTGGTAAGTCAGCAATAGAGGGGTAAGCAAGTACGCCATGTACTGCGCTATGGCTTGGAGTAACGGGCATTATCGGCCCTTTAAAACCGCCCTGAAGTAAGTTGCGCATAACCACAAAACCAGCACGAGTTGATATATTAGAGGCACCAATAACGGCCACTGAGCTTGGGTTAAAAAACTGGGTAATGCGCTTAAGGCTCATGGTTTTTCCTAGGCTGATTAAATTTTGCGTTATTTATAGTCTCAATGTACCCTGTTTACTGTGTTATTTCGAGCGTCTAGATGCTTATTATTGATATCAATCAAGGAGATTATTGTGAATAAAACCCCCGGTTTTTACATTGTTATAGCGGCTATTTGTTTAAGTATAGGCTTAATTAGCTTAGGGTTTATTTTAAAGAGCACAGCTCTCAGTGTAAAAGAGATGGAGCGTACTGTGCAGGTTAAGGGATTAGCTGAGCGAGAGGTTATTGCCGACACGGTAATTTGGCCTCTGCAATTTAGTGATGCCGACAATAATCTTGAAAAATTAGTCAGCCGAGTTGAGAAAAAAAATGATGCGGTAACTGCTTTTTTAAAACTCCATGGTTTTGACGACGATGAAATAACAATAGGTAGTCAGTCAGTTATTGATAAACAAGCACGTGAATACAGTAATGAAAATCAGCAATTTAGATACATAGTGCGCTCAAATATTATTGTTTATTCTGATGCGCCAGATAAAGTACAAAATGCACTGAGCAAAGTGAGCCAGCTTGCTAAACAAGATATCGCAATAGTGCAGGACAGCTACGAAACAAAAGTTGAATACATTTTTACAGGCCTCAATAATGTAAAGCCTGCTATGGTTCAAGAAGCAACTGAAAAAGCGCGTGAAGTCGCTAATAAATTTGCTAAAGACTCTAATTCAAAATTAGGCAAAATAAAAACCGCTCGCCAGGGACAATTTAGTATCAGTAATCGAGATTCAAACACACCGCAAATAAAAAATATAAGAGTGGTAACCAGTGTTGAATATTATTTAAATGACTAGGAAATAATATGTCAGAGTCTAAATATGGTCAGTTTGTACTGGCGCCCCGTTCGTATTTTTTTACTGCTATAGCGAGCGTGGTGTTTGCGTTTATTGGCTTTAGTTATAATGCATGGCGAATGGAGGCAAGTGAAGAGAACAACAATACACGCATTGCTAGCTTTCAAATATTACAAGAACTAGCCGAGCTTGAGCTTATTGTATTTGCGGCACATTACGATAATAACAAAATAGATGGCAGCCCTAGAAAAGGCTGGGTTAAAGTTAACTTAATTCATGACTTAAGCTACTTAGCCGTTGATAAAGTACATTTAAAAACAAAAGACTTACAAAAGGTCTGGCAAACAAATTGGCCAAATATGGTTGATCAGCAAAGTGCTGCGCAATCTATTACACATGCCATAGACAGTGTGCGTAGAGAAGTTGTGAGTGAATTAAAGCGCCTTGATTAAGTGAGCAACTTGCGCCGTTGAGCGTTGCAAGTAAGCGGCGCTCAGTAAAATTGTTGTCTCGTTAACTTTTTGCCCTTTTAGTACGTTGGCAAGCTGCTGTTTTGCGTTAGGATTTTGTTTTTGCTCTATTTCCATTAATGCTAACAAAGCTGAGAATTCATGCTTTACCGGTGTGCTCGATTTATTTGCATAGGCAATGTAGCAGGCAACTGGTGTTAATCCGTGAGAGTTGGGCTGCGCCAACGCTTTAACTAAGTCATCATTTGATTCAAACAACATTAAAGAGCGTACATAGTTAAATGGCAGCTTTGTAGCATCGGCATGCTTAAACACATTGTGCAGTACATTATTTCCTTGAGTATCTTGTACTAAAAAGCCTTTATTTACTCTCAGCGCTGGGGTGAAAAAGCTCAATGCGTCAATATTAGTGAGTTGGTTAATAAATAGAGAAGGTGCTGTATTAGTACTTAATATACGGATTGCTATGTTTTGCATAAAGTCATACTTAACACTCAACCGTTGGGCGCTGTCATATAAATGGTTAAGCTGCAAAGTTTGCTGAGCAGGGCTTAACTGCCTAAAGTCGTTATCGAGCTCATTTAACTGCTGCTTTGAAATACGCGCATTAAGTAGTTGTATGCTTAAATCCATTATTATTTCCAAAATCTTTTTTGCTACTATAAAACAAAAAAGGCCGCAAATGCGACCTTTCATATTTAAATTGGTTTTAAGCCTTTTTGCTTGCTACCCATTCATTAACAAAGTTTTCTAGTACATTAAGTGGTACAGGACCATTTTTAAGCACTACGTCGTGGAACTGGCGAATATCAAATTTATCACCAAGTTGCTTTTTAGCTTCTTCACGAAGCTCTAAAATCTTAAGCATACCCACTTTATAAGCCGTTGCTTGTGAAGGCATTACAATGTGACGCTCAACCATTTTAACACCGTCAGATGTTGCATTAGGCGTGTTATTTACGTAGTAATCAATACCTTCTTGGCGAGTCCACTTCATTGCGTGAATACCCGTATCAACAACTAAGCGACATGCGCGCCATAATTCCATTGAAAGACGACCAAAATCTGAGTAAGGGTCTGAGTACATGCCCATTTCTTTAGGAATGAACTCTGAGTATAAACCCCAGCCTTCAATATACGCTGTGTAGCCACCAAACTTACGGAACTTAGGAATACCTTCTAGTTCTTGCGAAATAGCTATTTGCATGTGGTGTCCCGGAATACCTTCGTGGTATGCCAGCGCTTCCATTTGATACGTTGGCATTGCTTCCATATCGTAAAGGTTAGCGTAGTAAACACCTGGGCGTGAACCATCAGGAGCTGGCTGTTGGTAAAATGCTTTACCTGCTGCTTTTTCACGGAATGCTTCAACCGCTTTTACTTTTAAACCTGCTTTTGGTTTAACAATGAATAACTCATCTAAACGCGTTTTCATTGTATTAATAAGCCCAGTGGCTTCATCAAGGTAGCGTTGTTTACCTTGTGCATCATTAGGGTAGTAAAATTGCTTGTCAGTTTTCATAAACTGCATAAACGCTTTTAAGTCGCCTTTAAAGCCAACTTTGTCTTTAATCTCACGCATTTCATCATGAATACGTGTCACTTCAGATAGACCAATTGCATGAATTTCTTTAGCAGTTAAATCTGTTGTAGTTGTGCGCTTAAGTGCGTTGTTATAAAACGCTTCGCCATCAGGTAATTTCCATGCGCCATCGCGATCATCTGCGCGTTTTTCAAGCTGTGCAAGGTAATTAATTAGTTTAGAGTAAGATGGTTTAACAGCCGATTTTAATGCATCTGATGCATCGCTGATTAACGAGTCTTTTTCGTCTTGGCTAATTTCAAGCGCTTTTACTTTACGTTTAAAGTCAGCAAGCAATGTAGAATCATCGCCTTTTTCAAACGGTGCACCGTGAATAATGTTTTTGCTTGAATCAATAACATGCGGGAATACAAATTTAGGGGCAATGATGCCTTTTTCTGCACGTACAGTTAAATCAACGATAAGCTGATCAATAACACCAGTTACACCATTTAAACGAGAAATGTAGTCTTTAGCTTCTTTTACATTACTAATTGAGTGCTGATTAATTAAAAATGCAGGGATCATAGAATGCGTACCAAACATTTGGTTCACAGGGTAATTATGGTAGCGCCATTTAAAGTCAGCAATTGAGCTTTCAAGATCTTGTTTTTTTAAGTCGTAGCTAACTTTTGTTGCATCATCTAATAAATCACGGCTGATTGCTTTTAGTGCAACTAGGTCAGCTTTTGTTTGCGCTAAATCTTTAAGCTGTCTTTCTTCGCTGCCATCATCCCACTTATCGTAATCTTGCTTAATACCCATGTATGTTTGATATACAGGACTGCTCATTACGTCGCGGTTAAATGTATCTTCAAAAAATGCATTGGCTTTGTCTATTTCACTTTGTTGTGATTGAACTGCTTGTGCAATAGGAGCCGAAGTCGCTTGTTGTGTTGTTTGCTGGCAACCAGCAAGTAGTGCAACGCTTACTGCGGCCGCAATAAAAGTAAGTTTACGCATTGTTTTCCCTTTTGTTGTTAGAAACCCATTAGGGTGTTTTATATTTATTTTTTGTGTAGCGCTGGGCGCTACACAAATAATTCTAGCAGGTCATTTAAAAAGCGATGACCTTTTAAGCTTACCTGCCAATGGCTGTCTGTTTGAGTCAATAAACCTTTATTAATTGCTTGGTTTAATGCACTTTGCTGACTTTGCAGTGGCAGTGTTGTAAGTTTATTAAAATCATTAATTGGGCAAGGCTCAACAAGGCGAAAGCGATTCATAAAAAATTCAAACGCTAAATCGTCTTGCTCTACATGCCAGCTTTTATACATATACGGTTTAATTAAATCCATATAGCCGCGTGGGTGTTTAACCTTTTCAGTACGCGTAATAAGCCCTGTATTTGCATCAGTAACCTTACCATGCGCGCCGCAACCAATACCGAGATAATCGCCAAAACGCCAATAATTCAAGTTATGTTGGCACTGATAGCCTGGTTTTGCATAGCCCGATATTTCGTATTGCACGTAACCTGCTTGCGCAAGTAACTCGACCCCTTGCTCTTGAATGTCCCACAGTATTTCGTCTTGTGGCAAGGTAGGTGGTTTTGAAGCAAACTGAGTATTGGGTTCAATAGTTAGTTGATACCAAGATATATGCGGTGGATCGAGCGCTATTATTTGTTTTAAATCACTCAGTGCATCATCAAGTGTTTGCCCTGGTAAGCCATGCATTAAATCAAGGTTAAAGCTATTTAAACCAGCTTCCTTAGCTTGTTGCGCAGCATAATTAGCCTCGTCGCTGCCATGAATCCGACCAAGTGCTTTTAACTTGTCGTTTTGCATGCTTTGCACACCGATAGAAATACGGTTAATGCCTGCTTTTACGTAATCTTTAAAGCGACCTGTTTCTACTGTACCAGGGTTGGCTTCAAGGGTAATTTCGCAGTGTTCTTCAAGACCAATTAGGTTGTCGACTTCATTTAATAAACGAGTATAAGCCGCACCAGTTAATAAGCTCGGAGTACCGCCACCAATAAAGATACTGTGAATTTTACGTCCTTGCACTAAGTGCAAATCTGCTTTTAAATCATCAATTAGATGCTGAATATATTCAGCTTCAGGTATTTCACCTTTTTGTCCGTGGCTATTAAAATCGCAGTACGGGCATTTTTGCACGCACCAAGGCACGTGCACATATAAGCTCAGTGGTGGAAGGTTCACAGGCCGCCTTTTTGCTGTAGCTCTAGCAATAGTTTTTGTAGCGCTTGTCCGCGATGACTCACTGCATTTTTTTGCTCTTTTGTAAGCTCAGCACTGGTACAATTTTTCTCTGGTACAAAAAATACAGGGTCGTAACCAAAGCCACCGTTGCCATTTTGAGTGAGCGTAATTTCGCCTTCCCAGCTTGCACTGCAAATAAGGGGGGTAGGGTCATCTGCGTGGCGCATTAATACCAGTACACACCAAAAACGAGCACTACGGATAGGGTTATTACCCAAGTCTACGAGTAACTTATCAATGTTATCTTGATCGCTGGCACCTGGGCCTGCAAAACGGGCAGAGTAAACACCGGGTGCGCCATTTAGGCCATCAACTTCTAAACCTGAGTCATCGGCAATAGCAGGCATGCCAGTAATTTTAGCGGCATGACGCGCTTTAATAATGGCATTTTCAACAAAGGTAGTGCCGGTTTCGGCAACTTCACCTACGTTAAAATCGCTCTGTGGAACTACATTAATATTCAGAGGGCTTAGCATGTTAGCTAGCTCATTTACTTTGCCAGGGTTACCTGTAGCAAGTACTAAAGTTTTGGTCATGTTATTAATCTACGTAAAATTTTTGCTGAAACTGTAATTTTTGAAATTGATTACTTTGTTGTATTTCAATCTCAAAGCGTAAAATCTCTTCGTTGGTATAATCAACTTGGGCAAGGTAATAAATTGAATCACCTTCTTTTACTTCTTTAAAAGTAAGCGTTTGTTTATTGCCAAGTAGGTTTCTAGCTGTGCCAGTAAGCTTTGCTGTTTGGGCTGTATTTTCGGCATCATTTTTTAATATAGAAATATTTACAATGCCTTTGTATCCGCTTCGCTCAAGGCCATACGCTTTTGCTATTTTTGGCTGAATAAAAGTAGAAGGAAAGGCGATGTAATGCACTTGCCAAGGGCCAAGCTCTTTATATTGTGCGCCTTGCATTTCTTCGCTTTGCGCGTTAAATGCAAATGCTAAACAAGCAATAAAACAAAACTTAATTAAACGGTTCATTATGTATTCCTCAAAACATATAAAAAAGAGGCCTTTGGGCCTCTAATTAAAAAATCCATATTAGACTAAAAAATCCATAAGCAGCATTTGCAAAAATTGAATACCAATAATAAGTACTAAAACAGATAGGTCTAGTCCGCCCATTGATGGCAATATTTTACGAATTGGTTTTAGCATAGGTTCAGTAAGCTGATGGAAAACCGCTTCTATAGGGTTATAGCCTTGGCTAACCCAACTTAAAATAGCGCGAATAATAAGTACCCAAAAAACTAAGTTAAGGCCTTCTTTTAGTACCGTTATAAGTGCTTGTATAATTACAGGCTGTATTGCCCACGCATTATATATAACAAGCATTAAAGTACTAATTTTGGCTACAGCCACTATAAATGCCAACAACAGAGATGCTAAATCAAGTCCGCCAAATCCCGGAATGATTTTACGCAGTGGTTTTACCGCAAACGAAGTGGCTTTAACCACAAACTGGCTCATTGGATTATAAAAGTCGGCTTTTGCCCACTGCAGCCAAAAGCGCAGTAATACCACCATTAAAAACAAATCAAACAGGGTATTGATTAAAAATTGCATGGCATTCATAGTGTAACCTTCAATAAAAAGTGGTTTTAAAGTTCTTTTTCCATTTGCTCTGCACGCGCAATACACGCATCCATTGCATCGCCAACGGTTTTAGTTAAGCCTTCATCTTTTAAGTGCTCAACAGCTGCGTGAGTAGTACCGCCTTTAGATGTTACGTTTGAACGTAGTTGCGAAATACTAATATCAGGCTGGCTAAGTGCCATTTCGGCGGCGCCAAGGGCTGTTTGTTGTACTAAACGACGAGCGTCTTCATCATTAAAGCCCAGCGCTTTGGCTTTTTCTTCTATGGCTTCCATAAATAAGAAAAAGTAAGCAGGTGATGAGCCGGTCACAGCAATAATATCGTTAATTTGTGATTCTTTTTCGACCCATACAACAATGCCCGTGCATTCAAAAACTTGTTGTACAAACTCGTGTTCGCTTTGTGTTTCGCCCGCGCCATATAAACCTGATACACCACGGCCTAATAAAGATGGCGTGTTTGGCATACAACGTACCATTTTAACGTCTTGACCTAGCATTTCACGTAAACGTTTTACAGTTAAGCCCGCAGCAACAGAAATAAACAGTTTATCGCTAAAATCTACGCCCGACTCTTGAAACGATTTACATAAATCGCCCATCATTTGTGGTTTAACAGACAAAACAATTACATCAGCATCGCGCAGGGCTTCGTTATTGTCACTGGTGGTTTGCACCTTGAAATCAAAGGCTACCTTTTCAAGCTTTTCTTGGTTGCGGTTAGTCGCAATAATGTTACTTGCGTTAAAACCGTTTTTTACCATGCCACCAATAATGGCGTAGCTCATATTACCTGTGCCTATAAATGCGATTTTTTTATCTGACATAAATCTGTTATCACCTTTTAAGTTCGTGTTCCAAAAATGTCTGTGCCGATCCTTACCATGGTTGAGCCTGCACTAATGGCAGCTTCAACATCGTTACTCATACCCATCGACAAAGTATCTACTTGAGGATATTGGGTCTTTAGTTTATCAAAGCAAGTTTGTAATTGCTCAAAAGATTGAATTTGCGTATCCAGATCGTTGCTTTTAGCGGGAATCGCCATTAAACCTCGAAGTGTTAAGTGCTCACATTGGTTAATAAAATCGGCAAGTTCATCTATTTCATCTGGGCGGCAGCCCGACTTCGCTTCCTCATTACTTATATTTACTTGAATAAGTATATTAAGAGGCTGTTTATCGTCTGGGCGCTGGGAATCTAATCGTTTCGCTATTTTTATGCGATCAACACTTTGCACCCAATCAAAGTTGGCAGCCACTAAAGCACTTTTATTAGATTGAATAGGGCCAATGAAATGCCAAATGATGTCGCTATATGACTGTAGTTGAGCTATTTTATCTATAGCCTCTTGAACATAAGATTCACCAAATTCGCGCTGACCATGCTCATAAGCTGCAATAACATCTTCGCTTGGTTTAGTTTTAGACACTGCCAGTAGAGTGACTTCGTTAGTGTTTCGTTGTGCAATTTTTGCCGCGTCTGCAATTCTAGCGTAGGCGGATGTGAGTCGTTCTGCTATTGTAACCATATATTTATCAGTTAGTTGTGGAGTCATAAATGGATATTACCGAATTATTAGCGTTTAGTGTGCAACACAAAGCATCCGATTTACATTTATCGTCGGGTGTTTCACCTATGATACGCGTAGACGGTGATGTTCGCCGCATTAATATACCAGCCCTTGCAGACAAAGACGTAAACAGTCTTGTTTACGATATTATGAACGATAATCAACGCAAGGACTATGAACAAAATCTCGAAGTGGATTTTTCGTTTGAAGTGCCTAATTTAGCACGTTTTCGTGTGAATGCGTTTAACTCTAATCGCGGGCCTGCTGCGGTATTTCGTACCATACCAAGTGAAGTGTTAACGCTTGATGATTTAGGTGCGCCAGATATTTTTAAAACAATCTCCGATACCCCACGTGGACTCGTGTTAGTGACAGGCCCAACGGGCTCTGGTAAATCGACAACACTTGCCGCTATGGTCGATTATATAAATCAAAATAAACATCACCATATTCTAACAATAGAAGATCCAATCGAGTTTGTTCACGATAATAAATTAAGCCTTATTAATCAACGTGAGGTACATCGCGATACTCATAGCTTTTCAAACGCGCTACGTAGTGCATTGCGTGAAGATCCAGATGTAATACTTGTGGGTGAGTTACGTGATTTAGAAACAATTCGTCTTGCAATGACCGCTGCTGAAACGGGTCACTTAGTGTTTGGCACGTTGCATACAACATCTGCACCAAAAACCATTGACCGTATTATCGATGTATTCCCAGGTGAAGAAAAATCAATGGTACGTTCAATGTTATCTGAATCTTTGCGTGCTGTTATCTCGCAAACACTGCTTAAAAAGATTGGTGGCGGGCGAGTTGCAGCACACGAAATTATGATTGCAGTACCTGCTATTCGTAACTTAATTCGTGAAGATAAAATTGCACAAATGTACTCGTCTATTCAAACCGGTGCGTCTGTGGGCATGCAAACAATGGATCAATGTTTAACTAATTTAGTTAATCACGGCATTGTTACAAATGCGGCAGCGAAAGAAAAAGCACAAGACAAAACACAATTTGGCGGGTAAGAAACTATTATGGCTTTATCTTTAAACGACTTTTTACTCATCATGATTGAGAAAAAAGGTTCTGACTTATTTGTATCGAGTCAGCTACCTGTAAGCGCAAAAATAAACGGTGAGCTAACAGCCCTAAGTGACGATAGGCTTACTGATGAGCAATCGCTTGAGTTAGTAGAATCTGCAATGAGCGAAAAGCAAAAAGCAGAGTTTCATACAACGAAAGAATGTAACTTTGCGATTGCCACCGACGAAGGGCGTTTTCGTATTTCTGCTTTTTGGCAACGCGATAAAGCAGGTATGGTTATTCGCCGCATTGTTACGCAAATACCTGATGTGAGTGAGCTAGGTCTTCCTTCTATTCTTACCGATGTAATTATGTCTAAGCGTGGCCTTGTTTTGTTCGTCGGTGGTACTGGCACGGGTAAATCAACCTCGCTAGCCGCACTTATTGGTTACCGTAACCGACATCAACGTGGTCATATACTGACTATTGAAGATCCGATTGAATTTGTTCATGAGCATCGTAAAAGTATTATTACTCAACGCGAAGTAGGGCTTGATACCGAAAGCTTTGAGTCAGCACTTAAAAGCTCATTACGCCAAGCTCCCGATGTAATTTTGATTGGTGAAATTCGCTCTCAAGAAACTATGGAATACGCACTAAGCTTTGCCGAAACAGGTCATTTATGTGTTGCAACACTGCATGCTAATAATGCTAACCAAGCGATTGACCGTATTATGCATTTAGTTCCAAAAGAAAAACACGATAAGCTTAAGTACGATTTAGCACTTAACTTACGTGCAATTGTGGCCCAGCAATTAGTACCGACTGCTGATGGTGAAAGCCGTGTTGCAGCTATTGAAATATTGCTTAACTCACCAATGGTTGCTGAACTGATTAAAAACGGTGATATTGGTGGTATTAAAGAGGCAATGGCTAAATCGAAAGAAATGGGCATGCAAACCTTTGACCAAGCATTATTTGAGCTGTATAGACAGCAGCGAATTAATTACGCTGATGCACTGCATCATGCTGATTCGCCAAATGATTTACGTTTAATGATTAAACTGCGCAATAACGAGCAGCAAGGTGCGGGCTTTTTACAAGGCGTTACTATTGATGGCCTTGACGATAAAAATAACGAACAATAATTTAAAAAGTAATAAATATAAATACTTAATATAAAAAAAGCGCCAATTGGCGCTTTTTATTTATATAACGGGTTGTTTATATAGCCAGTTTATTCACCGTAATTAGACTCAAAAAAACTTTCTAAAATAATAACCGCAGACATATTATCTACATTACCTTTGCCTAAGTTTTTATAGCCACCACTTTCAAAAAGTCGCGCTTTAGCATCCGCAGTCGTTAAACGCTCGTCTTGTGTTTGCACCGGAATGCCATAATGATTATGTAATCTGTTGGCAAACTTTTTTGCTTTAAAGGTAACCTCTTGTGACGTTCCATCCATATTTAGTGGTAAGCCAACAACCATTAAGTCAGGCTGCCATTCGGTTACTTGTACTGCAATATGGTCCCAGTTAGGAATGCCATCTTGTGCTTTTACAGCCTTAAGGCTAGACGCGCTGCCTGTTAGCTCTTGCCCAATAGCAATACCAATACTTTTGGTGCCAAAGTCAAAGCCCATTACAGTGCGTTCGCCTTGCGGCTTAAGCGATTTTTTTGTCATGTGTATCTTGTTTAAGTTTGCTAAGGGTTAAATTACTATTATGCGTGACCAGCTTCAGGGCTGAGTTGGCTAATATCAAAGCCCAACATTGAAACTGCTTTTTCCCATCGTTTTTCAACGGGGGTATCAAAAATGATCTTCGGATCGGCTTCTATGATCAACCAACTGTTATCAAGTAACTCTTGTTCGAGTTGTCCTTGCTCCCATCCTGAATAACCCAATGTAATAATAAATTGTTCAGGTGCTTGTGCGGTAGTTAAGCTTGCTAAAACGTCTTTTGAGGTAGTGATCATAATATCGCTACTGAGTTTTTGGCTTGCTGAATAACCTGATTGGGGAGAGTGCAAAACAAAACCACGGTCAGTTTTAACGGGTCCGCCTGCAAACACACTTACTTTTGCTGCGTTTTGCGTTTTGTCGTTATCAATTTCTATTTTATCTAAAAGTTCGCCAACAGTAACATCAATAGGTTGGTTTATTACCAAGCCCATAGCCCCATCTTCATTGTGCTCACAAATATAGGTAACAGCACGTTTAAAAAAAGGGTCTTGCATCGACGGCATCGCAATTAAAAAATGATTTTCTAATGACTGCATAGATTTCACCCTTTTTAGTTAATGAACTTTGAGTATGGCACATACCTTTGTTTTTAAAACTAAAAAAGCACTTTCATACAGTTTAAAAATTAATAGTTAACAACTATATTAAAATTTATGACACGAAAGTGCTTTTAATAACGATAGGTAGATACTTATTTATCTAGCTTTCTTTCAATGGCATCAAACAAAATACCTGTAATAGAAATATCATAAGCAGCTTCAATTTCGCGCACGCACGTTGGTGCAGTTACGTTAATTTCAGTTAATTTATCGCCAATAATATCTAAACCTACAAATATTAAGCCTTTTTCTTTAAGCGTTGGTGCAACCGCTTGCGCTATTTTTAAATCTGACTCGCTAAGTGGACGGGCTTCGCCTCGACCGCCAACAGCTAAATTACCGCGTGTTTCACCATTTTGTGGAATTCGCGCTAAACAATACGGAATAACCTCACCATCAATAACCAATACGCGCTTGTCGCCTTGTTTGATCTCTGGGATGTAATTTTGCACCATAGCAAAGCGGCTGCCGTGCTCGGTTAGCGTTTCACAAATTACACCAATGTTGGCATCGTCTTCTCTAAGGCGGAAAATAGATGCGCCACCCATGCCATCAAGGGGTTTTAAAATAATGTCTTTATGCTCGGCTAAAAACTCACGAATTTGTTTTTGGCTACGTGTAACAAGTGTGTCTGGCGTATGTTCGCTAAACCATGCTGTAAATAGCTTTTCGTTAGCATCGCGAAGGCTTTGTGGCTTGTTAATTATTAACGTACCTTCTTGCTCTGCACGCTCTAAAATATACGTTGCGTAAATGTATTCGGTATCAAAAGGAGGATCTTTTCGCATTAAAATAACATCAAGGTCGGCAAGGGCTATAGTGGCTTTTTCTTCAAGCTCGTACCATTTTTCTGCATTATTAAACACTTGCGCTTTAGACGCTGTAGCGTACGACTTACCTTTACGAAGAGATAAATCATCCATCTCCATATAATAAATTTCGTAGCCGCGTTCTTGCGCTTGCATCATCATTGCAAAACCGGTGTCTTTTTTGATGTTAAATCCACTAATAGGATCTGAAATAATACCTAACTTAATTGCCATGCGCTGTGCCTTACTATAAATGTTACTGTTTATATGAGGGTGCTTTTAGTTATTTCAATTAGCTAAATCGCCAAATTGAAGTTGTAATGCACTTAAGACCGTTAAAGCGGCTGTTTCCGTTCGTAAAACGCGCGGGCCTAAGCGAATATCCACAAAGTCTAGTTGTTTAGTTAGTGCCATTTCATCGTCGGTAAAGCCGCCTTCTGGGCCGACTAAAAAGCGTACGCCATCTTTAGGTACCGTAATGGTTTTAATGCTGTGCTCAGCACGAGGGTGAAGAGTGAGCTTAATTGCATTGGTTTGTTGTGCAAGCCATTGTTTTAAATCTACAGGGGGATGAATAATTGGCACAAAATTACGCCCAGATTGCTCTGCCGCTGCTATTGCAATTTTTTGCCATTGTTGGTGTTTTTTCTCAAGACGATCGCCCATTAGTTTCACGCCACAGCGCTGACTAAAAATAGGGGTGATTTCGGTAATGCCCAGTTCAACTGACTTTTGAATTGTAAAATCCATTTTATCACCACGGGATACACACTGGCCTAAATGAATTTTAAGCGGGGATTCTACATCATGAGGATTAAGCTCTAACGGCATTACGACGACTGTTTTTTTTGTTACCTCAATTATTTCACTAAGGTATTCGCCGCCTTCGCCATTAAAAATAGATACATGCTCGCCTACTTTCATGCGCAGCACTCTGCCAATATGCCCTGCAGCATCGTCATCTAAAGTTACAGGGGTGTTTAGGGCAATACTCGATGTTTGATAAATATGAGGAACTCGCATAGGGCGTCACTTATTACTTAGCGTAAAAATATATACTGCTATGGTAAGTAAGCTGGGAGCTGTGCGCAATTATTTATTTTTATTAAGTTGCTCTGCAAGGTCTATTAAATCTTGTGGTGTGTGCGCTATATCGTGATGATTTTGCGAAGGTTCTGTTAACGTCTCGTCAGTAACTAGGCTTAGTGTATAGCCTGTATCATCAAAGCTTATTAAAAAGCGCTCTTCATGTAACGAGTTATAAATAAAGCGTTGTTTATCGCTTGCTAGTAAGTAATCGGTACTATTAAAAAGGACTCCGCGTAAATCGTGATGCTCTTTTAGATAGTTAATTAATTCAGAAACGCTTATTTCGTTTTCAAGGTCGCAATAACTATAGTCTTTAATAAGTTCGTCAAACATCATTTTTACTAACTGGCGGGTATTACTGCCTGCTGCAATAAGCGTACTCGCTTTTGTTTTACCATTATTATTTACATAGTATTCGGCAAATGCTCGGCTAAATTCGTTGTCTATGTCAATTAACAAGTAATTCGTTATTTCAAGTGGCATAGAGCTAGGACCTTGTTGCATTTAAGTAATTACCATTATTACTTAAATGCAGACTTTTAATGGCTGTATTTTAGTAAAAAGGTCTAAAGAGAAAACATGCTAATAAGTAAATAGCCTATAGCACAAAAAACAGCAAACTCTATACATGCTACCCCAATATTATCTTGATGGTCTATTTCAAGAGCCGTATCAATATTTGGTAAAGAGATAACTTTTATCACATACGTTAAGCTGTAAAGTAGTATCCACATTACACCGCAATGCATAACGAGTGTAAATATGTTTTCTACCATTTTACCATTTTGAAATGCTGCGCTAGATAAACCAGCATACACAGCCAATGCTAAACCGATTGATTTGCCAGCATACCTTATACCAATAGATGTATTTTCTAGGTTAAAGTTACTTTGTAGCGAAGCTCCTTGATTTGCTTTTGCAAAACGGTGTTCTCGTATTTTACTATCCAGTGCAAACATTCCTTGCAGTGCAAAAAAGCTAACACAAGCAATAAGTAAGTTGCTAAATCCCTGTGTGTGCGTCCACGTGTACAAGCCAAGTGCGATAATACAGTTAGCGATTAACATGCCTGAATCTACCAATGCAGCACATACATTTTGTTTTAGTATGGCAGCTTCTTCGTTAAACCTGTGAAGTATCCATTTTCTGTGAATTAAATGACCCACTTTTATAAAAGTGAATAAAAGAATAATAATAATTAACACTTTTAACGGGTTTGACTGTGCGGTACTTATGCTTATTTCGTCAAATAAGAAAGCCATAGTGGCTATAACAACTGATATTTCAGATGCAAAACTAATACCCATGGCAAAGTTGTCGTGTTGTGCTAGCTCATCTTTAAGCGCTTGTTTTGCTTTGATTTGAGTGACAACTCGTAAACAAAAAATAGTTATGCAAATAACCGCAAAACTAATGGCAATCGCAATAAAACTAGTGTTAGATAAAGACAAATATGACATGGTGATCCTAATTAAGTTAACCTTTCTAGGTTTTAATCATTCTAGTACGGTTATTGATGATATAAAAGAGAGGATTGATGAGTAACGTAAAGCAACTTCCTATTCAATTACAAAAACTTGGCTTGATGCGCTTTGAACAGTTATACCCGCAGCAAAGTAAACAAAGTGAAGTTGTAAGGTTATTAGCATTAAGCGACTTTGCTTGGCGCAGTTTAGAATCACAACCTGATTTAAATACTTGGCTATTATGCAAAGACGAAATACATAATAGAGTAATAGATTCTCCTTTTAAAAACCTTAACTTAGCTGACATTGATGAAGTGCAGTGCCATAAAGTACTTCGCCAATATCGTGAAAAGTACTGGCTCAAAGTCGCCTTTTTAGATTTATGCTGTAACAATCCCATTGCCGATAGTATTAATTACATAAGTCAACTGGCTGACATGCTAATAAATAGTGCTAACCAATGGGCGCATGCACAGGTGGCAAAAGTAAATGGTGAGCCGCTTGATGAGCAAAACCAAGCAATGCCGTTAATGGTGTTGGGTATGGGAAAACTTGGCGGACAAGAGCTAAATTACTCCTCTGATATTGATCTCATTTTTGCATATCCGCGCAGTACAAAAACCCAAGGTGGCCGCAGAAGCCTTGAGGCCCAAGTATTTTATACCAAAGTTGCACAAAAACTCATTGCATCACTTAACCAAGCCACCGGTGACGGGCAGGTATTTAGGGTTGATATGCGCCTACGCCCGTTTGGCGAAAGTGGCCCTTTGGTTATGAGCTTTAATGCCATTGAAGATTACTACCAAGAACAAGGTCGCGACTGGGAACGCTACGCAATGTTAAAGGGACGCTTAATTGGCACGCCTAATAAATATTGGGATGAATTTATTAAGCTTTTAAAGCCGTTTGTTTATCGCCGGTATATTGATTTTTCGGTGATTGAATCTTTGCGTAAAATGAAGTTAATGATTGCACAAGAGGTTCGCCGTAAACGCTTAACTAATAATATAAAACTAGGCGCTGGTGGTATTCGTGAAGTTGAATTTATAGTGCAAGCCCTACAAATGGTACGAGGTGGGCGAGAGGCTAATTTACAAACTCAATCATTACTTAAAGCATTAAATGAGCTGGCACTTAACCAAGTTATAGATGAGCAAGAAGCGAGCGAGCTTAAACGCAATTACCTTTATTTGCGAAAAGTTGAACAGTACTTACAAATATTTGATGATCAGCAAACGCAAACACTCCCCGATGATGAATTGAACCAGCAGCGCTTAAATTTATTATTAGAACAAGCTGATTTTTCTGCCACTTTAATCACTATTGAAAAGGTAATGAAGCAAGTTAACGGCGAGTTTGCACTCGTTATTGGTGAAGAAACCGCGCCACTAGATACCTGTGAAGGTGCATTTATTAGTGCTTGGGATCATGGCGACGTGAGCTTTCTAAAAGAGGCTAGAGATGAATGGCAAGCACCCCTTAACGATTTTAAATTAAGGCTGTCTAAGGTAAATATAGGTAACCGAGGGCGTGAAACCCTTGATAAATTAATGCCTGTTTTATTGAGTCAGTTAAATGACTTTAATGCCAGCGCAGCTGCTTTTACAATGGTTTGCCAAATTTTTAATAAGATAATTTCACGTACTGCTTATTTAGAATTGCTGTACGAAAACCAAGGTGCATTAAAGCAACTTGTTTTACTGTGTTGTCATAGCAAATGGATAGGCGAGCATATTTCTCGCTACCCTATATTGCTGGATGAGCTAATAGACCCGGCTGTTCTTTATAAACCGACACCATTAACCGCTTATAAAGATGAAATAAGACAGTATTTTTTACGAATAGAGCATGACGATTTAGAACTGCAAATGGAGTCGCTTAGGCAATTTAAGCAAACGCATCAATTACGAATTGCTGCTGCTGATGCAACCGGTGTTCTTGATGTAATGAAAGTAAGCGATCACTTAACCGTATTGGCTGAAGCGATTGTTGATCAAGCTGTTAATATTGCATGGCATAACACCGTTAAGCGTTTTGGTATGCCCCCTGGCACTGATGATGAAAACAAAGGTTTTGCTGTTATTGCATATGGTAAAACAGGCGGCTTAGAAGTAGGGTACGATTCAGATTTAGATTTGGTGTTTGTGCATAATCATGATGGCTCAAGCCAAACCAATGGTGAAAAACCGATAGATTCTCGCCAGTTTTATTTAAAACTCGCTCAGCGCTTAATGCATTTATTTAATACTCGTACTGCATCGGGTATTTTGTATGAGCTTGATACGCGATTACGCCCTGAAGGTGCATCAGGTTTACTTGCTATCAATTTAGAGAGCTTTAATCACTATCAGCAAACTCAAGCATGGACGTGGGAACATCAAGCACTTGTGCGGGCTCGGTTAATTTTGGGCCAAGACGATCTTATAGAGCGTTTTTCACAAATTCGTAAAAGTATTCTTTGCCAACAGCGCGATGATACCGTGTTAAAAGCCGATGTAATAAAAATGCGCGAAAAAATGCGCGACCACTTGGCGAAGGGGAATACTGAGCAATTTGACTTAAAACAAGATATTGGTGGTATGGCTGATATTGAGTTTATTACGCAATATTTAGTACTTAAACACGCGAATGAGTTTGAGCAGCTTACCGTTTATTCAGATAACGTAAGAATATTAACGGATGCAGCAAATATAGGCTGTATTACTAAAGAGCAAAAACAGCAGTTGATCAAAGCGTATATTGATTATCGCTCGTGTTATCACGTGCTGAGCTTGGATCAAAAAGGCAAATTGATCTCGCGAGAAGCTTTTTTACAAGATATTACTAACGTAACGAATATTTGGAATAGTATTTTTGAACTGAACTGAACTGAACTGAACTAAAAAACCCAAGTGCTTGCTTGGGTTTTTGTGTATATAAACATTTAAATAGTTAAACGTTTAGTTTTAAACAGTTTGTACGTACAAATTCTGAGGGTAACTCGGTAATAACAGCCGCTCTTTGCTTATGGCAAAAGTAAGTATAAACCTCATACTCAAAGTCATCATTTATAGCGCGGCCAATTTGATAAAGTGCAGAAGTAAAGTTACTGTCTACTCTAAAATGATCTTTAACTACGTAGTCTTTACTTAAATACCAGTAAAGCTCAATACCTTCATTTTTTGCGTATTTATTGAGTACGTTTTTAAGTGTTGTGCCATTTTCAAAGCGCCTCGGTTCAACTTTTCCAGTCCAACTTGTTGGCATAGGATCAACTGTTCGCGCACGTTCAGCCAATACTCTATCTAAGGTTTGTTCTGGTGTTTTAAGCTTTAAAACAAATTTATCTCGTTCTTTATTACTTTTTACTTGGTTACGAATAGAAGAGTAAAATCGTGACAATCCTTCGGCGGCTGCATTTTTAGACTTTTTTATATCGAATACAGAACCATCACCCAACAGAAAGTATACGGCGAGTGCTATTAACACAACTGCAAATGATAAATGTCTAATCCAAAACCACATTATTATTCCCCACCTTGTTTGTTCCTATTATTGTTATACCATTACTTTTTATAAAAAGAAGGGGTATTTTTATCAGGTCGAGTTTTAAAACGACGGTGTAGCCACATGTATTGCTCTGGTGCAGCATTTATACATAGCTCTACACGTTGATTAACGCGTATTACATCAGCTTTATCATCACCACTGGGGAAGTTTTCAAGCTCAGGTACTACCTCTAAATGGTACTTACCATTTTCGTCACGGCGAGAGATTAAGCTCATAGTTTCGCAGTTTTTACTGCCAGCAAACATAAGAGTACCTGTTGTAGTTGCAGTGTCGGGAACAGCGTAAAATGGCACAAATTCACAGCGGTTACGGCCGTAATCTTGATCGGGTAAGTAATAGCATACTTTTTTATTTTTTAATGATTTAAGCAAACCTTTTACATCTTTTCGGCCAATTAAGTATTCGTTAGAACGAAGACGGCCATTAGTTGTAAAGTATTCCATTAGTGCGTTGTTGTGAGGACGATAAAAGCCTAAGCCTTGGCATTTCAATCCCATCACACGACTAGCCATTTCAAGATGCAAGATATGGGGTACAAGTAATAAAATACCTTTACCAGAGGCTTGTACACGCTCAAAGTGCTCTAGACCTTTGATTGAACCATATACACTTTCAACTCGCCACTGCGGCCACCACCAGGCCATACCAGTCTCAACCATAGCAATGCCGGTATTTTCCATATTTTTGAGTACAAGATCTTTTTGATCTGCTGCGCTCATATCAGGAAAACATAATTTAATGTTAACTTCTGCAATATGGCGACGGCGTTTCATAAACTTATGAACTAAGCGGCCAAGTTGTTTACCCATCGCCAACTGTAGTTTTTGTGGCAACCAAGAGATCAAATATAAAAATAAAACGCCAACCCACGTTAACCAGTATCGAGGGCCTAAAAAAGATGCTTTAAAAGGAGAAGAAGTGACCACAAAAATCTCTCTGAGAATAAAAACGATAGTTTAACGCTAAGCGCTGTAAAATACAAAAAGCCAGCATTTAGCTGGCTTTTAATGTGTTCATACTATGCGAGTAATGAAATTTAAGCGGCTTTTAAACCTTGATTTATAGCCACTAAATCTTCACTTGTTAGTGTTCCCGCAGCTTGTTTTAAGCGAAGGGTAGATAACACATAGCGGTAACGTACATCTGCAAGGTTACGCTTTGCATCGTATAAGTTTTGCGTACTTACTAGTACGTCAACAATGGTACGCGTACCTACTTCAAAACCGGCTTCAGTTGCTTTAAGCGCACTTTGAGCTGAAACAACAGCTTGCTCTAGCGCTTTGTAAGTAGCAATGTCTGAAACAACTTGGTTATAAGATGTAATCACTGTGCGAGTTACTGCACGATAATTTGTTTCATAGTCTTGGCTAGCACCTACGTAAAATGCACGGGCCTGATTTGTTGCAGCAACTGTAGCACCACCTGAATATAAAGGTACGCTAAAGTTAAGCCCTACAGAGCTTGAGTCTGAACGTGGCTGATCATCAAAGTTAGCGCCATTTATTTGATTGTCTGTAAGAGAATCGCCGTAACTAGCACTTAGGGTTAGTTTTGGGTAATGACCCGCTTTTGCTAATTCAATTTGATCTTTTGCAATATCAACCGTTACTTTAGACACTTGCAGGTTTATATTTTTATCTTCAGCTATTTTAACAAAGTCGCTTGAGCGCTTAGTTGGTTTAGTTGTTGAGAAAGTATCTGTATTTAAAAAATCTAATTTTTCGTGGTATTTACCTGTAATCTCACGAAGTTGCTCGCGTGCTGTTTCTACAGCATTACCTGCAATAATTTCTTGAGCTACAGAGTTATCAAACTGAGCTTGCGCTTCGTGTACGTCCGTAATAGCTGTTAGGCCAACTGCATAACGTTGTTTTGTTTGCTCAAGTTGACGTTCAATTGCACGTTTTTCAGCTTCAACAAATTCTAGGTTATCGCTTGCACTTAATACGTTAAAATAACCCTCAGCAACGCGTACAATTAAGTTTTGTTTAGCTGCATCGTATAGGCCGCTTGCTTGAAGCGCTTGCTTGTCGGCAATATCTAACGTATTCCAGGCACCTAAATCAAATAATGTTTGGCTTAAGCTTACACCGCGAGAGAATTGGTCTGTATCACTTTCAACTTTTACTTGGTTAGATAAGTCGCCAACGCTTTGGTACGACGTTGCATCGCTTTTTGTATAACCCATAGTTAAACCAATTTGAGGTAATAGTGCACTCATCGCCAAATCGCTTTGGTAAGACTGCGCATCGGCTTGGGCTTTTGCTTTTAAAACAGTAGGATCGTTAGCTGTCGCTATTTCAAAAACTTGTAGTAAATCTTCAGCTTTCACTGCTGTTGCACCTAGTGCGCATGATAAACTAACTAGCGCCGCAAGAATGTTCTTTTTCATGTGGGGTTCGGTCCTTAGACAATTTTTGTACTAAAAGCATGTTAACCTGTTTTACTCCATAACAAAAAAAATAATTAGTAAAACAGTATGTTCAAGTGTAACAGAATATATTAACGCATTTTAAAGCTTTAGATAAGTAGGAGGTAGGTACGTGGTTGATAAAAAGCTCGTTCAATTTACACATAAAGATGTGAATTTAAAGCCAATAAAAAACCTTTATAAAGGTTTTTTTCAGGTTGATTTATACCAATTTGAACATGCTCTTTTTGCGGGTGGAAAATCTAAAGTAATTAGCCGAGAAATATTAGAACGTGGCGATGCAATTGCAGTACTCCCTTACGATCCAATTTCAGATACTGTTCTTTTAATTGAGCAAATACGTATTGGCGCTATTAAAAGCAAGCATTCGCCTTGGCTGCTAGAGTGTATAGCCGGAATGACAGACGGCAGTACGGATTACGAATCAGTTGTTAAAAAGGAAGCGTATGAAGAGGCAGGGCTTGAGCTAACTGAGCTTGAGTTTATGCTTTCATATTTATCAAGTCCTGGTGGTACAACTGAGCGCTTGCATTTGTATTTAGCGCGTACTGACTTAAGCCAAGTGAAATCAGGTGTATATGGTCTTGAAACTGAAGGCGAGGATATAAAAACTCATATTTTATCGGTTGATGATGCGCTAATGCGCCTCAATAACGGTGAAATGGATAATGCGGCAACGGTTATTTGTATGCAGT
Source organism: Pseudoalteromonas sp. SWYJZ12 (assembly GCF_015864395.1). NCBI lineage: Bacteria > Pseudomonadati > Pseudomonadota > Gammaproteobacteria > Alteromonadales > Pseudoalteromonadaceae > Pseudoalteromonas > Pseudoalteromonas sp. SWYJZ12. Next base: position 262,559 of record NZ_JADYXH010000004.1, read on the forward strand.
GGCTTGCGCTAAATCGCGAAAAAATGGCAAGTAAATGGGCATAAACTCTTACTAATATTATGGTGGTACTTTGACAGCACAATTAGCAACAAAGCGATATATTCAGAGCCTCCCAAAGTATTTAACACTTTGTGAGCATAACTATGTGCGACTATTAAAGTTGTTACCGAGCGAGCGCAATATAGGAAGCATTCGTGAAGTTAAACTTGGCAACAGTGAGTTTGCTACAAAAATTGATGGCAGCGCAAAATACACTATGGATATTTCAATTAAGCAGCTAACAGGAATGGTTAAAGGGATTACGCCACTGTATTTAACGGTACGCATGTATCACGATGCCAAAGTGGCTGAAATTGTTCATCACGATTATCATCAACGCATAAAACCTTCTTATGGATACCCTAACCCTAAAATGCATCAAAAAGATGAAAAGTATCAACTTAATGCATTTTTATACGACTGGTTAGTGGCCTGTGTAGAGCACGGGCAAGCAACATTAAATTGGGATGTAAATAATGGCTTGGTTTGATGATACATATACATTTGATAAATCATCTTTGTGCATTGCGCATATTACTGACAGCCATTTATTTGCAGACAAAAGCGGTGAGTACTTTACTGTAAATACCGCAGATCATTTTGAACAAGCCTTGGCACACATAGCAAAACAATCAATAGACTGCATTATTTTTGGTGGCGATTTAACACAAGATCATAGTTTTGAATCGTACTTATTATTTAGTGAACTTATAAATGCCAGTGACATTACTTGTCCTGTATTTTGGGTGCCAGGTAATCATGATGAACTAGCAATGCTTAATCGCATAAGTGGTGGGCAAATAAATTCGGCTAAACATATTATTGCTAATGGGATTGAGCTACTTCTTATTAATTCTAAAGGGCCCACGCCCGCAGGATGGGTTACTGGCACGCATTTAGATGAAGTAACGGACGCTTTAGTCAACTCGAATAATAGTAAAGTTATATTTTGTCATCATAATCCGCTGCCAATAAACGGCTACCTTGATAAACACTTATTAGAAAATGGCCCACAGCTTTTAAATATCTTAGTTAATAGTAATAATGTATCTGCGCTTTTTCATGGGCATGTGCACAATGATTACGAACAAAGTTTTAGAGGGCTGCCCATATATGCGACCCCGGCCAGCTCAATACAGTTTGTAAAGCACACTTCACAGTGGGAGCAAAAAAATGCGGGGCCAGCTTACAGAACGCTAAATATAAAGAGTAAAAAAGATAAAGTAGAAGTAAAAACGGAAGTAGTATGGCTAAACGCGTAATTTATATTCATGGCTTTAATAGTTCACAAAAATCATATAAAGCTGTGCGCTTTGGTGAGCTTATGGCAAACTATGACGTTGATTATTGTGTACCGAACTTAAACCACGAGCCCCTACAAGCTATAATTGAGCTTGAACAATTACTAACGCCAAATACCGTTTTATTAGGTAGCTCGTTAGGTGGTTTTTTTGCCACGTATTTATCGCAGCGTTATCAAATTCCTGCAGTGGTTATTAATCCCGCGGTCGCACCCTATAATTTATTACAGTCGTTACTTGGACCTAATTATAATCCGTATCAAGATTATCATTACGATTTAAATAACAGTCATATTGAGGCACTTAAATTACTCGCTGTAGATAAATTAGCATACCCTGAGTTACTGTACTTATTACAGCAAACAGGCGATGAAGTGTTGAACTTTCAACACGCAGTAAAATATTATTCGCAATGCAAGCAATTGATAGAATTTGGTGGCGATCATAGCTACGTTGAATTTGAACGCACCTTTGCAAGTATTGTAGATTTTCTTAAAATCACGTAAAACTAGTTAGCCTGAACTGAGGTTAGTTACTATATTAACGCTTTAGCGCATATAACAATAAAACTAGTAAAACGTATTAGAGCCTTAGCGGATATAAAGACAAAAACTATGAGTGATCAAAATTATAACGCCGAAGCCATTGAAGTACTTAATGGATTAGATCCGGTAAAACGACGCCCAGGGATGTACACAGATACAACACGTCCCAATCATTTAGGCCAAGAGGTTATCGATAACAGTGTCGATGAAGCTATGGCGGGTCATGCTACTCGTATCGACGTAATACTCCACGAAGACAATTCGCTTGAAGTAAGTGATGACGGGCGTGGTATGCCTATTGATATTCACCCAGAAGAAGGTATCCCTGGGGTTGAATTGATCTTCACTAAATTACACGCCGGTGGTAAGTTTTCTAATAAAAACTACCAATTTTCGGGTGGTTTACACGGTGTAGGTATTTCGGTAGTAAATGCGTTATCTACGCGTGTAGAAGTAACAGTAAGGCGCGACGCTCAGCAATTTAGAATGGCATTTGAAAGCGGCGATAAAGTAGAAGACTTAAACGTAATTGGTACAGTCGGTAAACGTAACACCGGCACTACGGTTCGTTTTTGGGCTGATGTTAGCTATTTTGATTCTCCAAACTATTCAATTACCAAGCTTAATCATTTATTAAAAGCCAAAGCGGTGTTATGCCCAGGACTGCGTATTAAGTTTGTTAATAAGCAAACAAAAGAAACCAAAGAATGGTTTTACGAAACAGGCTTAAAAGATTACCTAATTGAAGCCGTTAAAGGGTTTGAAACATTACCGCAAGACCCATTTGTAGGTGAATTTAAAAGTTCAATTGAAGGCGCTGACTGGGCTGTTGTATGGCTACCAGAAGGTGGTGAATCAATAGCTGAAAGCTACGTAAACCTTATTCCTACCGCGCAAGGTGGTACGCATGTAAATGGTTTACGCCAAGGCTTACTTGAAGCAATGCGTGAATTTTGTGAGTTTAGAAACTTACTCCCTCGTGGTGTGAAATTAACTCCTGATGACATTTGGGATCGTTGTAGTTACGTGTTGTCGGTTAAAATGCAGGACCCTCAATTTGCCGGTCAAACAAAAGAAAAACTATCATCACGCTCGTGTTCTGCGTTTGTATCGGGGGTTGTAAAAGACTCGTTTAGTTTATGGTTAAATGAACATACAGATACCGCAGAGTTATTAGCTGAGTTATGTATTTCAAATGCACAAACTCGCTTGCGTGCAGCTAAAAAAGTAGTGCGTAAACGTGTTACTGCAGGTCCTGCTTTACCGGGTAAACTTACCGATTGTAGCGCGGCCGATAACGACCGTACCGAATTGTTTTTAGTGGAAGGTGATTCTGCTGGTGGCTCTGCTAAACAAGCAAGAGACCGTGAATTTCAGGCTATCATGCCGCTACGTGGTAAAATTTTGAATACCTGGGAAGTTGAGTCAGGCCAAATACTAGCATCACAAGAAGTACACGATATTTCAGTGGCGCTGGGTATTGATCCAGAATCAACCGATATGTCGGCATTACGCTACAATAAAATTTGTATATTGGCCGATGCTGACTCGGATGGACTACACATCGCAACACTATTATGTGCACTGTTTGTCCGCCATTTCCCAGAGTTAGTAAAAACGGGGCATGTGTATGTAGCAATGCCGCCATTATTTAGAATCGATATTGGTAAAGAAGTTTATTACGCACTTGATGAGCAAGAAAAAACCGCTATTTTGGCGCGCATAGAAGCCGAGAAAAAACGCGGAAAAGTAAACGTACAACGATTCAAAGGTCTGGGTGAAATGAACCCGTTACAACTGCGTGAAACCACGATGGATCCAAATACACGACGTTTAGTGCAGCTTACGCTTGATGAAGAAGTAGAAACCATGGAGATGATGGATATGCTGCTTGCTAAGAAACGATCGCCTGATCGTCGTCAATGGTTAGAAGATCATGGTAACAAGGCACTCGTTTAATTACCTGTGCTTAACACTAGGAGAGGCGAATGAAAAAACTACTAGGAAGTTTGCTGTTACTTGGGCTGACTACCGCTCCTGTAATGGCGAAAAATATACTCGATAAGCTCACAGTCGCACCGGGATTTGAAATAAGCTTATTTGCAAATGATGTAGAAAATGCACGTCAAATAGCCGTTTCAAAAAAAGGTATTGTGTATGTTGGCTCCCGTAAAGCGGGCAACGTATATGCGCTTATTGATCATAATAGCGATGGCGTAGCAGATAAAAAAATTGTTGTGGCTAAAGGCCTAAACATGCCCTCTGGCATAGCAATTAAAGATGGCGATTTATACGTAGGCGAAGTACATCGTATTATTCGCTTTAAAAATATTGATACCCAATTGAAAGATCCAAAATTTGATGTGGTTTATAACGCATTACCGAGCGAGCGTCATCATGGTTGGAAATTTTTACGTTTTGCACCAACGGGCGAGCTAATCATTCCGGTGGGTGTACCGTGTAATATTTGTGCTGAGGATGAACGTTTTGGCCGTATTTTTGCGCTTAATGTAGAAACAAAACAAATAAAAACAATAGCCAAGGGCGTTAGAAACACCGTCGGTTTTGATTTTCATCCAGCTACTCAAGCTTTATGGTTTAGTGATAACGGTCGCGACATGATGGGCGATGATATTCCGCCTGATGAGTTAAACCGTGCAACGCAAGAAGGAGAGCATTTTGGTTTTCCGTATGTTCATGCCGGCGCAATTATTGACCCTGAGTTTGGGGAAGGTAAAAATATTGCCGATTACACGTCGCCAGCTCTTGCACTTGCTGCGCATGTAGCGCCACTGGGCATTCATTTTTATAACGGTAAGCAATTTCCAGCAAGCTATAAGCAACAATTATTTGTTGCTGAACATGGCTCATGGAACCGTTCTAAAAAGTCAGGTTATAAAGTAGGGCTAGCAACAATTGAAGTAGGTCGCGTAACTAAATATACGCCATTTATTACTGGCTTTATGAAAGACGAAACAACATTTGGACGCCCTGTTGCATTTGCAGAATTAGGTGACGGCAGTCTGTTAGTAAGCGATGATTACGCCAATGTAATCTACCGTGTAAGCTATAAGAAAAACTAGGTAAGCTTTAATGAGTGATACAGATACCTTGCTAATGCAAGGAATTGAGCAACAAACAATGGGGCGTTTTACCGAAGACGCCTATTTAAATTATTCCATGTACGTGATCATGGACCGCGCCTTACCGCATGTAGGTGATGGTTTAAAACCAGTACAGCGTCGTATTATTTATGCGATGAGCGAACTAGGTTTGTCGGCTAACGCCAAGTACAAAAAATCAGCCCGTACAGTGGGTGACGTGCTTGGTAAGTACCATCCACACGGCGACAGTGCATGTTACGAAGCGATGGTATTAATGGCGCAGCCTTTTTCTTACCGCTACCCTTTGGTAGATGGACAAGGAAACTGGGGGGCGGCAGATGACCCTAAATCGTTTGCAGCAATGCGTTATACCGAAGCGCGTTTATCTAAGTTTTCAGAAGTACTGCTTAAAGAGCTTGGCCAAGGCACCGTCGATTGGACACCAAACTTTGATGGCACAATGGATGAACCTGTTGTGCTGCCTTCTCGTTTACCGCATATTTTACTAAACGGTATAACGGGTATTGCCGTAGGTATGGCAACCGATATTCCGCCACATAACGTACGTGAAGTGGCTAGTGCATGTTGTTTATTACTTGATAAACCAAAAACAGAGCTTGAAGAATTACTTGAGCTTGTACATGCACCAGATTACCCAACAGATGCTGAAATAATCACCCCAAAAGCCGATATTCACAAAATATATAAAACCGGTCGCGGGTCTATCAAAATGCGTGCGGTTTACACCGAAGAGCATGGTGATATTGTTATTACAGCGCTGCCGCATCAATGTTCTGGTGGTAAAGTACTTGAGCAAATTGCAGCGCAAATGAACGCTAAAAAATTACCCATGATTGCCGATTTACGTGACGAGTCAGATCACGAAAATCCAACACGCATTGTAATTATTCCGCGCTCAAACCGCATTAAAGCTGAGCCATTAATGGCGCACTTATTTGCAACCACCGATCTTGAAAAAAATTACCGAGTAAACTTAAACATGCTAGGCCTCGATGGCCGCCCGCAAGTTAAAGACTTACGCTGTATTTTAAGTGAGTGGCTAATATTTAGACGCGAAACAGTGCGTCGTCGTTTGCAGTATCGTTTAGATAAAGTATTAGCACGTCTACATATTTTAGAGGGTTTGCTAGCCGCCTTTTTAAATATTGATGAAGTAATTGAAATCATTCGCAGCGAAGATAAACCAAAGCCTGTATTAATGGAGCGCTTTGATTTAACGGATACGCAAGCAGAAGCAATTCTAGAATTAAAACTTCGTCATTTAGCCAAGCTTGAAGAGTTTAAAATTCGTGGTGAGCAAGACGAACTGGCCAAAGAGCGTGATAAATTAGCGCAAATTTTGGGCTCAGAACGTCGTATGTCGACACTGCTTAAAAAAGAAATTCAAGAAGCCGCTGAAATGTATGGTGACGATCGTCGCTCACCAGTGATTGAGCGCTCAGAAGCAAAAGCGCTTAACGAAAAAGATTTAATTCCATCAGAGTCAGTTACTGTTGTGCTATCAGATAAAGGTTGGGCACGTGTTGGTAAAGGTCATGACTTAGATGTACAAGGCTTAAATTATCGCTCAGGTGACGGCTTTAGAGCCTCTGCTCGTGGTAAGAGTAATCAACCTGCGGTATTTTTAGATTCAGCGGGGCGGGCGTTTGCAACCGATGCGCACAGTCTACCTTCGGCGCGTAGCCAAGGGGAGCCAATGACAGGTCGTTTTAACTTAACACCAGGCGCTAATTTTGAGCACGTGGTAATGAGTGAAGACGAGCAAGTATTGCTTATGGCGTCAGATGCAGGTTACGGCTTTATTACCGACTTTAAAGACTTAGTTAGTAAAAATAAAAACGGTAAAGCGCTGGTAAGTGTCCCTAAAGGTGGAATATTACTTTCTCCTATTAGAGTGAACGATGTTGCTAGCGATTACTGTATGGCTATTTCTAACGAAGGTCGAATGCTTTTATTCCCGCTGCGAGACTTACCAAAGTTAGGCAAAGGTAAAGGTAATAAAATCATCTCTATACCAGGTGCTAAAGTACAAGCCCGTGAAGAGTTTGTAAAAGTGCTTGCTGTTGTACCACTAGGAAGCAGTGTTACGCTTCATGCTGGTAAGCGTAAACTAACACTTAAACCAAGTGATTTAGAGCATTATCATGGTGAGCGAGGACGTAGGGGTAATAAACTACCGCGTGGCTTACAGCGTGTTGACGAAGCCGTTGTTGAGCTAACACCTCAAGATGATGAACCAATAGACGTTATTAGCGAAGAGTAGCCAATTACTTTTTTGTATAAATAAAAACGGTCTGCATTTGCAGGCCGTTTTTGTTTTAAAATAAAGAGCTTAAATATTTCAGCGTACACTTGTGCGCTATTGACTCGTTTGTGTCACAAAATAACGCTATAATAATTATAATTCATTTTTGGAGAAGCCCATTTGCTAGCTGTTATACGCGTTTTTATTATGCTGCTGTTTATATTATTCAGTTGTATTTTTGGTTTATTACTTTCGATTGTAAGACCATTTCACCCTAATAATGTACATATTATAGCGGGTTGGTTTGGCTCAATGGCTAAAATGGTTGGCGTTAAGCTAGTTCTAACACGTCATAAAGATGCCGTTGATCCAGGTCCTGCAGTTTATGTTGCTAATCATCAAAATAGCTACGACTTATTTACAGTGCCAGCAATGGTGCCAAAAAACTGCGTAAGTTTGGGTAAAAAGAGCTTAAAGTGGATCCCATTTTTTGGTCAGCTTTATTGGTTGTCGGGTAATATATTAATAGACAGATCGAATCGCTCTAAAGCGGCAGGAACTATCTCAAAAGCAGCCGAAAAAATTAAAAATAATGGCTTATCTGTATGGATGTTTCCAGAAGGCACACGAAGCTATGGAAGAGGGTTACTACCATTCAAAACGGGTGCATTTCACACCGCAATGAGCGCAGATGTACCCATAATTCCGGTATGTATGAATACAACACATAAAACCATTAAGCTAAATCGTTGGGATAATGGTACAATTCACATCGAAATGTTAGCGCCTATACCGCTTGATAAAGAAATTAGCGCGCGTGAGCATGCTAAAAGCGTGCATAGCATTATGGCTGCTAAAATAACTGAATTAGATGCTCAAGTGAGAGAAAAATAATGGAAAACTGGCGTGAAATAAGTGAAGACATCGTAAGTTCACTACTTGAAGATGGGTCAGACCCTGAAATACTTTATGAAGTAGAGCACCACTTTGTGTGTGAAGACTTTCCTAAGTTAGAGCAAGCTGCACTTGCTGCTTTTAAATTGGGTTACGATGTTGAAGAACCAGCAGAGCTTGAGCTTGAAGACGGTAACAAAATTTGGAGCTTTGACATTGTAGTTGAAGCTGAGCTAGACGTAGACGTTATTATGGAAGACGTTGATAAGCTAGCGCAACTAGCCGTTGAGTGCGAAGTTGAGTACGATGGTTGGGGTACTTACTTTCAAGAGTAATTAGCTGACTGTTATAAAAAAGGCGATCATTGCAAAGTGTTCGTCTTTTTTAATGCCTGTAAAAGCGTGCTACCAAACATGCGCTTCCCCTCAGGTTTTTTCTAGGGACGATTACTCTTTGTTGCCTAAATGGATGTGGTAAGGGGCGTGAACAGGACGCGGAAGCTTTGTTCGGTTTTTACTTATTTTCACATAGAAGTAAGCCAGTAGCGTAACGCAGGAGTAGTTACCGAGCCCGCTTGGTTACAAACCCCGCGCCGCGATTTAACCGCCCCTAGATTAAACTAATTTCAATCCGCAAAGGACAACATGCCGAGTTCTGCTAAAGCTTTTAATTAGAACTAAATTGAATCAACCTTCTAGGTGTTTTCAATAATTTATTTAAAACTTATTGGTATGTTTTGTATAAATATTATTAATAAATTATCTATAAAAAATAAAATATCCACCTTCACTGAACTCAAACACCTCTTAAGTTTTTTAAGCTACCCTTCACTAATATAATAATACTTTCATCTTTAAATTCTTATTTCAAATGCATTTCGTTCTGCCATTATTTTGTTTTATTTTGTATAAACAGTCTAAATTAATTGGTTAACCAGTGGTATTCTAGCTAATTAAACTGAACGTAAGCTTTACTGCATAAAATAAAATGAAAACCAATTTTGTTATTACAGGAAATGCGATTTTTGAATTTTTAATAAATTACCAATTAAAGTTTTATTTAATGATTTTTCATTATTTTATATTTTGTTCCTTATTTGGGTTTGATATTTTTTTGATAGTGATTGGTTTTAAGTATTTGTTTTTATGTACTTTTATTTATTTTTGATTTAATGAATCTAAATGAAATCAATACTTATTACCTATTAAATAAATTGTTGCAAATTTATTACAAGCAATATAACTTGTGTCTCAGCCCAGCTGGCAATAATCATTGGTAATATTTACTTGTAAACCAGGAGTGGTTTTTTTTACATTTAAGTTATTACCAATTACACATAAAAACACAAGTTAAAACCTGTTTACAGGCGGTGATCTAGGCTCAAGTGAAATACTCATTTATAGCCATGTAGTAAGATTTTTTCATGTACAGGTTTGGAGAAATAAAGATAATGATTAACCAAAAATCCCTATTTATGCTTGCAGCAATGACTGCTAGCTCAAGTTTTGTACAAGCGGCAACTGTTAATAATGCTGGATTTGAAGATGGTTGGAATAACTGGAATGAAACAGAACCAGCGGCTATTTCAGGTAGTGCTTACAAGGGCTCTAAATCATTAAAAATTCAAGGTAGCCCAGGGCGTGTTTACCAAAATGTAGATGTAGATCGAAATACTCAGTACACGTTAAGTGCGTACGTACTTGGCAAGGGACAAATCGGCATTAACGATCTTAATGGTTTGTTTAAAAGTGAGAAATTTAACGTTTCTTCGTGGACAAAAGTATCTAAAACTTTCACTACAGCTAATACAGGTACGCTACAAGTATTTGCTAAGCATGATAAGAGCTCAAGCGATGTTCGTTTTGATGACTTTTCGTTAACTAAGGGGAGTTCTTCTGGCGGCGGAGACACAGGTGGTGGTGATACTGGCGGTGGCGACACTGGTAGTGGCTCAGGTATAGCAAGCAACATCACCAACGGTAGTATTTTTGACCTTGAAGGTAACGATCCTCATCCATTAGTAAATAGCGACACTTTAGAGTTTGTTCCTCTAGAAGCGCGTCATATCACTCCAAACGGGAATGGCTGGCGTCATGAATATAAAGTAAAAGAAAGTGCACGTGTTGCAATGACCGAAACCTATGAGGTTTTTGAGGCAACTGTAAAAGTTGAAATGTCAGATGGTGGTAAAACGATTATTTCTCAGCACCACGCTAGCGATACGGGTACGATTTCAAAAGTATATGTTTCAGATACTGATGAATCCGGTTTTGATGATAGCGTAGCAGATAACGGGATTTTTGACGTTTATGTTCGCCTGCGTAACACCAGTGGTAAAGAAGAAAAGCATGCACTAGGTACTATCAGAAGTGGTGGTTCATTCAATCTAAAAGTAGTTAATAATTACGGTGATGTAGATGTGACTGCATTAGGTACTACCTTTGGTATTCCGGTAGAAGATGATTCAGAATCTTACTTTAAGTTTGGTAATTATTTACAATCACAAGACCCATATACACTAGATGAGTGTGGCGAGTCAGGAAACTCAGATTCATTTAAAGAGTGCTTTAAAGATTTAGGAATTACAAAAGCTAAAGTAACAATGACTGACGTTAGTTATACGCGTAAAACTAACTAATTATTTAGTAGTTTAGAAAGCCACTCAGTTTAAAACTGAGTGGCTTTTTTAATGCTTTTTAAATGTATAAACTTAATTTATAACCATTTTTTATTTTTAAAATACACACCAATACCGCCAGTAAGTACAATCAAAAATATAACAAACGCACTAAATGCATAGGGGCTCTCGGTACCCGGAATACCTCCTACGTTTACGCCTAACAGGCCGGTTAAAAAGCCTAAAGGTAAAAACAATGCAGCCACAACCGACATTACATACATACGCTGATTTAATTGCTCAGACACTTGGTTAGTGATTGTTTGCTGAATGATTTGCGCACGTTCAATAGAGCTATCAAGCTCCTCTAAATAACGAATAAGTAAGTTTGTTGTTTCGTTTAATTTTGCTTTATCGTCATCTAACAGCCACGGGTAGTGATTATTTACCATTGAGCTAAGGGCTTCTTTTTGCGGTTTTAAATAACGCTTTAAGGCAATTGTTTGACGGCGCAACTGTGATAAACCTTGGTTATCAAACTTTTTACTTGGTTCATCTATTTCTTCTTCAAACTCGTCGAGTGTTTCATCTAGTGAGTCAATAACGCTTTGCATACGTGAGGTTAATTTTTGTGTAATAGAGCACACTAATTCAGAAATATTGCATGGGCCTTTATTTTCATTTAAACAGGTGAGCGTATCCTGCACCGATAATAAACGACGCTTGCGGGTAGTAATAAGAATGTCTTCGCTAATAAATAAACGAATTGAAACCATGTCTTCAGGGCTTTGTGCTGGATTTAAATTTACACCACGTAAAAATAACATATGTCCGTTAGTCGTTGATGTAATACGCGGGCGTGTTTCATCAGCAATTAAGGACTCTAATTCGTAGTCGTTTAAATGAGGTTGTGCCTTGAGCCATTCAACAGCCTCGCTTTGGCTATAGTCCATGTGCACCCAAAGTTTTCCGTGGCTTGGTTGCCAGCTATTTAGCTCATTAGTGCTTTCAATAGGGCGAGCGCCGCCTTGTCCATCAAGTACAAGTGCATGTAGTAAACCATTAATCATAATTATTTCTCATAATAGTGTATTTTTAATACCGTTAACTATAGTGTATCTACTTAAGTATTTTAAACTTACCTTTATTTTTAATAAGTTAAGCTTAAATAGCAAAATATATGCAGAGCCTTTGGGCTGAGTAAAGTGGCATAAAGTACTATTCAGCAAGGCGTGCATTGTGTGACCAGTTATTTAAAAAGATCAATTTAATTTACTAATCGACTAGATAAATTTATTTCGTTGGTTTTTTTTTACCTGTAGCGTATAAGTCACTTTTTTATTAAGGGCACATTTATGACAGCAAAGATCACAGTTGGTTGGCGTGAGTGGTTAAGTTTACCTGGGCTTGGTATTAACGAGATAAAAGCAAAAATTGATACTGGCGCTCGCACTTCATGTATTCATGCAATTAACATTGAAGAATACGAAGTTGACTCAGAAAAATGGGTTAAATTTACGGCCCAGCCACTGCAAGATGATGAGCAGACACAAGTCACTTGCAATGCAAAAGTTAAAAAAATGAAGTACGTAACCAGCTCAAGTGGACAAAAAGAGTTACGTTACTTTATAGAAACTACATTGCATGCAGGCGAGCACAGCTGGCCTATCGAGCTTACTTTAACAAGCCGTGCAACAATGAAGTTTAGAATGTTATTAGGGCGTACAGCCATGGAAAATCGTATAGTCGTTGACCCGGCTTTATCTCAACTATTAGGTCGTAAGGTTTAACTATGAAAATCGGTATTTTATCTCGCAACAGAAAATTATATTCAACACGTCGCTTAATTGAGGCGGCAGAGGCACGCGGTCACGAAGTTAAAGTGATTGATGCATTGCGCTGTTATATGAATATCAACTCTGAGCAACCAGAAATTCACTATCGCGGTGAAAACTTAAAAGAATTTGACGCAATCGTCCCGCGTATTGGTGCATCGGTTACATTTTATGGCTGTTCGGTACTTCGTCAGTTTGAAATGATGGGTGTTTACCCTGTAAACGAATCAGTCGCTATTTCTCGTTCGCGCGATAAATTACGCTCACTTCAGTTACTTTCGCGCAAAGGCGTTGGTATGCCAGTAACAGGTTTTGCTAGCAAACCAGATGATGTAAAAGACTTACTAGAAATGGTAGGCGGTGCACCTGTTGTAATTAAATTACTTGAAGGCACACAAGGCATTGGTGTTGTACTTGCTGAAACACGCAAAGCGGCAGAAAGCGTTATTGAAGCATTTATGGGCTTGAAAGCTAATATTATGGTTCAGGAATACATTAAAGAAGCGGGTGGTGCCGATATACGTTGTTTCGTATTAGGCGATAAAGTAATAGCAGCAATGAAGCGCCAAGCACAAGAAGGTGAGTTCCGCTCTAACCTTCACCGTGGTGGTAGTGCTACATTAGTTCGTATTACTCCAGAGGAGCGTAAAACAGCAGTAGCCGCGGCTAAATCAATGGGCTTGAACGTAGCGGGAGTTGATTTACTTCGCTCATCTCGTGGACCACTTGTGATGGAAGTAAACTCATCACCAGGTTTAGAGGGCATTGAAATAGCAACAGGTAAAGACATTGCAGGCATGGTGATTGATTTCATCGAAAAAAATGCTTCAAGTAAAGGAACAGCAACACGTGGCAAAGGTTAAAATTAACCGTCCTTTTTCCTTGTTAGGAGAGAGTGTAGGCGTAGGCGAGCGTAAAACACTTGCCTTAGAGGCAGCTAAACTTTATACCCATTCACCACTTAATATTCCTATTGAAGTGGTTAACGGTGTAATGGAAGGTCCTGTGCTTATGGTGTGTGCGGCTATTCATGGTGATGAGCTAAATGGCGTAGAAGTTGTGCGTCAGTTAATTGCTAAAATAGACCCAAGCCAACTGCGCGGCACAATAATCGCTGTGCCTATTGTGAATGTGTTTGGCTTTATTCATAAATCGCGTTACTTACCAGACAGACGTGATATGAACCGTAGCTTTCCAGGTTCTGAGCGTGGCTCACTTGCTGGGCGTATGGCTTATATGTTTTTTAATCAAGTGGCAATACATTGTACCCACATTATTGATTTACATACTGGCGCTATTCATCGAACTAACTTACCGCAAATTCGCGCTAACTTAGCTGATGAAGCAACCGCTGAAATGGCTAAAGCATTCGGCACGCCAGCAGTTATAGATGCATCATTGCGTAATGGCTCATTACGAAGTGAAGCTGCAAACCTAGGTATACCGGTTATAACCTATGAAGCTGGTGAAGCACTGCGTTTTGATCCAATCGCAATTGCGGCCGGTGTACAGGGTGTTGATTATGTTATGCGTCATTTAAAAATGATCCGTGGCAAGCGTCCTAAAAAGTTACCAGATCCTATTATTGCAGGTTCAACTAGTTGGATACGTGCCGAAGTTGATGGCATTGTGCGTGCACAAGTATCACTAGGGGAGCATGTAACTAAAGGGCAAGTACTTGCTTATATTAGTAGCCCACTAGGTGACTCTGAGCTTGAGCTTTTAGCGCCTAAAGGCGGTATTGTTATTGGTCAGCAAACTATGCCATTAGTAAATGAAGGTGATGCGGTATTCCACCTTGCTTACTTTGCAAATGATAATAGCCTAGTAGAGCAGCAACTAGAGAACTTTATTGATGAGATAAATGATTTAGATGACGAGCTTAAAACAGCTGAGCTAAATAATTAATAGCCAACCTGAACTCAGTTTAGTTAAGCATTAAAAAGCCGCAGTAGGTAATTACCTACTGCGGCTTTTTTGTGTGTTTATTTTAATTTAGGATTTTTTAGGTCCAATAATACGCTTTATAACGGGGACTTTTGTTGGCTTTGGTTCTTTATTTAAGACCATGACAGGACGGGTCACAAATAAATTGTTAGGGTAAATTACGCGGTGTCCATCAATATGCTCAAGCACTACATTCATTAAGCCCATTTCGACTATTCGGCCTTCTACATGATTTGCACCATCAATAATTCGTACCCAATTACCTACACGGCAATCGTTTTGAATAAACATCAGTAAAAATGCGGTAAGATTGCTAAGTAACGACCAAGCCGCAAAAAGTGCTACGCCCAACATAGCAAATAAAGAAGAGCCTAAAACCAATAAGCCACGCAGCTCTATACCCCAAAATACTAAAACTAAACACAGCACGACAAAGGCGAGTATAATTTTTAGTAAGAGCTCTGCACGATATTTTCGGTGTAAATCAACTTTCCCCTTAATTGCTTTTTCGAGTAATTTTTTGGTTATTTTTAATAGCAGAGGGAAAACCAAAATAGCGATTATAGTTACAATCAACTTATATTGTGATGCAAACAATTCTAAAACTTCTATTATTTCCACATTAGACCCTGAACTTTTATACCAATTTAATTTAATGCAATTGGTATTAGTTTAACGCGTTTGTATTATTTAAAAAGTATTTTTAACGCTCACTAACCACTGTACTGAGTCTACGTCATCGTAGCTATCAACTGGGGCTGCAATATCAATGTGAATCATGGTTCCTGAATTTGCACGACTCGGTGCTAAACGAAGACCCACGCCTATATTTTTTAATACATGTGCGTTTTCACCATTATCTTTATCGTTAAACCATGCTCTGCCCACATCCACAAAAGCTGCGCCACCCACTTTAAATAGTTGTAGTAAATCGTACTCCCAGTAATAGCGCTTTTCTAGATTAACTAAAAAGCTGCGGTCGCCATGTTGATAATCCATAGGGTAACCACGCAGGCCTGTTTCGCCGCCTAAAGTAAGCTGTTGATCAGCAGTAAGGTTTTTTGCGTATTGCACGCGGGCTTTAACATACCAAGATTGATCTTCACTGGTATTTAAATAATATTGTACTTGGCTGGTGGCCATAAAGTTTTCGAGTTTTTTCTGTTCTTTATTCCAATAGCCATCAATATCAGCACTAAAACGCCATAAGGTATTATCGTTAGTAAAGTGGGCTTTTTTAAAGTTAACAGAATACACCGCGCGGCTGTCGTCATTACTTAATGATTCGTCTGAATAGCCAATTAAGCTTTTAATATTCCAACCTAAGTTTAAATCCTCAGTGCGAGATATACTGTCAAAATTGCGTACTTTTATGTAGTTATCTTCAAACCAATGGCCGCTTATAAAGGGATAACTTAAACTTCTGTCATCGGCAAGTGGTGCAAATGTAGTGTCTATAGCTTCAAAGGTATGCTGCTCGTCGGTATAACCTAAGGTTAAGCGTTGGGTCCAATTATTATTAAGCGCTTTAGAGTGTCCTATAAATGCACGGTTTAAATCAGTAGTTTGATCAAATTCGCTAAACTCTTCGCCGCGTTTATATAGTGACTCTTCGCGCTGCTCAGAATAGCTTAAAATACCGTAACTAAAAGGGGTGTCTATCGCGTAAAATGGATAGGTTAGCTCAAGTAAATGGCGCTTGCCATCGCTGTTATCAGCGTACTCTAA
Source organism: Pseudoalteromonas sp. SWYJZ12 (assembly GCF_015864395.1). Taxonomy (NCBI): domain Bacteria; kingdom Pseudomonadati; phylum Pseudomonadota; class Gammaproteobacteria; order Alteromonadales; family Pseudoalteromonadaceae; genus Pseudoalteromonas; species Pseudoalteromonas sp. SWYJZ12. The sequence goes on from NZ_JADYXH010000004.1 coordinate 278,835, forward strand.
ACGGCCGCGGTAGCGAGTAGATAAAATATTAGGATCGTCGTAAACAAATAAATAACCGCTACGATCGCTGTCGGTCGTGCGTGACAAAGAAAGGCGCTTCCCCCAACCAAGCAGGTTTGATTCTCTAAAACCTATACTCGATTTATTTTCTCCGCCGCTACGGCTAAAGTTTACTTCAGGTAAAAGTGTCCATAAATCACGGGTAACCACTTCTACATTAACGTCACCGTCGCAGTTTTCGATTGCACTAATTTGTGCATCATATAAGTAGCTTTCTTTACGAAGTAAGCGCTCAGACTCTGCAAGCTTTTTAGCATCGTACTTGTCACCAGGGGAGAATAATAAAAGGTTATTAATCACATCGGGCTCTGTTTGAATATGAGCGCGGTTAGCAAATCGGAATAGGGCATTATTTTCCTCTTCAAGCTCAGTATTAAATACATTAAGTTGCTTGAGCTTTATTGAGGCTATTTTAGCGTTACTATTACTGTGCGTGAGGGTTGTTTTGTCTTGAACTTCTCGGCGTAAGTTTTTATTTGTGCTTAAATCTGCCTGTTCTACAAGGCAGTTATCAGTTTTCGTTGAAGATTGTTGTGCGAATGCATTAGGCACATAAAAGCTTAAAACCGTTAAGCTAATACAACATTGTGCTATCCATTTCTTGTTCACCATTAAACCTCTTTACTGCTACGTAGCAAATGACTATCGTAATATCAGCTTACATCATTGTTATTATAATGTAAGTAAAAGGTATGGATTTTGAAACTAATTAATTGTTACTCATATTCACTTATGTTAATAACCAACCTGGTTTAGAACCGCCTGTGGGCGGGGTATTAAAAGCTAACTTAAATAAAATGCTAAAGCTGCTAATAAGTGCTCAGCTTCATGGCCTTCGGCATTAATCCAAATACTTTGGCTGTAATGCTCATAGTTTAAATTAAAGGTCTGCTGATTATAGGTAAAGCGGACTTGATGGCGATCGGCGCCTGCAGAATACTCATTGAGTGTTACATCGTCTGAGTGTAAAAAGAGTGTGCTCCACAGTTCAAAGTCTTCATCGTGTGGAGGCTCGACTGGTGTAATTAAAATGTATTTATGGGCGTGGTCATATTCTATTTGGGTCATAACATTCTTAATTTGTAGCTAGGTAATTGCGAATTGCAGTTAAAAACTCGCCGCCGTATTTATTTAACTTAGTAAAACCCACACCCGACACTTTTAAAAATTCGCTGTCGTTTGTTGGCATAAGCTGCGCCATTTCGGCTAGCGTTTTATCATTAAATACCACATAAGGTGGTACATCATCGGCATCAGCAAGTTCTTTACGTAGTGCGCGCAGGCGAGCAAACAGTTTTTTATCGTAATTAAATTGCGCTAACTTATCTTGATAAACGTGTTTGGCTTGCAGGCGTGGCTCGGCTAATTGCAGTGCGTACTCACCTTTTAAAATTGCACGCGCGGCTTCGGTTAATCTAAGTGACGCACCTTGCGTTATATCTTGGCTAAGTAAGCCTTGGTGAATAAGTTGGCGTAAAATACTAAGCCAAAATTCACTGCTTTTATCTTTACCTATGCCGTAAGTGCTTAGCTCATGATGATTGTTATCGCGTATGCGGCTAGTATTTGCACCACGTAGTAATTCAACAATGTACCCAAGACCAAAGCGCTGGTCAGCTCTATACACACAAGAAAGCGCTTGTTGGGCAACCAATGTACCGTCAAAGCTTTTAGGTGGATTTAGACAAATATCGCAGTTACCACAAGGTTCGCGTTGATATTCACTAAAATAGTTAAGCAATATTTGCCGACGACACGTTTGTGCTTCTGCAAAGCTTGCCATTGCGTTAAAGCGTTGTTCTTCTACACGGCGGCGTTGCTCGTCGTCTATGTCTTCAAAAAAGCGTCTTACACGGCCAATATCGGCCGGGTCAAAATACATTATGGCTTCTGCGGCAAGTCCATCTCGCCCAGCACGCCCTGTTTCTTGATAGTACGACTCTATACTTTTTGGAATATCGTAATGCAATACAAAGCGTACATTGGGTTTATTAATACCCATACCAAAAGCAACGGTTGCGACCACTATTTGTATATCGTCACGGGCAAAGCCAGTTTGTACAAATTGTCGTTGCTCGTTACTCATACCTGCATGGTAAGCGGCAGCGTTTAGCCCTGCATCTGCAATTTTTTCAGCAATGTCGTCTACGCGTTTACGGCTGGTGCAATAAATAATACCGCTTTGGCTTTTTTGCTCCTTTAGGTAGCGAAGCAATTGCACCATAGGTTTAAATTTTTCTTCTATGGTGTAGCGAATATTGGGGCGATCAAAGCTGCCAGTATGAATATAAGGCTGTTGTAATTTTAGTTGCTCAACTATATCAAACCGTGTGGCTTTATCGGCAGTTGCAGTGAGCGCCATCATGGGTACATGTGCAAAACGTTGCTTTAATTCGTTTAAGCGAAAGTAATGAGGCCTAAAATCGTGACCCCAATGCGACACACAATGCGCTTCGTCAATGGCAAATAAGCTTACATTTAAATGCGATAAACGCTCTAAAAATTCGCGTTGTAATACTTTTTCAGGTGCCACATATAAAAGCTTAATTTGCCCCTGATGAAGCTGTTGATACACCAATTGCTGCTCTTCTCGCGCTAAGCTGTTATTTACGTAAGCGGCTTTAACCCCAAGTGCTTGTAGTTGACTTACCTGATCTTGCATTAGCGATATGAGCGGAGATATAACAATAGTGACGCCTTCAAGCACTAAAGCGGGTATTTGATAGCAAACCGATTTTCCGCCGCCAGTAGGGAGCAATACAAGCGAGTCTTGGCCGTTAATAGCAGCATCAATAACTGTTTTTTGGCCGTCGCGAAATTCACTGTAGCCAAACACTTGTTTGAGGACAGTTTCGGGTTTACGCACAAGGGTGCTAGAAGGTGGTGTTGATGTATTCATTGGCGGGTATTTTAGTGGTTTTTTAGTGAGATGTCTTTAGCTGAGTTACTTATACCAATCCGCAATACTACTTAATCAATTTGAGGGATCAAATCTGACGCTAGCTGCGTTAAAAATTTCTGATATAGAACAACTAAATAACGAGTTTTTGCCTTGTTATAGACACTATTTTCTTACCTCCAGATAGATCACTTAATTAAGCTAATTGGTATTAACCTCAACTCTATTGTAAGTAAATTAAACTCTGGTAGTGTTGAAACCGCTTATTAAGATAGATCTGCTTTCTTAAAGTTAGGTTGCTAAGTAAATGATTTAACTAGAGCCTCGTAGTTTTGCTTAAGTTATGCTTTACTCATCGTACCAGTTTAAACATAGAGAATAATAATGAATAAAGAAATGTTAATTGAACAAGTGGGCGCATTATTTGTAAATGGCATGCCGTTTAACCAGTTTTTACAAATATCGGTTGAGTCGTTGAGCCCTGAACAGGCCAAAATTACGTTTCCGTGGCAGGATGTACTCATTGGTAACCCTGCGCAAAAAATACTGCACGGTGGTGTTATTTCAGCCGTACTTGATAATGTAGGCGGTATGCTCGCTGCAGCAAGCGTGATTGATAAGCTCACCGATTTAGATATAGGAAGTGTGCAAACAAAATTAGCCACGCTTGGGACTATCGACTTGCGCACTGATTATTTGCGCCCTGGTAAAGGAGAGAGCTTTACAGCGAGTGCCACACTTATTCGCTCAGGTAATAAAGTGTGTGTTTGTCGAATGGAATTACATAACGAACAGTCTGTTCAAATTGCTTTTGGGACAGGCACGTATTTAGTTGGATAAAACGTGTATGGGAAGTAAACTAGCGGCCTTTTAAATCACTAAGTGTTTATTATGTCGATTGATACTGAGCAGCGTAAAGGTGCTATTTTTGCTTGTCTTGCTTTTTTTATGTGGGGCCTTGCGCCAATATATTTTAAGTTAATTCAGCATGTTTCTGCCTTTGAAATTTTAATGCATCGGGTTGTTTGGTCGGTTGTATTTTTAGTATTAGTAGTAAGTGTTTTAAAGTATTGGGGTAAAATTAAACGCATTATTGTTCAGCCTAAGCTTTTGCTTATGCTTGTTATTACCTCAACATTACTAGGGTTTAACTGGGGTTTATTTATATGGGCTATAAATAATAACCATATGCTTGATGCGAGTTTGGGCTATTACATAAACCCTCTTTTAAATGTATTACTGGGTATGCTCTTTTTAGGTGAACGCCTGCGTAAGTTTCAAGGTGTAGCAGTGGCACTGGCCTTTACCGGTGTTGTGCTGCAGCTAATTAGTTTTGGCTCGTTTCCGGTAGTGGCATTTTCATTAGCTATATCGTTTGCGCTTTATGGTTTGTTACGTAAAAAACTACCCGTTGAAGCCTTGCCTGGCATTTTACTCGAAGCACTTATATTACTGCCTGTTGCACTCATTTATTGGTGGTTAATGGTGCCTACAACAACATCAAGCCTGCCAGCTAACGATTGGCATACTAATGCATTACTGATTAGTGCAGGTATTGTAACTACATTACCATTGCTGTGTTTTACCGGCGCCGCTAAGCGTTTGCAATACACTACATTAGGCTTTTTTCAGTATATTGGGCCAAGCCTAATGTTTATATTGGCAGTGGTGTTTTACGGTGAAGTGTTTGACGCTGAGAGATTAGTAACGTTTGCATGTATTTGGAGTGCGCTAGCTATTTTTAGTTGGGACTCTTACCATCAATCACGCAAACGTAAAAAAGCGGCTATTACAGCCGCTGAAGTATAATTAACCTAATAGAGCTGTTAGCTAACTACTTTATTACGACCAGATTCTTTAGCGTCGTAAAGCTTTAAATCGGCCTGTTTTAATAATTCATCAATTTGATAAACAGGCCCATTTGCAAAACCAATAGATATAGTAAATTTGATTTTTTCTTTACTAAACTCTTGGCTGTTCGCCTCTATAAAGTACCTAAAACCTTCAAGTCTTTTTAGTGCTTCTTGTTTATCCGCATTTGCAAAGTAAACGGCAAACTCTTCACCACCTAAACGGGCTACTAAATACTTTTTAAAATATTTGCTAAAGCAAATAGAGAGCCCTTTTAATACTTCGTCGCCTACATCATGCCCGTGAGTGTCATTAATTATTTTAAAATGGTCAATATCAAGCATGGCTAGCGCTCCTGAACCTTGCTTATTTTTAATCTTTTTGAGTGATTTGTTTGTTTCTTCAAAAAAGTAACGACGATTAGGTAGATTAGTTAGGTAATCGGTGTTGGCTTGGCGTTTAATTGTGGCTATTTGTTCTAGCATATCGACGTTTTGGCTAAGCCTGCAGTAAAACTCTTCACTATTAAAAGGTTTATGTAAATAATCGTTTGCGCCATTTTTTAAAAATAAACTAGAAAGCCCTACAGAGTCAGAGCCCGAAATACCAATAATGGCTTTTTCGTCATTGCTATATAAGCGGCGAATTTCGCTACATAACTCATCACCATTCATGTTTGGCATTTCGTTATCAGTAATGATGACTGAAATGTCGGGTGAACTTTCGAGCATCTTTAATGCTTCTTGTCCGTCTTGTGCTTCAATAATTTGATATTTGTGACGAACTAACAAGCTGCAAATGTATCGTCGAGTCGATTTAGAATCATCAACAACGAGTACTTTTACATTTTCATTGCGAGGTAAGCGGTGTAATTGTTTTTCTAGGTATTGGTAAGCTTGTTTGTTTTCTTTAATGATGTAATCGATGATTGGGTATTTTTCGACGGTGTCGCGGGTTTTTTTATCAATATTACCCGTCATTACAATAGTTGGAATATCAGCATTAACAGTGCAGGGTACTGCTTCACCTGATGGGGCATCAGGTAATATAAAGTCAACTACAGCGCAAAAGTAGCTATTTTTACTTATAAGCTCTTTTGTTTGCGCTAATGACTCTGCTATATCAACTTCATAACCTGCTTTAAGCGCGATGTGCTTTTGCACTCGCGCCATTGCAGGTGTATCTTCAACTATTAGTATTTTTCGCGTCACGGAACAACCCTGTTTATATTTTGCAAAAATATTTGCTTATACAAGTTGTAACTGTTAAAACGCAAAAAAGCAAATAACTTAAGTACTTACAGATTATCCGCTTCTGAATAATACTCTTGGCTAATCGGTGCTGGCCCTGACATTTTTGAGCGGCCAAATAAAGTATGAAACTTAGTTTTGCAGGTCGTTAGCTTTAAGTATTTTACCCAAGCACGTTCGATTGGGTTAGTAGGTTCTTGTGAGCCAGTTACTACTGCTACAAACTGTTCTTGATGTTCGTTTTGCGGCTCAATTGTTTTGCTATATAAGCCTCTTAAAACAACACCATGTTGTTCTAATATACTGGCTTCTAATAAGGTGAAGTTTCCGCTGCGGCTGAAACCACGTGGAAAATTCTGATCATCATAAAATTGACGTTGGCTAACAAATGCTTGGCGTAGTAATGAAATGTTATTGCTCATAGCTTTATCCTCATACCCTATTAATTAGCTGGAGTATGATGCAAGTTTGGCAATTTATTAAACAAATTATTTTTATCGTGAGGATAAAAAATTGGATATCGATTTATTAAAAACATTCGTTGAGGTAGTGCGTACGCGTCACTTTGGTAAAGCGGCCGAAAACCTTTATATTACGCAGTCTGCAGTGAGCTTTAGAATTCGCCAATTAGAGCAAGGGCTTGGTGTTAATTTGTTTATTCGCCAGCGTAATAATATTCAACTTACAGCACCTGGCGAGCGCTTATTACCGCACGCACAAATGATTATTACGGGCATGCAGCGGGCCAAAGTAGATGTTGCACTTGCCGACAATATGCATAAGCAAATTAGCTTAGCAGGAACGCCTAATATTTGGGATGCTTTTTTACAGTTTGGTATAACAAATATTGTATCGGCGATGCCGGGCGTGTCGTTGGTTGCAGAAGTTAAAGCACAACAAGAGAGCACTCGACTTTTATTAGAGCGTACTCTCGATTTGGCAATATTATTTGATCCACCAAAAGTAGATGAATTAGTGGTAGAGCGAATTTGTGAGTTGCCAATCATTCCAGTAAGCGGATACGACACCGCAACGAACGAAAACTTTTTTGATAATCAATATGTGTATGTGGATTGGGGAACTACTTTTTCTCTTTGGCATGCGCGTCAGTTTACAGGAAAAACGCCACCTTACTTTAGAACCAGCACGGGACGTATTGCACTTGATTTAATACTGCAATGTGGTGGTAGTGCATTTATACCTCAAGTATTGGTTGAAGGGCATTTAGAAAAAGGTGAGTTGTTTCATGTTAAAGGGGTAGAAAACACCTCAAGAGACGTATTTATTGCGTATCACAGAGACAACGAGCAAAAAGAGCTAATAGAAACCTTAGTTAATTTACTTTCGCAAATGACGCCAAGCTTGTCATTAAAGCAAGATAAGTAAGTACGACCACTTACTAGGCTTTCATGTTATTTTGATTTCACATTTAATGCATTTTTATTAACAAAAAAAGACATTAATATTTCCGTTGTAATATTACTGTCATTTAGGAATGACAAAATGCAGCAGTTTTGAAAATTAGTCTTTTGTGATTATCCAAGGAAATAACATGAAATTTGTAAAATCGAGCTTATGCTTAGCACTATTAAGTGGTTTATCTTTTAATGCACTTGCCGACGTAGACATTTACGGTAAAGCGAATGTAACAGTGCAATCATCTGATGATGGCGAAGGGTCTTTTACTGAGATAAAAAGTAATGCATCTCGTCTTGGTGTTAAAGGTTCTGAAAAAATAAATGATAGTTTAGAAGCGGTATATAAGTTTGAGTTTCAAGTTGATGTGTCTGATGCTGATTCAAAAGGCGATAACGACGACAATATTTCTGCGCGTAACCAATATGTTGGTTTAAAAGGTGCGTTTGGTCAGGTTGTAATTGGTCGTAACGATACTGCGCTTAAGCAATCTCAAGGTAAGTTAGATTTATTTAACGACCTTGAAGGCGACATTAAAAATGTATTTAAAGGTGAAAACCGCTTAGGAAATACAGTTAGTTATTCATCAAACTCATACGAAGGCTTTAAGGTACTTGCTACTTTTGTAGCTGAAGATGATGTAGACGCTGATAACGGTTATTCAATGGCGGTGACATACGGTGACGTGGCACTTAAAAAGAGCGCAGTATATGCCTCTATCGCAGCCGATAGTGAAGTAAATGGCTACGACGTAGTGCGTGCATCAATCCAAGGTAAAATCGAAAACTTTAAATTGGGCGCAATGTACCAAACACAAGAAGCAGTAGATGGCAGCGCAGAAGCGGATGGTTACTTGCTAAATGCTGCTTACAGCATGGGTAACAACACATTTAAAGTGCAATACCAAGATATGGACTTTGACGACAGCGACGATAAGTCAGCAATTTCAGTTGGTCTTGATCACAAATTAAATAAAAATATTAAAGTATTTGGTTTTTATTCAAGCTTCGACATGAACAACAACGTTGACCAAGACTACGTAGGCTTAGGTATGGAATACAAGTTTTAACGATTAGTTAAAACACTCCCTTTTTAACCGCGCTCTTTTGGGTGCGGTTTTTTTTTGCTTTAAATTATTTACTTAGCCGCCCATAATAGAGCTTCATTTGGAATGAGGTGCGAGTCCTCGACTGTTCCCGCAACTGTAAGCAGCTGAGCTGTAAGTCAGATACAAATGGTATAATACCAATTTTATTAAAAACATGATCTTTCTAGCGAATTAAATAACTTACTAACTTCGTTAAAAATTATTCATATAGAACAACTATATGTCATAATTTCCACCTTGTTATTAAGCTATTTATTTGTCGCTATAATAAATCACTAATTTAATGCAATTGGTATGAATTCTTTTAACGAGCGGGTTTACTCATTTTTTCTTGTAGTGCATTAGTATTTTTATCGCATTTTTAGTGAGTTTAACCTAGGGTCTGCTGATCTTTGCGGATTAAAATTTGTTCAAACTAGGGGCTATTTAATCGCGGCGCGAGGTTTGTAACCTAGTGGGCTAAGTAAAAACCGAGCAACAAAGAGTAAATAGCCCCTAGGAAGAACCCTTTGGGCAGCGCCTGTTTGGCATTAATGCTACGTTATCGCCCATTTATGGGGAATAACCACACTACATAGGCTCTGCCTTGCCTAAATACCAAACAGACTGTTGCAAATTTAACCTTGAAAGATCAACAGACCCTAGCCTAGGACTGACTATTGCACACTCAAACACCATTAAATAAACCATTACTAAACGTTAAAAACGTATCGTGGGATATTGGCAATAAAACGATCCTCAAAGAAATAAACCTTAAAATAACCACAGGTAAATTTGTTGGTTTAATTGGACCTAATGGCGCAGGTAAATCGAGCTTATTGCGTTGTTTATATCGTTTTAATAAACCAAGTAATGGCGTTGTAGAGTTTAACAACACCGACATTTGGCAGCTAAAAAGCGATGAGTACGCAAAAAAAGTAGCGGTTGTTTTACAAGAAACTCCGTCGCAATTTAACTTAAGCGTATTTGATGTTATTGCGCTTGGGCTAACGCCTCATAAATCGTTATTTAGCTCAATAACTAACATTGATAAACAAAAAATCATTCAAGCAATCAATACAGTCGGGTTGGAAGATCATAGTGATCAAAGCTTTGAGTCGCTCTCAGGCGGTGAAAAGCAACGTGCCTTGATAGCCCGCGCCATAGTCCAGCAACCTCAACTGTTAATAATGGATGAGCCAACTAGCCATTTAGATGTTAAATACCAAATACAGGTTATGGAGCTTGCTAAATCGTTGGGTGTAACGGTATTTGCATCGTTTCATGATTTAAACTTAGCCTCGGCAATGTGCGATGAACTAGTGGTTATTAAAAACGGTGAAATTACAAATACAGGTACGCCAAGTGAGGTATTAACCGAAAACATGTTAGGCGACGTTTTTGGTGTCTGCGCCCAAGTAAATGACCACCCGCAAATATCGAAGTCGGGAAATAGCATCCCTCATATCACTTACTTTTATGGTTACAAATAATATGAGCGCAGTTAATAATCGCCACTCATTTGCGCTTTTTATAAGTGCTGCAGCTGCTTTATTTAGCTTATTTGCAGCACTTAGTTTTGGCGCAGCAGAGACCTCACTTCAAGACGTACTTAATAGTTTTTTATTTTCAAATGATGCCTCTTTTAAAGCACGTATTGTTTACGAGCTAAGAATGCCACGCACATTACTCGCCTTTTTAGCTGGCTCTGGTTTAGCCATTGCGGGGCTTATTTTACAAACGGTAACGCGTAACCCTTTAGCCGATCCTTACTTATTTGGTATATCGTCGGGTGCCTCATTTGGGGTAGTGTTACTTATGGCATTAGCAGGCATTAGCGCAGGCTTTATGCTGTCTGCAGCAGCGTTATTAGGTAGCTTACTCGCTATGAGTTTATTAATACTTATTGCAGGTAGGCAGCAAAGTGCACAGGTAGAATCAATGTTATTAGCTGGCGTTGCTCTGTCGTTTTTATTTAGTGCATTTACCAGCTTGTTGCTTTATTGGAGCGACCCTCAGGCGGTAGCCGCTATTTTATTTTGGACACTGGGCAGCTTTGCTCGTGCGCAGTGGGCAACGCTTTGGTTGCCTTTGTTGGTAATTACATTATGTACATTTGTAATGCTGAGCTTTAGAAGGCAGCTCAATGCTATGTTGCTGGGCGATGAAAGCGCAATTACATTAGGTGTGAGGGTCCAGCGCTTTAGAATACTTATGCTGGTTTTGAGCTCATTAATTACCGCTGTGCTGGTGGCTATGTGTGGTGGTATTGGGTTTGTAGGATTAATGGTACCGCACATTGTGCGCTTTTTTATATCCCAAGGCACCATCGCTGGCTTACTGGTAACCAGCTTAGTGGGCGGTACATTTATGGTGTGGGTTGATGTACTTTCGCGCTCCTTGCTAAAAAACCAAGAATTGCCCGTAGGCGTTATTACTGCTGCTATTGGTAGTGTGTTCTTTTTAAGTTTATTGTTTTTTAGAAAGCGAAGGGTGTAATTCCATGAAAACCTTAATGGTGCAAGGCACTACTTCCGACGCAGGTAAAAGCACTTTAGTTGCAGCCCTTTGCAGGGTATTTGCTAAGCGAGGGGTAAAGGTTGCGCCTTTTAAACCACAAAATATGGCACTTAATAGCGCAGTAACAAAAGATGGCGGCGAAATTGGTCGTGCGCAAGCTTTGCAAGCAATAGCAGCTAAAGTAGAGCCCGAAATAGATTTTAACCCTATATTACTTAAGCCTAATAGCGACACGGGCGCACAAGTGATTATTCACGGAAAAGCCATTAGTAATATGGAAGCTGGCAAATATCACGACTATAAAAAAGTAGCGATGGATGCAGTAATTACCTCACATAACCGCTTAGCTAAACGCTTTGAATTACTCCTTGTTGAAGGAGCGGGGAGCCCTGCTGAAATAAACCTGCGTGAAAACGATATTGCCAATATGGGTTACGCCGAAGAGGTAGATTGCCCTGTCATTATTATTGCCGATATTGATAAAGGTGGTGTGTTTGCACATTTGGTAGGTACGCTTGCGTTGTTAAGCGAGTCAGAACAGGCGCGCGTAAAAGGCTTTGTTATAAACCGCTTTAGAGGCGATATAGGTTTGCTGCAAGGCGGGCTTGATTGGCTTGAAGAATACACAAACAAACCCGTACTTGGCGTATTACCTTATTTGCACGATCTTGCGCTTGATGCCGAAGACGCCGTCGCAATTGATAATAATGTAACCAACGCCACAATTAATATTGCAGTGCTACTTGTTCCCCACATTAGTAACCACACCGATTTTGATGCACTGCGTTTGCACCCAAACATTAATATAAATTATGTGCGCCATACCCAAACGATCCCAGACGTTGATCTGATAATTCTCCCAGGCAGTAAAAATGTGCTGGGTGATTTAAACTTTTTGAAAAATGAAGGCTGGGATTTACAAATTAAACGCCACTTACGCTATGGTGGTAAAGTACTTGGTATTTGTGGCGGCATGCAAATGCTGGGCAATACAATCAACGATCCCGATGGTATTGAGTCGTCATTAAAGCAAGTAAATGGACTTGCCCTGTGCGATTTTGAAACCACGCTGACAGCACAAAAAGTATTAACTAAAATAACCGCTACACTACTTTTAAATAATCAATCAACACTCTGTAGTGGTTACGAAATACATGCAGGGATTAGCCAAGGTGCAGCGCTTAATAAGCCATTTTTAACCTTTGATGAAAACCACCCACATGGTTTTATGTTCGATGGCTTTATTAGCGATGATAACGCCATTGCGGGCACTTATTTACATGGCTTATTTGATGAAGCCGATGCGACATCGCAAATTTTAAAATGGGTAAAACCAAGCGCCTCAATTAACCCAATTAGTATTGCCGCTCACCGCGAGCAGCAGTTAGAACGATTAGCAACCATGTGCGAAACGCATTTAAACATACAGCAAATTATCTCGATTTATGAAGGGCACAATAATGACTGAACAAAACAACGATAAGCACAAGCAGCGCCAACAAAAAGTAAAAGATCAAGTGGATGCGCGTGTTGCTGCAGCACAAGATGTAAAAGGTATTTTTCAGGTAATTACCGGTAACGGTAAAGGTAAATCAACCTCGGGCTTTGGCGTTGTAGCACGCTGCGTAGGGCATGGTAAAAAAGCAGCTGTTTGCCAATATATTAAAGGTACATGGGAATGTGGCGAGCGTAATTTATTACAAGGTGCAGGCGTTGAGTTTGTTGTAATGAACACCGGTTTTACCTGGGATACGCAAAATAAAGAAGCCGATACCGCAGCCGCCCAAGCAACATGGCAAGAGTCAAAACGCATGCTTGCAGATAGCAGTATTGATTTAGTATTACTCGATGAGCTTACGTATATGGTGACCTACGGCTACGTTGATTTAGATGAAGTGGTAACAGCGCTTAATAACCGCCCACCAATGCAGTCAGTTATTATTACAGGGCGTGCAGCGCATCGTACTTTAACCGACCTTGCCGACACTGTAAGCGAAGTGCGTAATGTAAAACACGCATTCGACTCAGGCATAAAAGCGCTAGAAGGGTTTGATTACTAATGCTTAAAGCGTTTTTTATTGGGCTGCTGCTTTTTAGTGTATCAGGCAGTGCACTTGCAGAGCAGGATAATGATTCTAAAAAACTGCGAATAATCGCGCTTGCACCACATATAGTCGAAAACCTATTTGCCATAGGGGCGGGCGATAATATTGTGGGCACGGTTGATTACGCCGACTACCCTGCTGAGGCCCAAAGTATTGAGCGCATAGGGGGTTATTACGGTATCTCGCTTGAAAAAGTATTAGCGCTTAAACCTGATTTAGTCATTGCGTGGAAAAGCGGAAATCAAAGCGAAGATTTAGCCCAAATAGAGCGTCTGGGCATAAAAGTATATTTGAGTAATCCCACCACAATCGCTGGTGTAGCCGAGGAGTTACTGACTTTTGGTGAGTTTACAGGGAATATTGAGCAAAGCCAGCAAGCGGCAAATGCATTTAAACATAAGCTAAATAGTATTGTTAAAAGCCAGCAAGATAAAAAAAATATTACCGGGTTTTATCAGTTATGGGCTGAGCCCATGATGACAGTAAGCAAAAATACATGGATAAGCCAACTGATTGAAACATGCCATGTAAGTAATGTATTTGCACAGAGCGTTACAGATTACCCGCAAATTAGTATCGAAAATGTCATTGTTACTAAGCCACAAGTTATTATTATCCCTGATGAAAAATCAAAAACACCACAGCCGGTTGTTAATTGGCAAAAGTGGCCAGAAGTGCCCGCTGTTAAAAATGATCAATTTATTAGCGTAAATGCCGATTTATTACATCGTTTTACTCCGCGCATGCTAGATGGACTCGCGGATATGTGTGATAAAATAGATGCATCACGTAAACAGATTAAGAGTACACAATGAGCGATTGGGCTACATTTTTAGAAAGTGAATTACAGCAACCTTACATGCAGGAAACGTTAGAGTATGTGGCTAATCGCCGCAATGAAGGTGTTGCTGTTTATCCGCCTGAACCTCAAGTATTTAGTGCTTTTGATGCCACAGCACTAAATGACATCCGCGTTGTAATTTTAGGACAAGACCCATACCACGGAGAAGGGCAAGCGCATGGCTTGTGTTTTTCGGTATTGCCTGATGTAAAAAAGCTGCCGCCGTCGCTTAAAAATATGTACAAAGAGTTAGCTACCGATATCAGCAGTTTTGCTGTTCCTGAACATGGGTACCTGCAAAGCTGGGCAGATCAGGGCGTGTTTTTACTCAATACAGTATTGACCGTTGAGCAAGGGCAAGCGCATTCTCATAAGCATTTAGGGTGGGAGCAATTTACCGATAATGTAATAGCGCATATTAATAAACACTGCGAAGGTGTGGTATTTATTTTATGGGGTGCACATGCACAAAAAAAAGGTAAAGGCATAGATAGCGCTCGCCATTATGTTTTAAAAGGGCCGCACCCATCACCGCTTTCGGCGCATAGAGGCTTTTTTGGCTGTCAGCATTTTTCAAAAACGAATGAGCTATTACAAGGCCAAGATGAAAAACCGATTAACTGGCAGGTGTAAATAACCTGGGCTCCGAATAATAAATTTATCTCATGCAGCTATTTTCAGCGCATTAAAAAAGGCTTCCATATATCGGAAGCCTTTTTGTTTAGTTGGGGCGTATTGAATTAAAAATCGAGCTCTTCAATTGCAATACTGTCTGTAAAGTAGTCTAGTTCTTGTAGTTCTTTACGTAGGCGCTGTTTGTCTTTTATTGCTTCTATTTCGCGCCATTTTCTTTTTTTATTTTTCTGAGAGGTTTTCCTTGTTGTATCTGGTCCTTCTAATATCTCTAATATATCGTTTAGGCTATCCATGAACTTCTCCTATTGATTTTATTGACCTCAAGAATACCTATACCACAGGCCTAGTTAAAATAGAATAAAAAAGTGACAGTTATGTTACATAAGTGTGATTAATTGATGAAGGTTTATAAGAGGATTATATGAAGTCGATATGAAGATTATATAGAGGGGTAGCGTATTTTAGGCATAAAAAAACGCCGCTATTGCGACGTTTTTAAAACACGATTATAGCAAATTACATTGCTTTAAAGCGCGCCTCTAGTTGTTCTTGTGCATCAGCAAAAGAGCGAATACCTTCAGCTAGTTTTTCAGTAGCCATAGCATCTTGGTTATGTAACCAACGGAACTGTGCTTCTGTTAATGGCTCTGGTTTTGGCTCTTGTGGAACATCGCTTTCAAGCAAATATTCTTGTGCGCCTTCAAGGTTACCTAAATCTTCTAAAAGATTAGGGCTAATAGTTAGCTTGTCACAACCTGTAAGTGCAATAATTTCGCCTGTATTACGGAAACTTGCACCCATCACAACTGTTTTGTAGTCATGGCGTTTGTAAAATTCAAAAATGCTGCGTACAGACTGAACACCTGGATCTTGTAGCGGATCGGTTGGTTTTTCCATACCGTTAGCAACGTGCCAATCTAAAATACGGCCAACAAATGGCGAAATTAGAAATACGTTTGCATCGGCACACGCGCGAGCTTGGGCATCGCTAAATAATAAAGTAAGGTTACATTTAGTCCCTTCTTTTTCTAGCTGCTCAGCGGCTTTAATACCTTCCCATGTAGACGCTACTTTAATTAAAATTTTGTCTTTGCTTACACCTTCTTTTTCGTAAAGGCTAAGTAGGGTATGTGCTTTATCAATCGTAGCTTGCGTATTAAACGAAAGGCGTGCATCTACTTCAGTAGAAATATAACCAGGTACAATAGCGCTAATTTCTTTACCTAGTAATACGGCAAAGTAATCACATGCTAGTTCAAGTTGTTTAGCAGGCTCTTGCTCGGTTTCTTTTGCGTAGCTCCAAGCTTTATCTAGGTAAGGCTTATATGCTTCAATCTCGCTCGCTTTTAATAAAAGCGACGGGTTTGTAGTTGCATCTTCTGGTTGATGCTTTTTAATAGCTTCAATATCACCAGTGTCGGCTACGATAGATGAATGTTGTTTTAGCCTTTGTAGAGCTGAAGTCATTTGCTTTCCTCATTCCAAGCAAGTTAAAAGAAAAATCTAATCACTCTTAATATATACAATCCATACTGCAACAGTGTGACAATGCTTGATAGGTCTTATGTCCTGATCAATAAAAAAACGGCAATGCATGGGTTATTAAGAGAGGATTTATTTAAACAAAACGTGCTTTTCGTTTCATTTAATGTTGAAATTGACACTAAATAAATTACAAGTCAATAGCTAACTATGATCACTGTTATTTCACCTGCAAAAAATCTTGATTACGAAACGCCACCCGCAACAGACAAGTTCACTCAGCCTGAATTACTAGAGCACAGCGAAGAGCTCATGAAAGTATGCCGTGAACTAACACCAGCGCAAATTGGCAGTTTAATGAAAATTAGCGACAAGCTATCTGGGCTTAACGCAGCACGCTTTAGTGAGTGGGCACAGCCGTTTACACAAAGTAATGCTAAACAAGCCGCACTTGCCTTTAATGGTGATGTATATGGCGGTTTAGATGCAAGTACGCTTAAAGCTAGCGAGCTTGATTACGCACAAAACCATTTACGTATCCTTTCGGGTTTATACGGCTTATTAAAACCACTTGATTTAATGCAAGCTTACCGTCTTGAAATGGGCACCAAGCTTGAAAATTCACGTGGCAAAAACTTATACGAGTTTTGGGGCAGCGTAATAGCGAATAAATTAAACGACGTATTAAAAGCACAAGATGCACAATATTTAGTTAACCTTGCTTCAAACGAATACTTTAAAGCGGTAGATAAAAAAGCGCTTAATGCACAAATTATTACCCCACACTTTAAAGACTGTAAAAACGGTCAATACAAAGTAATTAGCTTTTACGCTAAAAAAGCACGCGGCATGATGGCGCGCTACATTATCGAAAATAAAGTAACGCAGTTAAGCCAACTTAAAGAGTTTACGGTAGCAGGTTATTACTTTAGCCCAGAGGCAACAGTTAAAGAGCTTGAGCCGATATTTATGCGCGACGAACAAAATTAGGTTTATAAGCTTAAATAAAAAACTTAAAAGCCATGCATTGCATGGCTTTTTTGATGTTGGCGTTATATTTGCAATCTCATCTAATATTAATGAGAACACTAATTAAATAGGTGCAAATAAAATGATCAGCATTCCGTCAATTGACGAAGCCGAAAAACTAATAGAAGAAAAGCTCGGAGGGTGGTTTGATGTTGTAATAAGTCATATCCCTAATTTTATAGTTGCGATACTGATCGCAATTGTGTTTTCAATATTGGCACGCTTTGCTGGCAAGCTGATGAAAAACGTATTACGCCGCTCACTCGACTCAAAACAAATTGCCGACTTAATGGCGTCAATTTTTAAAGTTATTGTGTTGTGCATAGGTTTATTTATAGCGCTCGATTTTGTTGGCTTAAAAGGCACCGTTACTTCGCTACTTGCTGGTGCGGGTATTGTGGGTTTAGCCATTGGTTTTGCGTTTCAAGACATGACCGAAAATCTAATTGCTGGTATAGCAATGGGTGTACGTAAGCCATTTAAAACAGGTGATGTAATAGAAACCGATGATGTGTTTGGTTCGATACATTCTATAAACCTACGTAACACGCTAATAGAGAGCTTTTACGGGCAACTAATACTTGTACCAAACAAAGTCTTATTTAGAAATGTACTAAAAAATTACACCACGCTAGGTATTAGACGTATAGAAGTACCTGTAGGTATTTCGTACGGCGATGACATAGAAAAAGCAAAAGACGTTATAGTCGAAAAAATTAACGAATTTGACTTTGTAATACGCAAAGACGAAACCGCAGTATACGCTGAGAGTTTTGGTGACAGCAGCATTAACTTACTGGTATGGTTTTGGATTAAATACCCAGGCGAGCCTGACTTTATGACGGTACGCCATAAAGGTATAGTTGCCGTTAAGCAAGCACTAGATGAAGCTGATATTAGCATTCCATTCCCAATTCGTACGCTCGACTTTGGCATTAAAGGGGGCGAAAAACTCGATGCCATGATTAGCGATAAAATAAGCCAGCAGTCATCAAATAAAGACAGTAGCGACGATGCTGACTCTAGCCAAAGTGAGTAATTTAGTTAAAGCTCATTAGGCAAAAGCATTGGGAAATAGTTACTTACCAACAGCGCATTTTTACAGAGTAAAAATGCGCTTTTTAATTAGTTCAAGTCACTTTTCTTTATTCATTAATTATTTTCTCCAGCAGATTTTGTAACGTATTTTTTATAAGGTAAGTTTCCCTTTTATCTATTTATTATGCAATTATTGGTTATACAAGGTGTATTTTTTTAGATATTAGGGTTACAAACAAATGAAGTTAAAGATTAAATGGTTTACAAAAATAATTTTATTTTCAAGCCTAGTTATTAGCTTTATTTCAGTAGGTAACGAATATAATGCTAAATATGATGTGAGTTATAAATTAAATATAGATAACAATATCGCTGAAATACTTTTTCTCGATAAAAACAAAAACCTTACCTCTACATTAATCTTACCAAATAAAGCGGCATATATTGAAAAAGAGAAGTTACGAGAGTTTTGCAGCTCAGATGATATTTTATGCCCTAGAAAAAGTTATGAAAGTAACGTTATCACTTGGTCACCTGATAATGAATATTTAGCTGTGTTTGTGGGTAATACAAAAGGGTTTTGGTTTATCCCCAGTAAAGAGATAACAAAAGCCGCATTCAATAAAAATAATGTAGTTAAAGTCGGCGTACATACTCAAAACGATAAAATAAATATTGCTCTATTTCATGGCGCGGCAGGATGGGTTGATAATCATCATTACGTTTTTTCAGCGGGTTTAAGTGGTGACAATTTTGTTTATAAGTTTAACCCAAAAACAAAGGAACTTAAGGGTTTTCCTTTTGAGCTAAATGAAGATTCTACGGTAAGCAGTTTTAAAGAAGTTTTTGTTGAAAGTTTTAATTCACAAAAAAGTAGTTTTAAATTAAGTGATGTTATTCAACAACTAGATAAATTGAAATAACTACAAAAAATAAACATAAAAAAGCGCAGCTTGTGTTGGAGTAACAAGCCGCGCTTATGAATTAGTTATACAAATAAGTTTATGTGGTGCGTATTAAATAACGCTAATTTTATTGCGAATGATTTTAACCCCATCCATATTTTCTAAAAACTTTTGAGCTAGTGCGCGCTGAAAACCAGTTTGTGCTTCACCGTATAAATCTACTTCACCATTTTTTACCTGCACACGAATATCACTTAACGCTAAGTTAGGATTAGTTCGTAGGGTGTTGGTGATAGCTTGTTGTAAGTTAGGTTGAGTGGCTACACTGCTTACTACGGCCATGTTGGTTGCTGCACTTACATTTGTAGCGCAAGCTAATAAAAATAAACAACAAAATGATACTAAAGCGATAGTTAACTTGAAGCGGTTCATAACTTAATCCTTACATTACGGTGAATAGTGCAGCCACAATATGGAAATTCCATCGGCTAGGTTATCTTTGTAGTTACAATTTCGGTGCCAATATTAACGCTATGAAATATAAGGGAATTTTATTAAGTGGGAATTCAGGTGGGCAAAAATTACATTTAAATGAGTATGAGTTACATGCTTGGGTTACATATGTAACAGGTACAAACAGCAGAGCCTGCAAGGCTTGCATTAAAAAGCCGACAAAAGTCGGCTTAGTATAAAAATGTTTTAGGTTACTTTTTCTTTTTAACCTTAGCCTTTTTCTTGGCTTTCATTTTTACTGGATCTTTACGCTTTTTAGCTGGTGGCTTAGCTTCTTTATGCTGTGGCTCAACACCTCTAATTACACGGCGTTTTAATTTTTGTTCAACGTAGCGCTCTACTTTATATAAAATACCAATATCGTGTGCTTCAACTAGCGATATTGCTATCCCTTTTTTACCAGCACGGCCAGTACGACCAATACGGTGTACATATACGTCGGCAGTACGCGGCATATCAAAGTTAATAACGTGGCTGATGTCAGATACATCAATACCACGTGCAGCTACGTCGGTAGCAACTAATATGCTTGTTTTGCCACTATGGAAGTTTTCCATGGCTTTCATACGTTTGTCTTGTGGCATTTCGCCGCGTAACCACGCTGCTTTTACATCATTAGTTGTAAGTTCGCCAATCAATGTTTCTAAGCGTTCGCGAGTTTTAACAAACACAATCGCTTTAGTTACGTCAGGGTTTTTTAGCGTATTAACTAATAATTCAAGTTTGTGATGATAATCGTCGGCTAAATGTACCCATTGGTGAATTTTTGCTTTTTCTTTACGTGACGATTCGGCTTCTAATAGAGCTGGGTCGTTTAATGTTTTTTCAGCAAACCTTTCTACGCTGTCACCTTCAAGTGTTGCTGAGAATAAAAAACATTGGCGACGATTTTTAGCTTCGTCACAAATACGGCTCATTTCTTTTTTGAAACCCATATCTAACATGCGATCTGCTTCATCAATAATAAGCATTTCTACGTGTTCAGCATGAAAGTTTTCGGTTTCTAGGTATTCCATTAATCGACCTGGTGTGGCGATTAAAATATCGTTATTTTTTTCAAAAATTTCTTTATGCGTGCCGTAGTTAATACCGCCTGTTACTACACCAATTTTTAGGTGTGTGCGTTTAGCTAGCAGTTCACATTGTTCATGAATTTGATAAGCCAGCTCACGAGTCGGGGTCATAACGAGTACGCGCGCAAAACCAGGGTCACGACGTGGGAAATCCAGTAAGTACTGAATAGCCGGAATTAAAAATGCCGCTGTTTTACCTGTACCAGTAGGCGCAGATGCTAAAATATCGCGCCCCTGTAGTGCTTCAGGAATAGCTTGTTGTTGAATGCTGGTTGGCGTCTCGTAGCCCATTTTATTAATGGCATCGAGTAGCTTGTTATCAAGATCAAATTCAGAAAATTGCATAGAGTGTCTAAAATAAGGGACAATTACCCTGATTATACGCGCTATGCTGCGCTTGGTGAATGAAAAGGTGAAAAAATGTCTGGTTTTGTATTTAAACAATTTAAAGTTGAACACGACCACTGTGCAATGAAAGTTTCTACCGATGGCATTTTGCTAGGCGCATGGGCTAATTTAAGCGGTGCAAAGTCATTACTTGATATAGGCACCGGCACTGGCTTGTTAGCACTAATGTGTAAGCAGCGCAGTAATGAGCTTGATATAACTGCGGTAGAAATTGACGAAAGCGCCTATACCCAAGCATTACAAAATGTAGCTAATAGCCCGTGGCCAACTATAAGTATTACGCACCAAACTATTCAAAGCTTTAGTAGTGAAGTTAAATTTGACGTGGTTATCTCTAATCCACCGTATTTTAATCACAGTTTAAAAGGCGATAATGTTGCGCGTAATACCGCACGCCATACCGACGGCCTAAGTTTTGAAGAGTTAATTAATGCGTTTAAACATTTAAGCCATAGTGGTTCCCGCTTTAGCTTAATACTCCCAAGCGTTGAAGGCGCATTATTTATTGAGCTTGCTACTCAAAATGGGCTTTATTTAAATACTCATTGCCAAGTAAAAGCCACGCCCAACAAAGATATTAGCCGCAGTTTAATGACATTTAGCTACGTAAAAAGCGATATAGAATCATCAATCCTGTGTATTAGAAACTTAGATAATACCTACACTGCTGATTATATAGCCCTATGCAAAGCATTTTATTTGAAAATGTGAAGCAATTGTAAAATAGGAACGAATAACGCAAACTGACTAAAACCTATTGTTGAGAACAGATATGGATAGTCAGTTACCAAAATCTTTTATAATTATACTTGCCGTACTACAGGCTATTGCTCTTACCCTTTTGTATAGCAGTATAGAAAATAATGTGTGGCCAGCAACAAGCCCTACATGGTTAGTCTCACTTATTACATTTTCTATGAGCTTTCCTTTATTAATGCTAATGACCGTTAATAAAAATAATATAAAAACGTCGTTGCTTTTAATCCTTCCTTTTTCCTTGTTGTTATCTTTATTGGGGGCGTATGTTGGCTTTCAGCAAGAGCCTCAAGAGTACGTAAGTAATAACACTTTAATGTCAGTTTTTATTTTTACTAGTTTAATAGCTGGCTTTAAAGGCCTTATGTACATACAACAATTTGGTAGCTCAGAAAATGTTAGTTACAGTCGTTTATTTAAGCTCTCTTGGCGTAATTTTATAATATTTGGAGAATGCTGGCTGTTTGTACTTATTTTTTGGGGAATTCTAAATTTAGGTGCGGCTTTATTTGATATTTTAGATATAGAATTTTTCTCTGAGCTACTAAGAAATGAATGGTTTTGGATCCCAACCTTAACGCTCGCATTTGCCTTTGCGAGTGTCATATTTAGAAAGCTTTTGAACATTGAAGATAATATCGCTTTTTTACTACAAACTTTAATTAAGTTTTTATTGCCTGTTTTATCAGTTATTTCTCTCGGTTTTTTAGCAACACTTCCTTTTACCGGGCTCAATAAATTATGGGAGACCGGAAGTGGCAGTTTATTAGTAATGTGGCTGCAGGTGCTCACGTTGTTTTTTGTTAACACTGTTTATAAAGATGACTCATCAGTTCGCCCTTATCACATGCTCTTGCACCGACTCGTTTTTATAAGCGTTGCGTTACTTCCCGTTTATAGTGTTATTTCTGCCTATGGAATTTACTTACGGGTAGAGCAGCATGGGCTAACAGTAGATCGTTGTTGGGGCATTTTGATTTGGTTTTTATTGGCGTGTTTTTCGTTTAGTTATCTTGTTGGAATTATAACAAAGCGAGACAATTGGCTAGAGCCGCTTAGCAAAATAAATATTGTGATGGGGTGGGTGGTGCTCGTAAGTATGCTTGCTGTTAACTCCCCTTTGTTAAATTTTCAAAGTTTATCTACAAACAGCCAAATAGCGCGTTTAGATGCAGATAAAGTAACAATAGAAAAGTTTGACTATTACTATTTTGAGCACAGCTTAGGTCGCCAAGGTTATTTAGCTATGCAGTTATTAAAACAGAAAATTGAAACGAGTCACCCAGAGCAATACGCTATCATCGATAGGATGTATGTAAATAATGAGTTTGCTTTAACGCTTGAACACACAGTCGATGATTTTATTGAGCGCAGTGTATTTTGGCCATCACAAGCGCTAATACCTCAAGGTTTAATAGAGGCAGTATTTTCTGAACAACATTTTTACGATCGTAACTCTTTAAAAGAACATACTTACTATTTCATTGGCATGGATTTAAACAAAGATGATGAACTCGATTTTATAGTGATTGACGAAAGTAATGAAAATATATCCGCATATTTCTGGTTATTCGACATGGGTAAGTGGCGCTCAAGGTATATGAATGTCGAAAATCCTGAAGAGATTAGATACCTTAAAAGCATGATTGATAATAACGAATTATCTTTAGTTGAGCCTGAATATTCAAATCTAAAAATAGGGGATGTTGTTTTTAAAGTGAGGTAATACGTAACTTTTTTTTATGCTACTGCCCCTTAAACCTAAACTAATGATTATTAGTTTAGGTTTTTTGCTTTTAGTTTTTTATTTTATGTACAGCGCTTTAATAGTGTGTTTATAAATCACCTGATATGATTTAACCATTGGCCACTTAATTTAAAAGGCAACACAATGAAAAAGTTAAATAAATTAGCATTACTTAGCACGTTAGCAGCCACCATTTTTGCAAGCCAAGGTGTGTTTGCTGCTATTACGCCTGTAGGGCTTTGGAAAACGATTGATGAGGATACAAACCAAGCTAAGTCGTATGTACGTATTACCCAAACCAACGGTGTATTAAGCGGCAAAGTTGAAACCATTCTTAACCCTTCAAAACAAAATGATATATGCAGTAAGTGTGATGATGAGTTAAAAGATCAGCCTATTTTAGGAATGACTATAATCACGGGTGTAAAAGCACAAGATGATGGTGTTTGGGGAGACGGTGAAATACTCGATCCAACAAATGGTAAAACCTACACTTTACAACTAACCCCGCAAGATGAAGGTAAAAAGCTCGAAGTACGCGGCTACATTGGCTTTTTTTACCGAAACCAATATTGGCTAAAAGTAGAGTAAGCTTTACTACTTATTTAATTACTAAACGTTAAATAATTAAGTATTAACTGAAATCATTTTTGCGCTTTGCCTTTCTTACTCACTAAGCCAGCTATATTTAATTGGCATTCAATTTTGAGTAAATAATAAAGGAAAAAAGATGATTAAGTACATAGTTGCTTTAATAATGCTTAGCGCACTGTTAATAAGCGGTGGGGCAAATGCAAAGGATGATGCTGTAAATACGGGTTGGTTTAATAACACGGCTATTAAAGGGTACGACAGCGTTGCTTATTTTACGCAAAATAAAGCCGTTAAAGGCAGCGACAAATACACGTTTAGTTATTTAGGTGCCAACTGGCACTTTTCGAGTGAAGAAAACAAAACGACATTTGCAGAAAACCCAAAACGTTATGCACCGCAATACGGTGGTTGGTGTGCTTATGCAATGGCTGATGAAGGTAACGCTGTAGGTATAGACCCAGAAGCATTTTATATTCACGAAGGTAAGCTTTACTTAAACTATAGCGAAAGCGTGCAGCAAAAATGGTTAAGTAATCTAGTGCCGTATATTGTTATGGCTGATGGATATTACCCACAAACAACAAACGTGATGACGTTTAAGTAAATTTTTAATTAATATTAACTAAAAAGCCCGCAACTAAACTAGTTGCGGGCTTTTTGCTTTTTATTTATTAGCTTATTAATTAAAGCGTTTCGCCGTATTCAGTCATTACCTGTTCAACCCATGTTGCAATGCGGTCGTCGCTTAGCTCGTATTGACTGTCTTCGTCGAGCGCGAGTCCTACAAACTGTTTACCATCAGGCGTTAATGCTTTTGAAGCTTCAAACTCGTAACTACTGTCGTTTGGCCAAAAACCAAGTTGAGTAAATGTTTGCGTATTTATTTCGTCGTGTAGCATGCCTAGCGCATCTTGAAACCACTGCCCGTAACCTTGTTGATCGCCCATGCCAAATAAAGCAATGGTTTTACCATTTAGGTTTACGTCGGCTATGTCGTCCCACTTTGACTCCCAGTCTTCTTGTATTTCACCAAAATCCCATGTTGAAATACCAAAGATGATAAAGTCATACTGCTCTGCATTTTTTAGTGGCTCGTCTTTAATATTGTGCAGGGTAACTATATCGGCACCAATAATGTCGCGAATCTTTTCTGCTGCCATTTCGGTGTAGCACGTAGTAGAACCAAAAAATAAACCAATTTGCATCGTATTTATCACTGTGTAATTGCCTGATATGATAGGCTCAAGTTTACCGTAAGGTATTTTTAATTGATACCTTAGCAAAGCATGAGAGCATAATGTGACAACGCTATCTGACGATTCTTTTGAAAATAACAGCAGTATGAGCAGTAATAGCGACTACCTAGAAACCTTTTTAGATAGCCTGTACTTAGAACAAGGCGTAAGCGAAAACACATTAAGTGCTTATCGCAGTGATTTAGATAAGTTTTGCCTATTTTTAAAGGGCGAAAATTTAATGACGGTAACAGGGCTTGATGTTGAAAGTTACTTAGCGCACCGAGTCGATTTAGGATTAAAACCACGCAGTACGGCACGTAGTATTAGTGCGCTTAAGCGTTTTTATCAGTACTTTGTGCGCGAAAAACTAATTAGCGACACCCCCATGCTAAATATTTCTCAGCCAAAAGCAGGGCAGTCGTTACCTAAAACACTCTCAGAGGCCGAAGTTGAGGCATTATTAAATGCGCCTAATACCGAAGAAGCGATGGGACTGCGCGATAAAGCCATGCTAGAGCTACTTTATGCAACGGGTTTGCGTGTAAGTGAGCTTGTTGGACTGCGCATGGAGCAAATTAATTTGCGCCAAGCAGTGGTGTTTGTAAAAGGTAAAGGTAATAAAGAGCGCTTAGTTCCACTGGGTGAAGAAGCCATGTATTGGCTTGAGCAATTTTTAAAGGGTGGGCGTGCGCAAATGATAAAACATGCCACCGATTTTGTGTTCCCATCTAAACGCGGAGTAGGCATGACGCGACAAACCTTTTGGCATAGAATTAAACACTATGCTATTTTGGCAGCAGTTGAGTCTCCATTATCGCCCCATACTATGCGCCATGCTTTTGCTACGCACTTATTAAATCATGGGGCAGATTTACGTGTGGTACAAATGATGTTGGGCCATAGCGATTTATCAACGACGCAAATTTATACCCATGTTGCCAATGAACGGTTAAAGTCGGTACATGCAGAGCATCATCCGCGTGCGTAAGTTTGAAAGTAAATATCATTAAGCCGGTCAATATATTAAGTATTTTTAGGATAGAGAGAAGTTATGAAAAAATTAATGTTAGCAGGTGCCATGTTGTGCACAAGTATTAGTGCATTTGCAAATGGCGTTGCTGTAACACCAGATGCTAATGATCCTATTATTACTAAATTTGCCGAGCTTGGTGTAACTGTAAAGCAAATTAATCCAAGTCCAGTAACGGGTTTAAAAGAATTGATTACTAATAAGGGCGTGCTTTACGCAAGTCCAGACGGTCAATATTTAATGCAAGGTACGTTAATTGATTTAAATAATCGTAATAACCTAACAGAGCAAGCATTAAATGGCGTGCGTGTTGAAGGTCTTAAAGAATACGAAGAATCGATGATTGTGTACAAAGCGCCAAACGAAAAACACAGTATTACTGTATTTACCGACATTAGCTGTGGTTACTGTCGTAAATTACACCGCGAGTTAGACGATTTACTTGATGCGGGTATTACCGTTAAGTACCTTGCGTTTCCACGTGGTGGCTTACAAGGTTCAGGTTACGCAGATTTAATGAACGTATGGTGTGCACGCGATCAGCAAGAAGCACTAACAGAAGCTAAATCGGGCACAAGCACTAAAGTAGTTGCAGGCTGTAGCGCACCGGTTGCAGAGCATTACCAATTAGGTCAAAGCTTTGGTATTAGCGGCACACCCGCTATTATTTTAGAAGATGGTACAATGATCCCTGGTTACCAGCCAGCAGCAGCACTAAAAGCAGCATTAGAAGCTAACAAAGCGTCGTAATTAAACGCTTAGTTATTATTAAAAAGGCCTTAATGGCCTTTTTTTGTCTTTTTAATACGACTCAATAAGTTAAAACCCTGCATGAAAAAACTAATCATTGCGCGTGAAAACGTTGACGACTCGCATCTGCCGAGTAATTTACACCCTGTAATTAAACAAATTTATGCTAACCGCAATGTATTCAATGCCGAAGAGCTAAATAACAGCGTAGCTACGCTTCACGACTTCAAATTGTTTAAAGACATCGACAAAGCCAGCGACTTATTAATTGAAGCATTAAAAGCGCAAAGCCAAATATTAATAGTTGGCGACTTTGATGCCGATGGCGCAACAAGCACTGCAACTTTAATGCAAGGCCTTGAGATGTTTGGCTTTAAGCATTTAGATTACTTAATTCCTGACAGGTTTAGCTTAGGATATGGCTTAAGCCCCGCGCTTGCTGAGCAAATAGTACAAATAAAACCTGACTTAGTGATCACCGTAGATAACGGCATATCGTGTATTGCCGGTATTGATATTTTAAAAGCGGTTGGCATAAAAGTGCTGGTAACAGATCACCACTTACAAGGTGAGCAGCTGCCAAATGCCGATGCAATCGTAAATCCAAACAGACATGAATGTGATTTTCCGTCTAAATCTATTGCAGGCGTTGGCGTTGCTTTTTACTTATTAATAGCGCTGAGAAGCGTAATGCGAGATTTGGGTTATTTTGAGCAGCAACCGCCGCCTAATTTAGCTAACTTACTCGACATTGTAGCGCTTGGTACGGTTGCTGATGTAGTGGCACTTGATGCAAATAACCGCACCTTAGTACACCAAGGTTTAGCACGTATTCGCAGTGGTAAAACACGCCCTGGTATTACTGCGCTAATTGAAGTGGCTAACCGCAATGCTGCCCGCTTAAGTGCAAGCGACTTTGGCTTTTCACTTGCGCCGCGTTTAAATGCAGCAGGGCGATTAGACGACATGAGTTTGGGTATAGCGTGCTTGCTTAGCACCGACATAAACCAAGCGCGTAGTATAGCTGGCGAGCTCGATAGCTTAAACTTTGCAAGGCGCGAAATAGAACAAGGCATGCAAGCCGAGGCGCAAGCCGTGCTTGATAGGCTCGCATTTAGCGACGATAACATTCCTGATGCTATTTGTTTGTTTCAAGACGATTGGCATCAAGGTGTTATTGGTATTTTGGCTGGTCGCTTAAAAGAAAAATACCACCGCCCAACCGTTATATTCGCTGGTGGCGAAAACGGTGAAATTAAAGGCTCGTGCCGCTCTATTGAAGGGCTACACATGCGCGATTTACTCGAAGGGCTTAATACAGCCGACCCACACTTGATTAATAAATTTGGTGGCCATGCCATGGCAGCCGGCTTAAGTATTAACGAGCAACACTTTAACGACTTTAAAAAAGCGTTTGATGCCGCAGTTAGCGCGCAACTGAGTGAAGAAAGTAAACGCTGTATTGTATTTACCGACGGTGAGCTGCCAAACGACTGCTTTACGATGGAATTTGCCCAGCTATTAAAGCAATCGGGCCCGTGGGGTCAGCAATTTCCTGAGCCGGTGTTTGAGCATACCTTTGAAGTAATACAGCAGCGCATAGTAGGCGAAAAGCATTTAAAGCTCGTGTTAAAGCATCAATCTGGTCGATTAGTTGACGCCATTGCTTTTGGTATTGATGTAAAAGAATGGCCAGATACTGAGGCGAAGTTTGTAAAAGTAGCGTACCAGCTCGATATAAATGAGTTTAGAGGTAAATTTACGCTGCAATTAATAGTTAGAGAGCTTGAAAAAGTACACTAAAAAATATGTAATATCATGCATAAAATGCTAATAAAGCGCGCGGTTTTTTGTTAAAATCGGGCGTTTTTATCATTTGACGATAATTTATTGCGAAAATCCCATTTAAAGGGGCGCAATTACCTAGCCATTTTGGAGTGATGTACATGTTTGAAGTGAATCCTGTGATTAATCAAATCAAGGAAATTCGCGAACGTACTGAATTGCTTCGGGGGTACCTTTGACTACGCTCTTAAACAAGAACGCTTAGAAGAAGTTAACGCCGAGCTTGAAGATTCAGCCGTGTGGAATGAGCCTGAACGCGCACAAGCGCTTGGCCGTGAAAAGTCAGCATTAGAAGCTGTTGTTGAAACAATCGACAATCTTGTAGCCGGTACTGATGATGTTGAAGGCTTACTTGAGCTTGCTGTAGAAGCTGAAGACGAAGATACCTTTGTTGAAGCGCAAAGCGAATTAACTGATCTAAACGAGCAATTAGAAGGTTTAGAGTTTCGTCGTATGTTTTCAGGTCCTCATGACTCAAACGATGCGTACCTTGATTTACAATCGGGTTCTGGCGGTACTGAAGCCCAAGACTGGTGTAATATTCTACTTCGTATGTATTTACGTTGGGGCGAGGCTAAAGGCTTTAAAGTTGAGCTAGTTGAAGCGACCGACGGTGATGTTGCTGGTATTAAAGGCGCAACTGTCCGCTTTGTTGGCGAATACGCTTACGGTTGGTTACGCACAGAAACTGGCGTACATCGCTTAGTACGTAAAAGCCCATTTGACTCTAGTGGTCGTCGTCATACTTCATTTGCTTCTGCGTTTGTATACCCAGAAGTTGACGATAATATTGAAATTGATATGAATCCGTCAGACCTGCGTATAGACGTTTACCGTGCATCGGGCGCGGGTGGTCAGCACGTTAACACCACCGAATCGGCGGTTCGTATCACTCACGTACCAACAAATACCGTAGTGCAGTGTCAAAACGAGCGTTCGCAGCATAAAAATAAAGCCCAAGCGATGAAGCAGTTAAAAGCTAAATTATTTGAGCTTGAGCTACAACAGCAAAATGCTGAAAAACAAACGCAAGAAGATGCTAAATCTGATATTGGTTGGGGTAGTCAAATTCGTTCATACGTACTTGATGACGCACGCATTAAAGATTTACGTACAGGCGTTGAAAACCGCAATACCCAATCGGTACTTGACGGTAACTTAGATAAATTTATTGAAGCCAGCCTTAAATCTGGCCTATAACCACCAAGCTAATAAAGAGCTAAAAAATGACTGATAAAATCCAAGACGAAAACAAGTTAATCGCTGAGCGTCGCGGCAAGTTAGACGCTATACGCGAAAATTGCCCAGCCAACGGTCATCCAAACCAATTCCGTCGTGAGCATTACACGGCTGATTTGCAAGCCCAGTTTGGTGATAAGAGCAAAGAAGAATTAGTAGAGATGCAAGAAGTTGTGTCTATCGCTGGCCGTATTTTAGCAAAGCGTGGACCGTTTTTTGTAATTCAAGACATGAAAGGTCGCATACAAGCGTATGCATCTAAAGATGTTCAAAAAGATCTTAAAGAAAAATATGGTCAACTAGACACTGGCGATATTATTGGTGTTAAAGGCGCATTAAATAAATCAGGTAAAGGCGATTTATACGTAGAAATGACTGAGTACCAACTATTAACTAAGTCACTTCGTCCGTTACCAGAAAAATTCCATGGCTTATCAGATCAAGAAACAAAGTACCGCCAACGTTATGTTGATTTAATTACTAACGAAGCAACGCGCGAAACATTCCGCATTCGTTCACAAGTAGTTGAAGGCATTCGTCGCTTTTTAGCAGACCGTGACTTTATGGAAGTAGAAACACCAATGCTACAGGTTATACCTGGCGGTGCATCTGCGCGTCCGTTTGTAACTCACCATAATGCACTTGATATCGACATGTACTTACGTATAGCGCCTGAGCTTTACTTAAAGCGCTTAGTGGTAGGTGGTTTTGACCGTGTATTTGAAATTAACCGTAACTTCCGTAACGAAGGGTTATCTACGCGTCACAATCCAGAATTCACAATGATTGAATTTTACCAAGCATACGCTGATTACATCGACCTGATGAACATCACCGAAGACATGCTACGTACGGTTGCAGAAAACGTACTAGGTAGTGCAGTTGTAGTTAATACAACTAAAGACGAAAACGGCGAAGTAATTGACTCAGTTGAGTACGACTTTGGCCAACCGTTTACACGTTTAAGCATGAGCGATGCAATATTAAAATATAACCCTGAGTTTGATGCTGCGGTATTTAACGACCCAGAAAACCACTTTGACGAATTAAAAGCGTACGCTAAACAAGTACACGTTAAAATTCCTGAAAATTGTGTTTGGGGTCCAGGTAAGTTCTTGTGTGAAATATTTGAAGAAACAGCAGAGCACATGCTTATTCAACCTACGTTTATTACTGGCTACCCGTGGGAAGTTTCTCCACTTGCACGCCGTAACGACGAAAATGCATTTGTTACAGACCGTTTTGAATTTTTTGTTGGCGGTCGTGAACTTGCAAATGGTTTCTCTGAGCTTAACGATGCACAAGACCAAGCTGAGCGCTTTACTCGCCAAGTTGAAGAGAAAGACGCAGGCGATGATGAAGCAATGCATTACGATGAAGACTACATACGCGCACTTGAGTACGGCTTACCGCCAACTGCAGGTGAAGGTATTGGTATTGACCGTTTAGTAATGTTGTTTACTGACTCATCAACAATTAAAGACGTTATTTTGTTCCCGCATATGCGTCCACAAGCTGACTAAGCTTTGGGTAGAACAAAGTAAGTTAATAAACGCCGCTTAATAGCGGCGTTTTTTTTGCTTTGCATTAGTATTTTAATTAATAAGTACTACACTAAAAATTAAATGTAGTTATTAGTGCTGGTTAATGTGCAATTCAGCTTCGCTAATTTATTGTTATTGGCAGTTTTTAATATTAAAACTAACAGTGCTATAACTTTTTAGTATGATTGTTTTTTAAACATATGTTGTATTTATGTAAAGGTTTTAGCTAGAATACGCACGAAATTTACACTGCTTGGTATTTAGCAGCTAAATATAGATTCTTAAAGGACTTAGAATAATAGTATGAAAGACAAACGAGTAGATGATTTATCAGAAGAATGCACATCAGAGCAAGAAAGAAATGCTTACTACCGTGCTTGTATTGCTGAATTTCAACAATTAGGTTACCAAGAACAGTATTTGGCTCAGTTAACTGATGACTTAGTTCCTGTGCTAGGTGTTAATCCTTCAAATAAAAATACGTAACCCGCTTAAATTTCAAACTAATTACACTTTTAAACCAAGCATATGTGCAATCTATAACCATATAGTCGTTTTTGGTAGAAAAGTGTTTGACATATTTTCTGAAATCTTTATTATACGCCCCACAAGACGGAGAGGTGTCCGAGTGGCCGAAGGAGCTCCCCTGCTAAGGGAGTATAGAGTTTGTAGCTCTATCGAGGGTTCGAATCCCTCCCTCTCCACCATTTCTTTTAATGGCGTGTTTTGTAAAGTTTTAAAGTATGGGTGCATAGCTCAGCTGGATAGAGTACTCGGCTACGAACCGAGCGGTCGGAGGTTCGAATCCTCCTGCGCCCACCATACTTTAATAACTCTGCTTAGAGTCTAAATAAGCAAAAGCTCTACTTAGAGTTAAAATAAGTAAACTATAAAGTGGGTGCATAGCTCAGCTGGATAGAGTACTCGGCTACGAACCGAGCGGTCGGAGGTTCGAATCCTCCTGCGCCCACCACTTTATAGACTCATACTTAGAGTATAAAAAAGTAAAGTGTTGGCTAAAGCCAAACGGTCGGAGGTTCATTCTTACAAGATACGTCCTGTGCCCACCACTTTATAGACTCTCACTTAGAGTAAAAAGAAGTAATAGTAAAAATGAAAGTGGGTGCATAGCTCAGCTGGATAGAGTACTCGGCTACGAACCGAGCGGTCGGAGGTTCGAATCCTCCTGCGCCCACCACTTTCATGTTTTCATACACTTTTAAGTGTAAGAAAAATAAACCGATGGAAATCGGTTTTTTTATGTCTGAATTTATACGCTCTGCTTAGAGTTTAAATAAGCAATCTATGAAAGTGGGTGCATAGCTCAGCTGGATAGAGTACTCGGCTACGAACCGAGCGGTCGGAGGTTCGAATCCTCCTGCGCCCACCACTTTCATAAATAAGCCGACATTAAGTCGGTTTTTTTGTGCCTAAAATAAAGTGAAATGTAGAGTTTAGGAGGATTGAGAACCAAGAAGTCGGAGGTTCACTCTTACAAGATACGTCCTGCGCCCACCACTTTCATAAACAAGCCGACATTAAGTCGGTTTTTTTGTGCCTAAAATAAAGTGAAATGTAAACTACCACTCCTGTAGCCGCAGAGCTTGCTCGCGTGAGAAGCGCCAGCTTCTAATTACTTATCATCGATACAACTGATGCTTTATTTACGAGCGTTGCTCGTCGCGTCAGCAAGCTGCACGCCTACAAGTAAAAGCAATCATACCTTTACTCATCGAGTTTAATAATCCGTTGTAGACGCAGAGCTTGCTCGCGTGAGAAGCGCCAGCTTCTAATTACTTATCACCGATACAACTGATGCTTTATTTACGAGCGTTGCTCGTCGCGTCAGCAAGCTGCACGCCTACAAGTAAAAACAGCTCTAATCTTTAAATCCAAACTCCGAGCTTATTCATCCGTTGTAGACGCAGAGCTTGCTCGTCGCGGCAGCAAGCTGCACGCCTACAAGTAAAACTAGCTCTAATATTTAAATCCAAACTCCGAGTTTATTCATTCGTTGTAGACGCTGAGCTTGCTCGCGTGAGAAGCGCTAGCTTCTAATCACTTACCACCGATATAACTGATACTTTATTTACGAGCTTCGCTCGTCGCGTCAGCAAGCTGCACGCCTACAAGTAAAACCAGCTCTAATCTTTAAATCCACACCCTGAGTTTATTCATCCGTTGTAGACGCTGAGCTTGCTCGCGTGGGAAGCGACAGCTTTTATTCCCCCTCAAAAATATAATTTATAAGATTTTATTTGTTGGCAACGCCAGAAATAAGTGATTTATTCACAAAGAGTTTAAGAGGCGCTGCGCTTTTAGAGGTAGTAATAAAGCTAAGTTAAACTAATAAACCCGGGCTTATGTCTTCTCATTTACTTCTCTTTGTGTAATAGATCTTTAAGTGGTTCATTGACCAAGAAATTAAATAACTAGAAGCGTTTAGCTCTAAGAAGGTTAAATACGGTCTTTAAGCTTAAAATGGGAGGTGGTATTTTCAAGTAAAACTAGCTCTAATCTTTAAATCTAAACTCCGAGTTTTATTCATCCGTTGTAGACGCTGAGCTTGCTCGCGTGAGAAGCGCTGTATCTGCTCAAGCCCACTTAACCCTTTTCTAAAGCTGCTCTTTAATATTACCTATGTTATTTTAAACGCCTTGTTTAAAAGGATATTGCAGTATGTTTAAAACCCTATTTATTACGTTATTTTTTATTTTTAGCGCTATTTTTATTTCCAGCGCACAAGCCAACGAAGCTAATAACTCACTTGTGGTAGGTGCGCAGCAATATGCTAAATATTTACCGCAGTTAAAAAATAAACGTATAGGGCTCGTAGTTAATCAAACATCAACGGTAGGGCAAACTCACTTAGTAGATGCTCTACTGACTAAAAACATAAACATAACTAAAATTTTTGCACCTGAGCATGGCTTTCGCGGCGATCACGATGCAGGCGCCCATGTAAAAAATGCCGTTGATAGCAAAACCGGTATTCCGCTTATTTCTATTTACGGTAAAAATAAAAAACCAAGCCAAGCTGCTTTAGCCGATGTTGATGTCATTATTTTTGATATTCAAGATGTGGGAGTGCGCTTTTATACCTATATAAGCTCTATGCACTACATGATGGAAGCCGCAGCAGAGCAGGGGATAGAATTTTTAGTACTCGACAGACCCAATCCAAATATTGCCTACGTTGACGGACCAATATTAGAGCCACAATTTAAATCGTTTGTAGGCATGCACCCAATTCCTGTGTTACACGGTATGACCGTTGGCGAACTTGCCAAAATGATCAAGGGCGAGGGTTGGATCAATAAAGCGCCCGATTTAAAATTAACCGTGATCCCTGTTGATCATTACACTCGCAAAAGTGCTTATAATTTGCCTGTAAAACCAAGCCCTAATTTACCTAACGATCAAGCCATTGCGCTTTATCCGTCGCTTTGCTTTTTTGAGGCAACGCCTATCAGCATTGGCAGAGGTACCGACTTTGCGTTTCAAGTAATTGGCTATTCGCCAGTTGCATTAGGTAATTTCAATTTTACGCCGCGTGCAATTAAAGGCGCTGCTTTAAACCCTAAATTTAAAAACCAAACCGTACAAGGGCTCGATTTAAGACAGGCAAACATTACAGGCCTAAATTTAACTTACTTAATAAATGCGTACACTGAGCTTAGTAAAAGCAACATCTCGTTTTTTGAGCGCGCTGACTTTATGGATAAACTAGCGGGTACTAATAAATTGCGCTTAGCTATTGAAGCAGGGCAATCAGAAGCGAAAATAAAACAAAGCTGGCAGGCGGGGCTTGCGCAATTTAAAGCGCAAAGAGCGCCTTACTTGCTATATAAATAAGGGCTAAGCATGTTTATTGCTTTGAAAAATCAAAGGTGTAGTTATATAAAAAAAGTATTTATAGCTACGTTAAGCCTTATTGTTGTGGGTTGTAGTACACCACTTGAGCCTATTAGTTCGGTGCTACCACTTACAAAGAGCCAACTTGTAGAGCTGCCTAATGCACAAGTGGTTGTAACGTTTCCTGAGGTAAATCCAAGTAGCCGGTTTTATGTAAATAACCGAGGAACGTTTAAAGCTTACAAAGGGCGCGGGCAATTATTAATACAAAACCACAACGCACAAAGCGCCGATATTTATATTAATAATCAAAAGCTCGACGTTAGCCAACTGAGCGCCAACACTCTATACAATTACAGTTTGGCAAAAAATACTCACAACGGTGTTAATACCTTTAAGGTTGAAAATATTCTCCCTGCTGGCGCAAGCTTAACACTGCGTTTTGCATTTCCTACTTTAAGCGATGAGTCAAAAAAGCTCGTAGATTTTAGTGAAGTAGACACATTAATTGAGCGTGATGTAAAAGCGGGTTTTCCTGGGGCTGTATTGGCCGTTGTTAAAAATGGTGAGCTAATAAAATTAACCGCCTATGGCGATGCAAAGCAATATCAGCAAAGTGATTTAATGCTACTCCGCCCAGAGCCCATGCAAACTAATACCTTGTTTGATCTTGCCTCAAACACCAAAATATTTGCCACCAACTTTGCACTTATGAAATTAGTAAGCGAAGGGCTGTTAAATATTAATAAACCCGTGCAAAGCTACCTAAGCGAATATAAAGGCGAAGGCCGAGCAAAGCGCACAGTAAAAGACTTACTCACTCACAGCGCCGGATACCCGCCAGTATTTGACTTTCACCGTAAAGATGGCAGCAATGGCGACGCGTTTTATTCGCAAAACAGTAAAACCACCAAACAGCTATTACTTACCAGCGTGCCTTTTAGTAGTAAATCATCTGGGCAGCATGTTTACTCAGATATTGATTACATGATTTTAGGTGTGCTAATTGAGCGTATTACAGGGCAGCCCCTTGACGAATACTTAGAGCAGCAAGTGTACGCGCCACTAAAATTAACTAACACGTTATTTAATCCACTTAAAAAAGGCTTTAAGCCACAGCAATTTGCAGCCACAGAGCTTAGCGGCAACACACGAGACGGGCGTATTAAGTTTGATAATGTTCGCACCACTGTTTTACAAGGCCAAGTGCACGACGAGCGCGCTTATTATTCTCTTGATGGTGTAGCAGGGCATGCGGGGCTATTTAGTAACGCTCACGACTTAGCCGTGCTTTGCCAGCTATTATTAAATAATGGCGGCTACGGTGACCAACAATTATTTAGTGCAAGCGCCTTAGCGCAATTTTTAACGCCGCAATCAAGCGATGAAACCTACGGGCTTGGTTTTAGGCTTGCCGGTAATAATCAAGCAAGGCGCTGGCACTTTGGCCCTTATGCAAGCGCACAAGCTTATGGACACACAGGTTGGACAGGTACAGTGACCGTAATTGACCCCGCTTACGACTTGGCTATTGTTTTACTTACCAATGCTCGCCATAGTGCAATTAAAGGCTCGCTAAAACGTTACGAATTTACAGGTAAACAATTTGAAACCGCGCAGTACGGATCTGTGGTGTCGCTTATTTATGAAGCGTTACTAAATCAATAAGCTATCGTATAGGTTAAAACGTACTAACTGTGCCACCTTAAGTGATTTATTTACAGGTGACTTGAGTAAGCCAATCCATTAAGCTAAGCGGTC
Organism: Pseudoalteromonas sp. SWYJZ12; assembly: GCF_015864395.1. NCBI lineage: Bacteria > Pseudomonadati > Pseudomonadota > Gammaproteobacteria > Alteromonadales > Pseudoalteromonadaceae > Pseudoalteromonas > Pseudoalteromonas sp. SWYJZ12. The sequence continues at coordinate 316,307 of NZ_JADYXH010000004.1, forward strand.
TATAAAACTAAGCCGGTTTATGTTGTTAGGCTTAACAAATAAGCGTTAAAACGCGTACAAAGCGAGGTTTACTCGCTAATAATTAAGGTTAACTTTTTATGCATTGGTATTCTATTTTACCGCCGCTAATTGCGATTGCTATCGTGTTTTGGCGAAAAGAAGTGATTATGGCGCTACTTGTTGCTGTTGCTTCTTCTGAGTTTTTACTCGCCTTTCAGGGCGAAGGTAATAGCGTGTTTGATACTTTTTTAAATACCATTGAACGTATTATTTCGGTTGCCAGCTCGCCAGGTAATACACGCATATTAATATTTAGTATTTTAATTGGTGCACTGCTTGCCTACATTCGCGAATCTGGCGGCGTTGCAGCAACTGTTAATATGCTAATGAACAAAGGCATTGCAAAAAGTAAGCGCCAAGTGGGCTTTTTAACCATGTTTACCGGCATTGCGGTGTTTATAGAATCTAACCTGAGCGTACTTACCTCGGGTATTTTATCGCGTGGCTTGTTCGACAAATTTAAAATGAGCCGAGCGCGTCTAGCGTACATTATTGACAGCACCAGTGCGCCAGTGTGTATTTTAATACTACTTAACGGCTGGGGCGCATTTGTACTTGGTTTGTTAGGTAACTACGAGCTAGGTGAGTCGGCTGTATCGGTATTGTGGGGCAGCGTAGGGTATAACTTTTACGCCATAATTACCCTTGTTATTGTTTTTTACACCATCGCGTTTGATAAAGTGCACGGCCCAATGAAAGAAGCCGAAGAAAAACTAGAGCTTCAAACAACCGACTTAAAAGATGAAATAAAAGCCTCTAAAGCGCGTTACATGTTAATCCCGCTTATTACGCTCATTACCAGCATGGTTGGCTTTATGTATTACACCGGTAATGGTGTGTTGGCAGAGGGTAGTGGCTCTAAGTCAGTATTGTACGCAACGGTTTTAGCCATTGTTGTCGCTTACTTTTTAATGATTGGTTCTCGTAAATTTACGCACCATCAATTAGTTGATACCGGTTTTAAAGGTATGGGCGAATTAATGCCGCTAGTCGCTATTGTACTGCTTTCGCTTACACTTGGTGCAAGCTTAAAAGAGCTTGGTACTGGCGTATTTGTGGCGTCACTTGTTGGCGACTACTTACCTATTTACCTAATAGTACCGGTGCTGTTTTTAACCGGCGCTGTAATGTCGTTTACTACAGGTACATCGTGGGGTACGTTTGCTATATTAATCCCAATTGGTGTGCCACTTATTCAAGCGCTAGGTTTACCGCCATCGCTTGTTGTTGGTGCTATTTTGGGTGGTGGTATATTTGGCGATCATTGCTCGCCTATATCCGACACCAGCGCTGTATCGGCTATTGCATCGGGGTGTGACTTACTCACCCACGTTAAAACGCAGCTACCGTATGCCTTATTTGGTGGTGGCCTTACGTTTTTAGCGTACTTAGTAACAAGTATTATTGTTTTATAAAATTTGATTATTTAAATACTCAAAAGCCTGCTTAATCGCAGGCTTTTTTGTTTTCAAAATAAATAAAGCTAATTAAGATAGAGCTAAGCAATACCAAACTCAAAGGGTCTATATCTATTAGAAAAACGATTTAATTATAGACTTAAGTACCCGTATTTATATTTTTTAGGTTATTGTATAGCATAAGCTTTAAGCTTTTTGATAGCTGGCAATTTTTACTTTTTAACTCATATAAGGCTGTAAATCCACACTATGTTTGCAATTGATAATATCATTCTCGTTAGTGCCATATTAATTTTACTAGGAGTGATCTCGAGCAAGTTATCTGCACGCGTTGGCTTACCTGTACTGGTGCTATTTTTACTTGTAGGCATGCTTGCAGGTGAAGACGGTATTGCAGGTATTTCATTCGACAACGCAGAGGCCGCACATGCTTTGGGTACTCTTGCGCTTGCCATTATTCTATTTGATGGCGGTTTACAAACGCCTACCAGTTCAATTAAACAAGTGTGGAAACCCGCGTCTGCTTTAGCAACCGTCGGGGTGTTATTTACCGCTGTAATTACAGGCCTTGTGGCCACTTATATTTTAGACCTGCCCATATTACAAGGTGTTTTACTGGGCGCTATTGTTGGCTCTACAGATGCTGCAGCAGTGTTTGCGCTTTTACGAAGTGCGGGTATTCACTTAAACAAAAAGCTTAAATCTACGCTTGAAATAGAAAGTGCCTCGAACGATCCAATGGCTATTTTTCTAACGGTTGGTTTGTTAGAAATGCTCGTTAACGACATGCCAATAGGGCTGGATTTACTACAGTTATTTGCTCAACAAATGGGGGTTGGCGCTATTTGTGGTCTTTTAATTGGTAAGGTATCGGTTTGGTTTATTAATCGAATTAAACTAAATGCATCGGGTTTGTATTTAGTGATGGTAACCGCATTTGGACTGCTTTCTTTTGGCCTTTCTGCAACGCTCGGCGGCAGTGGATTTTTAGCTGTATTTATAACGGGTGTTATTTTAGGTAACAGCAAATTTGTATATAAACGCGGTATTTTTCTGTTTCATGACGGCTTAGCATGGCTTGGGCAAATAACCATGTTTGTTGTATTAGGACTCCTTATTAACCCATCGTCGTTGGTTGATGTATGGTTAGAAGGATTGCTTATTGCATTGGCACTCATTTTTGTTGCTCGCCCATTAGCGGTAGCGCCTATTTTAAAACTGTTTGGCTTTAATAATCGCGAAACCCTGTTTGTATCTTGGGTTGGCCTTAGAGGCTCAGTACCCATTATTTTAGCTATATTCCCATTACTATTTGGCCTTTCAGGGGCTGAACTTATTTTTAATGTTGTTTTTTTCGTGGTATTAATTTCAGCAACGTTACAGGGCTCAACAATGCCTTGGATGGCTAAAAAACTAAATTTAGTAGAGCCGCCGCCCGACCTAGCCGCTGCAACACTCGAAATTACAGCACTAAACGATATTGATATAGAAATTGTAGAATACACCTTAAGTGATGTTTCTCGGGTTTCTGGGCGCAGCTTGTCACATGCGGCACTTCCTGAGAGTGTGGTTGTTGCTATGATCACACGGGGTCCGTCAATCATACCGCCACGAGGCTCAACTAAGTTAAAAGCAAACGATCACTTATTTGTTGTTTTAAAACCAGATAACAGACCTTTTGTTGATTTAGTTTTTACAGCAACCGATAAAACAAACCATCAAGATAGCCACTTAGCTCACAACGAACTTAAAGTGAAAGGAGTAACGTTGGTAGGTGATATATTTTACTCTTACCACATGCACATAGACGCTCCAGAAGAGATAAGCTTGGAAGAAGTGATTAACCAAAAGCTTTCAGGAGAAGTCAGTAAAGGCGATATTGTTGTTATTGGCAATGTGCAAATACGCGTTATAACAATGGTACATACACGCATAGTTACCATTGGCTTAAAGTACTTAAATAATCCAGAAAAGCGACTTTTAAAGCAGTAATCATTAACAGTGATTTGTTAGATGGTGACAGTACTTTTATAGCTAAGTAGATACCATCTCTTCTAACCAGCCTCAAGCTTTCTTTAAATAGCTTGGGGCTGATATTCAGTTTGATTCTTCACA
>NZ_JADYXH010000041.1:0-3085 GCF_015864395.1 Pseudoalteromonas sp. SWYJZ12
CATAAAACGCGTTTGGCGTTGTATGGTTAAGCCTCACGGGTAATTAGTACAAGTTAGCTTAATGGCTCACACCACTTCCACATCTTGCCTATCAACGTTGTAGTCTTCAACGGCCCTTCAGAGACTTTAAAAGTCTAGTGAGAACTCATCTCGAGGCCTGCTTCGCGCTTAGATGCTTTCAGCGCTTATCAGTTCCGAACGTAGCTACCGGGCAATGCCATTGGCATGACAACCCGAACACCAGCGGTTCGTTCACTCCGGTCCTCTCGTACTAGGAGCAACCCCTCTCAATTCTCAAACGCCCACGGCAGATAGGGACCGAACTGTCTCACGACGTTCTAAACCCAGCTCGCGTACCACTTTAAATGGCGAACAGCCATACCCTTGGGACCGACTTCAGCCCCAGGATGTGATGAGCCGACATCGAGGTGCCAAACACCGCCGTCGATATGAACTCTTGGGCGGTATCAGCCTGTTATCCCCGGAGTACCTTTTATCCGTTGAGCGATGGCCCTTCCATTCAGAACCACCGGATCACTATGACCTACTTTCGTACCTGCTCGACGTGTCTGTCTCGCAGTTAAGCTGGCTTCTACCATTACACTAACCGTACGATGTCCGACCGTACTTAGCCAACCTTCGTGCTCCTCCGTTACTCTTTAGGAGGAGACCGCCCCAGTCAAACTACCCACCAGGCACTGTCCGTAACCCCGATTCAGGGGCCAACGTTAGAACATCAAAACTACAAGGGTGGTATTTCAAGGTTGACTCCACAACAACTAGCGTCGCTGCTTCAAAGTCTCCCACCTATCCTACACATGTAGGTTCAATGTTCAGTGCCAAGCTGTAGTAAAGGTTCACGGGGTCTTTCCGTCTAGCCGCGGGTACACAGCATCTTCACTGCGATTTCAATTTCACTGAGTCTCGGGTGGAGACAGCGTGGCCATGGTTACACCATTCGTGCAGGTCGGAACTTACCCGACAAGGAATTTCGCTACCTTAGGACCGTTATAGTTACGGCCGCCGTTTACCGGGGCTTCGATCAAGAGCTTCTCCCTAAGGATAACCCCATCAATTAACCTTCCGGCACCGGGCAGGTGTCACACCGTATACGTCATCTTGCGATTTTGCACAGTGCTGTGTTTTTAATAAACAGTCCCAGCCACCTGGTCACTGCGGCTCCCGTCCGCTTAGAGAGCAAGTCTCATCACAGATAGGAGCGTACCTTCTCCCGAAGTTACGGTACGATTTTGCCTAGTTCCTTCACCCGAGTTCTCTCAAGCGCCTTAGTATTCTCTACCTGACCACCTGTGTCGGTTTGGGGTACGATTCCATATAATCTGAAGCTTAGAGGCTTTTCCTGGAAGTATGGCATCAGCAACTTCATCACCGTAGTGACTCGTCTCGTGTCTCAGGTTTAGTGTTTGTCCGGATTTACCTAAACAAACGCCCTACTCACTTTCACATAGACTACCAACGCTATGCTTGCTTAGCCTGCTCCGTCCCCCCATCGCAATTATATCGAGTACAGAAATATTAATCTGTTTCCCATCGACTACGCCTTTCGGCCTCGCCTTAGGGGTCGACTTACCCTACCCTGATTAACATGGGATAGGAACCCTTGGTCTTCCGGCGTGGGAGTTTTTCACTCCCATTATCGTTACTCATGTCAGCATTCGCACTTCTGATACCTCCAGCATACCTCCCGGTACACCTTCAACGGCTTACAGAACGCTCCCCTACCACTCAGAATAAATTCTGAATCCGCAGCTTCGGTGCATAGTTTAGCCCCGTTACATCTTCCGCGCAGACCGACTCGACCAGTGAGCTATTACGCTTTCTTTAAAGGATGGCTGCTTCTAAGCCAACCTCCTGGCTGTCTGGGCCTTTCCACATCGTTTCCCACTTAACTATGACTTTGGGACCTTAGCTGGCGGTCTGGGTTGTTTCCCTCTTCACGACGGACGTTAGCACCCGCCGTGTGTCTCCCGGATATTACTTTACGGTATTCGGAGTTTGCAAAGGGTTGGTAAGTCGGGATGACCCCCTAGCCTTAACAGTGCTCTACCCCCGTAAGTATTCGTCCGAGGCTCTACCTAAATAGATTTCGGGGAGAACCAGCTATCTCCCGGTTTGATTAGCCTTTCACTCCTAGCCACAGGTCATCCCCTAACTTTTCAACGTTAGTGGGTTCGGTCCTCCAGTTGATGTTACTCAACCTTCAACCTGCCCATGGCTAGATCACCGGGTTTCGGGTCTATACCTTGCAACTATTCGCCCAGTTAAGACTCGGTTTCCCTACGGCTACCCTATTCGGTTAACCTCGCTACAAAATATAAGTCGCTGACCCATTATACAAAAGGTACGCAGTCACCCAACAAGTGGGCTCCTACTGCTTGTACGTACACGGTTTCAGGTTCTATTTCACTCCCCTCACAGGGGTTCTTTTCGCCTTTCCCTCACGGTACTGGTTCACTATCGGTCAGTTGGGAGTATTTAGCCTTAGATGATGGTCCACCTATATTCAGTCAAAGTTTCACGTGCTCCGACCTACTCGATTTCACTTAAAATGTCTTTTCATGTACGGGACTATCACCCTGTATCGTGGCGCTTTCCAGCAGCCTTCCATTAACACATAATAAGCTTAAGGGCTGTTCCGATTTCGCTCGCCGCTACTTTCGGAATCTCGGTTGATTTCTTTTCCTACGGGTACTTAGATGTTTCAGTTCTCCGCGTTCGCCTCGTTAACCTATGTATTCAGTTAACGATACCTGCAAGCAGGTGGGTTTCCCCATTCGGAAATCTTAGTCTCAAGCGCTTTTTACTAGCTTGACTAAGCTTATCGCAAGTTAATACGTCCTTCATCGCCTCCAACTGCCAAGGCATCCACCGTGTACGCTTAGTCACTTAACCATACAACCCAAACGGGTCTTTGTTTTGTGACAGTTTAACTTCGCCAGAAGTCAATATTGAATACTAAAGTAGATACCAATCAATCAACTCATAAGAGTTAACTAAATGGCACTGAATGGTACTGCTACCATTCTTTTTTTACTTTTGAAAACTCTTGATAAATACAATGTAT
>NZ_JADYXH010000042.1:0-2643 GCF_015864395.1 Pseudoalteromonas sp. SWYJZ12
TCCCGTCTCAGTGGGGTCGCATTATAGGGAGCGGCGGATTTTACGCAAGCGTTATTTGCATAAAATAGTAATTAAAATTAAGCCCCAAGCAAGCACACACGATAAGCACAAGTTACCCACAAAACCCTGTTGATAACTCTGTTTTTGAACTTTAAAACTAAACACTTTTATCCTGATGTGATAAGTTGCGGTCACTTTTTTTAACTCATGTATTTAGGCAGTATCCATGACAGACATAATAAACAGTATAAGTGCCCTTCTATGGGGCCAAGTTCTCGTCTACTTATTAATAGCAGCAGGCCTCTTCTTTACTTTTCGACTAGGCTTTATTCAGTTTGTGCAATTTCCACATATGTTCAAAGTTATGTTTGGCTCTCGTAAATGTGCCGATAACGAAATTTCATCCTTTCAGGCTTTTTGTACTTCGTTAGCTGCACGTGTTGGTACAGGTAATATGGCTGGTGTTGCTGTTGCCTTATACCTAGGTGGGCCAGGTGCTATTTTTTGGATGTGGCTTATTGCATTAATAGGTATGGCTACAAGCTTTGCTGAAAGTACTTTGGCTCAGGCTTATAAAACAAAAGATGCTGAAGGCAATTTTAGAGGTGGCCCTGCTTATTATATGCAAAACGGTTTAGGTAAACGCTGGATGGGGACTTTATTCTCGTTATGCTTAATTTTAGCCTTTGGTTTGGTATTTAACGCCGTACAGTCAAACTCTATTGCTGCAGCATTTGAAGTAGCGTTTGATGTACCTAAGTATATAGTAGGCATTTGCTTGGTTATTGGCTCTGGTATTATTATTTTTGGTGGTTTGAAAACGATTTCTCGTTTTGCTGAAATGGTTGTCCCATTTATGGCATTAGCTTACTTGTTAGTGGCTCTTTATGTATGCGCTATTAACTTTACTGCATTACCTGATGTAATTGTACTTATAATAAAAAGTGCTTTTGGTATTGAACAAGCTGGTGCAGGTGCAATTGGTTATGGTGTTACACAAGCTATGATCCAAGGTATAAAGCGTGGCTTATTCTCAAACGAAGCTGGTATGGGTAGTGCAGCTAATGCTGCAGCCACTGCGACACCTTACCCTCCTCATCCAGCATCACAAGGTTATGTGCAAATGCTAGGTGTATTTATTGATACTATTGTTATTTGTACAGCGACTGCTTCTCTTATTTTACTATCGCAGCAATTAGTACCTGAATCTGGTGTTATGGGGATTGAACTTACACAAGCAGCATTACAAGAACATGTCGGCGACTGGGGTACTTACTTTATTGCCATTGCTATATTGTTTTTTGCTTTTACTTCTATTGTGGCTAATTACTCTTACGCTGAAACAAATTTAATGTTTTTAGAGCACAACTCTAATAAAGGTATGTTTATCTTTAGACTTGTTGTTTTAGGTATGGTGATGTTTGGTGCTGTTGGTGAGCTTGGTTTAATTTGGACGCTGGCAGATATATCAATGGGTTTAATGGCCATTGTAAACGTTATAGCGCTATTTATGCTTTCAGGTGTTGTTGTATGGCTCTCTAAAGATTACAACGAACAACGCAAAAAGGGCTTAATACCCACCTTTGACAAAAGTAAGCATCCTAAACTTGCTAAAGAGGTCGATCCCGAGGCCTGGAAATAAACAATAAACAGCGAGCTACGGCTCGCTTTTTTAGTTCTAAAAATAAAAAGTCCTGACACATAGCACTCGATCATTTATACGTAAAAGCTGTTACGGACGATAAGAACTGTATAGACATTATTTGATTATCAGCCTAGACAAGACAACCTACAAAAACAGATGTTTAATGCCCATAGCTCTGCATTATGTATAAGCACTTTATTGTTTACCTATTTGAAGTTCTCACCATAACTCTAGACTTACTCTTACCCGCGATTTTTAACTTCCAATGAGCATGTGTTAGCAACCAATTCGACAACTATACCAACCTGCATAAATCTCTGAGCAATTTAACGAATTAAATTGCACTATAACGTCGTTAAAAATTTTTATTTAGAACACTAGATACAAAAATTTTTGCCTAAATCTAGCGTAATTTCCTTAACCTTAAATAGACCCCATATATAAGCAGATTGGTATTACTTTATGCTACCAGCACATAGGTGTTTGAACTTTGCTTTCAAGGTTATTTGCTCTCGAGGTGTAGATTGCTTTACTGTTTTGAATTTTTTAAAGCTAATGGCCTACTTTACTGGTTGGTATCATAAGTCTATGACGCTTAGTTCAGTTCAAAGTGTATTCATTAGCATTAAGTACTGTGTGTCGCTAAGGATTGCATGGCTGGTTTATTTGAGGCGCTATAGGATTGGGTTTGGAAATATTACATTATGCTTACTCATATATATCTTTAATACGATAGATATACAAACTCTTAATGAACTATCACACAACGCTATTATTGGGTAGACCATGCATAAAATAGTGCATATCAAGATAATATAAATCATAGAAAACATAAAAATGATAAATCAGGATTTTTACCGGATATTTTATAGATATTAGAAGATTTATTAGATTTTTTAAGCAGAGCGCTTAATAAAGAGATGGTGCCCGAGGCCGGACTTGAACCGGCACGACTTGTTAGTCGAGGGATTTTAAATCCCTTGTGTCTACCAATTCCA
>NZ_JADYXH010000043.1:0-2529 GCF_015864395.1 Pseudoalteromonas sp. SWYJZ12
ATTTAACTCTCTGAGTAGTTCGTGCCTCGCTATGCGTTGGCGTTTCCCGTCTCAGTGGGGTCGCATTATAGGGAGATCATATTTTTACGCAAGCACTTTTTTAAAGAAAAAGTAAAAAAAGATACTGTTCGGTTAGTATCTGAACTAAACCCCCTAAAACTGATAGTTTTGTAACCAAACAGTGCACTGTATGGTACAAAAATCACCTTGCTGATACACTCAAATACTAATAATCATGATCTAAAAGGTACTAACTATGGCAATTCGTTCTTATAAAGGTGCTACTCCTTCATTTAATTCGTCTGTTTATATTGATGAGTCATCGGTTTTGGTTGGTAACATTACTTTAGGTGATAATAGTAGTGTGTGGCCGTTAGTAGCTGCACGTGGTGATGTTAACTATATACGTATTGGTGAGCGTACAAATATACAAGATGGCAGTGTATTGCATTTATCTCGCGCAACTAAAAGCAATCCAGATGGTTATCCACTTATTATAGGTGACGATGTAACAGTTGGTCATAAGGTAATGCTGCACGGATGTGTATTAGGAAACCGTATACTTGTAGGTATGGGTGCTATTATTATGGATAACGTGGTTGTTGAAGATGATGTAATTATAGGTGGCGGCTCTTTGGTACCACCAAACAAACGCTTAGAGTCTGGTTACTTATATGTAGGAAGTCCAGCTAAGCAAGCCCGCCCTCTTACAGAGCAAGAACTTGCCTTCTTAAAAATATCTGCCGATAACTATGTATCACTTAAAGATGAATACTTAGCTGAAATCGCTAACTTAAGTTAATAAGCTTACTTCAATTTGGCCTGCCGAGTTATAGCTCTCTTCTTCGATAAGCTCCTCGGCACGTTCTTCGTAATCAAAACGATACTTTTCAAAATATTCTGTTGCGTGACTTTCGTCTGTTAATTTAAGTGTATTTACTTCTATTATACATTCCACCAGCATGCCACTAACTTGTGCAAAAAAAACTAACTGATGATCGGGCTCTCTAAACTCTAGCCTATCTATAAACTGTATTGCCTGATTCATTTAAGCATTCCTTGTTTGAGCGCATCAACGACGGGAAGTATTTTTGGCATTTTGTTACGCCATACATAGTATGCTTGAGCAGCTTGACCAACTAACATTCCACTGCCATCTAAAAGCTTAGCGTTAATATTATGCTGTGCAACCCAATTCATAAAAATGGTATTTTGCAGTGAATAAAACATGTCATAAGCGACTTCACAGTTAGTTATATGTTTTTCATCAAGTGCTGGAAGCTCGTTATTCATACTGCTAGATGTAGAATTTATAATTAGTGAGTAATCGCTTACTGGTAAATCACTAAAGCCAAAGCCAGATACCGGTCCATATTGAGTAAACAGCTCTGCGAGTTCTTGGGCTTTTTGTGCTGTGCGATTAACTATTATTATTTCCTGAGGATTATGCTCTAACAAAGGTAAAATAACTCCTCGAGCGGCACCGCCCGCACCAATAATTAAAATGCGTTTATTAGTTATAGTAACTTTATTAGCGAGTAAATCATTTACAAAGCCCACACCATCGGTGTTATCACCGAGTAATGTGCCATCATCTCGTTTTTTTAATGTATTAACAGCCCCTACAATTTTAGCTAATGGCGTAAGCTCATCAGCCATTGCATAAGCTTGCTCTTTAAATGGCATTGTAACGTTAGCACCAACACCACCTTGCTCAAAAAAAGACAATACTGTTTTTTCAAAGTTATCGATAGGTGCTAATATTGCGCGATAGTCGATTTGCTCACCCAGTGATACAGCAAATTGTTTATGTATCGCGGGGGATTTTGAATGTTTAATTGGATTTCCAAAAACCGCATATTTGTCCATTTTAAAGCAACCTCTTTGCAGCTATATACTGCCTATTAACGATGATAAGTAATATGATTAAACGACTTTTTTCTAAATCTAAGCCAGCTCCTGAGCAACAGGCTCCTACTCCTGAAAAAACACCGTATGAAATAATAGGTGGAGAGAAAGGGGCGCGTGCTATCTCCAATCGATTCTACGACATAATGGAGTCAGATGAATACGCTAAACCGTTATATGATATGCATCCTCTGCCATTAGATCGAATTCGCCAAGTATTTTTTGAATTTTTATCTGGTTGGTTAGGCGGGCCAAACCTATTTACTGAAAAACATGGCCAACCAATGCTACGTAAAAGGCATATGCCTTTTACTGTAGATAAAGCATTGCGCGATCAATGGATGTACTGCATGAATAAAACGCTGGATATAGAAATAGACAACCCGTTGTTACGTGAAGGCTTAAAGCAATCATTCTCTCAACTAGCAACGCACATGATCAATCAGCATTAAATTTGTATTTAGCCACAATGCAAAAAGGCGCTAATTAGCTGTCTCTTGATCACAAGTCTGACTCAAGAGATTTTGCTAAATCGTAGCCTTCCAGGATGGCTTGTAACTTAAGCCATCCTTGCCATAACACTTTCACAGATGCACGCCCTGTGCGCTTGGTATCTTTCCA
>NZ_JADYXH010000045.1:0-1637 GCF_015864395.1 Pseudoalteromonas sp. SWYJZ12
CGGAGTTTTTCAAGTTAGTTGTCGCATCAAATTAAATTTTATGCCGCCCGCATTGCTTCTTTTTTCTCTGGATTTAAATTTACTTCATTGATCATCGTCCAATCTCGAGACTTTCCTGACCAACGACTTGGATTCTGTAATTTCGCCATCTCATTTACCTGATGACGTTTCGCTAGTATCGCTTCATCTAATCCTAAATGACGCTGGTTTGGCGTGACAAATTTAATACCGCTGTGCAAGTGCTCATCGTTGTACCAATCAACAAATCCGCTAACCCACTTTCTTGCGCTACCCATGCTTTCAAAGGCTTTCTCAGGGTATTCCGGGCGATACTTTAACGTCTTAAATAGCGATTCAGAATAAGGATTATCATTACTCACAGACGGTCGGCTAAATGAAGGAACAATACCTAACTCCTGCAATGTCGCTAATAACGTTGCCCCTTTCATTGGACTGCCATTATCCGAGTGCAACGTGACTTGCTCAGGCTTTACCTGCTCTCGCCTGCAAATATCTACCATTAAATCAGCCGCCAGTGTGCTTAGTTGTGTGTCATGAACCTGCCAACCAACTATTCTTCGACTATAAATATCCATCACTAAATATAAGTATAAAAACTGACCTTTAACAGCTGTTGGCAAATACGTGATATCCCATGTATAAATTTCGTTTACACGTGTTGCCCTGAGCGCTTTTGGCTTTTTTATCTTTTTATTTGGTTTAACTTTTTCTCTGTGTGTTAATAATTTATGCGATTTCATAACGCGATAAAACGAGCTTTCTGATGCTATCCACACATCTTTATCCAATAGTTTAGGGACTATCTTGCTGGGTGGTAAATGCCCATATTCTATTGAATTAACCGTCTTAATTATACGCTGTTGCTCTAATTCAGTTAGCCTGTTAGGTGGTCGCTTTATCGTACTTGTTCGCTTATCTGTCATATCATCAGCTTCAATCCAGCGTTGAATTGTTCTTGCCGTTAGACCAAGTAACTCACATGCTTTTTCTTGCCTTGCCCCTGATTTCTGCGCGTCGGTAATGAGCTTTATCAATTCATGACGCTCAGTTGAGCTGGTTAATCGTCCTCGTTGAAACCCCAAAGCGCATCTGCTTTTTTTTTGAGTACGAGTAAGGCGGCTGTTTCTGCTAACGCTTTGTCTTTACGATTAAGCTCTTTTTGAAGCTGCTTAATTTCTTGTTTGAGCTGTTTACTGTCTGATTTTACGGGCTTCGTTGAAGGCCCTTTAGCAAAATCTTGCTTCCATTGTTTAATATGATGCGGGTAAAGCCCCTTAGCACGGCAATATTCATTAAGAGCTGCTTCATCTAAACTCGCACATTCAATAATGGCGTTAAGCCTTTCTTCTAAGCTCCAGTCATGAGGGCGTTTTTCTGTTGTCATGTGACTACCATTATTTTTAGTTTCAAGTTCATGGTTTTTAGCAAGCGCGATCCATCGTTGCAAGGTTGAATAACCGATGCCTAAATCAAGCGCAATATCTTCTAGGCGAACATCATCACATTGAGATAATGCTTTTTCAACAGCTTGAACTTTAAATTCTTGTGTAAATCGACGTCTCATTTTATCTGCCTCTATTAAAAGTTAGAGGCGACAACTATCCTGACACAGGGGG
>NZ_JADYXH010000047.1:0-1438 GCF_015864395.1 Pseudoalteromonas sp. SWYJZ12
GCTAACACCGATCAGTTAAGGTATTTTTGATCGGTTGACCGATCTTTTGGTTGCTTCACAATACCCTTATCATCTTTTGATTATGAGGGTATTTTTATGCTTAGTCATTGGTTACTTGATACAGATATATTCGCCACTCCTGACTCTTTATCTACATTTCAGAAACATATCCCTCTTGAGTGGATTTCTAATGTGCTCGAGCAGACCGATAAAGCAAGTATTCGCAAACGTAAGTTACCTGCTGAGCTTGTCGTCTGGCTTATCATTGCAATGGGTCTTTTTCGCGACCGCTCTATTAGTGACGTTGTTGAGAAGTTAGATTTAACACTCACTGATACCCTGGGCGATACGGTTGCTCCAAGTGCTATTCCTCAAGCGAGACAGCGCCTGAGTAGCGACCCCCTCCAAGCCTTATTTCACCTATGTGCAGCCCATTGGACACAAGAAGAAGATGCTGATGATACGTGGTATGGACTCCGGTTATTTTCTGTCGATGGAACGCAATTTCGTGCACCTGATACACCTGCTCTTGCTGAGCACTTTCACTATATTAAGCACAGTAAAAACCGTCATACAGAATATCCTATTGTACGCCTATGCGCCTTAAGCTCCTTGCGTAGCCGGTTGATACACCACGTTGCCTTCGGGCCCAGTTATCAAGGTGAGGTGAACTACGCAAAGCAGTTATTTGGTCATGTAAGTGATAACAGTCTAACTATTTTTGACCGATGTTATCTCAGCGCTGAGCTACTGATTAATTGGCGTAAGCAACACCCACAGTCGCACTGGATGGTCCCGATTAAAAGCAACACGCAATACACCGTCATTGAATCTTACTCTGAGCATGACTTCAAAGTAGAGATGAGTGTATCTGCGCATGCCAGAAAACAAGACCCTTCGCTTCCTGAGTGCTGGCAGGCCAGACTGGTTCTTTATCCTGAGCCAATGGGGCCTGGAAAAATAAAAGGTCTGCTGTGCTCTTTGGATGATAAACAGGCTTTTGGTGCACAGGCCATTCTTGATGTCTATTTCGAGCGCTGGGAAATTGAAAATAGCTATGGAGAAATAAAACACCAGATGCTTGAGGATAGTATTCTTTTGCGTAGTCAGACTGTGGATGGAGTCAATCAAGAGCTATGGGGTATATTGCTAGCCTACAATTTAATTCGAGTAGAGATAAGTCGAATAGCCAAAGAGGCTAAAGTCTCCCCGCTGAGAATTAGTTTTGTCATGGCTTTGCGGGATATACAGGATGAAATACTCTGGTGTGCCATCGCTTCGCCAGGTTCAATTCCAAAGAAATTAAGGGCAATGCGAGAACGAGTGAAACGTTATATTCTTCCAGAAAAAAGAAAACGGCCCAAAAGTAGGACCGTTCGAATTTCAAAAACTCGGTACACCATTAAGTCAAAGCATGCTTAACTGAATGGTGTTAGCC
>NZ_JADYXH010000048.1:0-1418 GCF_015864395.1 Pseudoalteromonas sp. SWYJZ12
GGTTGGGTACGAGCTCACTGTCTTCCCGATGTGACAAGTGCTAGCTAAACACTCATCAAGAAGAGATACAAGGTTGGGTAGAGCGTAGCGAAACCCAACGAGCTCCAACGAACCTTCAATACTCACGGCCCAATAACCCCGCATTATATATTTGAAAACTTAGGTCGGATAAGCGAAGCGCCATCCGACGATGCACCGTATTTGAGTTTCGGCGCGTAAAATTCTGTATATTAATTTCAGTTTCATCGACTCAAAAATATATGCTACCTTCAAATAGTGGATTTAATAATGATAAAAGGAATTTAAAATGGAACACTCTGCATCAATTCTCCTCCTAATAATTACCATATTGATTTGTCTTGGTTGGTACAACCATACAAAAAATTTAAAAATACAGTTTAAAAAAATATTAAGGCATTAAATGATTCTTTAGCTTTAGCGCGAGAAGAAGCTAAAAAGCAATCATTGAAAAATAAAGAGCTAACTGAGAAATATAGCCCAATCATTCAAGCCGAAGCTTACTCTCAAGCTTTATTAGATGAAGCGAAACTAAAAGCAAATGCTATAAAGCAAACTGCTGAAAATTTAGCTAATGAAGTAAAAAATGAATCTATTACTGTAAGTGAGTCATTAAAGGAACAAAGAATAGAGGGGAGCCTAAGACTTCGAGAAGCGAAGGAGAAAGCTGAAAAAATTAGGTTGGATGCTAATCAAGAAGCTGACCGTATTACTTTATTCGCAGAGCAAAGGGCTAAAGAGATTGCGGGTGATGCGTATGAAGCAAAAGAAAAAGCTAATACCTACGAGCAAGCAATAAAAGCAATGCGAAATACTATCGAAGGCTATAAGGACGACTATATCATTCCTAATCACTCAGTTTTAGATGACTTAGCTGAGGATTTTGGTCACAAAGAAGCTGGAGCAGAGCTAAAGTCAATACGTCAAAATATTAGGCAAATGATAAAAGAAGGATTTGCTGGGGATTGTGACTATGTTGAACAACATAGAAAAACATATGCAATCCATTTTGTAGTTGATGCATTTAACGGTAAAGTAGATAGTGCATTATCTAAAGTAAAACACGATAATTTTGGGAAAATAAACCAAGAAATATTAGATGCGTTCGCATTAGTTAACCACAATGGCGTTCCTTTTAGAAAAGCTAGAATTAATGAAAAATATCTTAATGCACGTTTAATTGAACTAAAGTGGGCTGTAGCTACAAGTGAATTAAAAAGAATCGAACGTGAAGAGCAAGCAGAAATTAAGGCTCAAATTAGGTGTCCCGTCCTAAAATACGTTGACGGTTTTAATTGAAGGCCAGTAGCTTTTGCTCCTGGCTTTTTTGTGCACTTGGTTTGGTGTTTTCATTCCTAAACTCAAATGCGGCCTCATTTCATTGTATATTAATATTGATT
>NZ_JADYXH010000049.1:0-1410 GCF_015864395.1 Pseudoalteromonas sp. SWYJZ12
ATGTCATAGGTAGGTACTTAAGAAAAATATTAAGTACAGCCTTAAAAATTTGGCTCTACCCCATACTGAAATACTCCTGTTTTTCGATCGCGTTTGGGGTGTGCCCTAGCTGCATTTTTCCTCAGAAAGTCAAATGCTGCATTAACTGCATTTAACAATCCTTTCCTATGCTTCCTAATAATCGCTGTTAATATGCCAATCCACCAAACACCCGTTGTTTTTGCTACTGTCATTGTAGACATTTCAGTTTTGAATATCTTTTCAATACAGCCAGTTAAAAACCTTTTAAGCGTGGTTACTATTAAACTTACATAAATTAGCGCCTCTTGTAAGGTTGCGTTTGATGTTTGAAAGCCGCGTAAATTATTATAAGACTTACACTCCTTAAAAAGTAATTCAACCTGCCAGCGTAACCTATATAATTTGCCTATTTCAGTCGCTGTAAATTCATCAATAGATAAATTAGTGACTAAAAATGTATATTGTTTTTCTTTTTTTGACCAATACCCAACGACTATTGTTAGCTTGTTTTTTATGCTAACATTCATATCAATAAGATCATTTTTAGGTAATTCGGGGAGCAATTCACATAACTTTGGGGAATGACTTCCTGTTAATTCCTGTCCATTTTGCTTAAAAGCATTATGTACTCTGACTGCTTTTAATCCCTTCGCTCTTAATACGTAAAATCCTCCTGCTTTATCTAATTCATGAATATAACTACCTGAATAATACCCTCTATCAGCAAGTAACAACTGTCCTTTCAACTCTTTAAATGTTGGAAGTTCTTCACGTTCAGAATAACTGTCTGGTGTTATACCTGCTTTTTCAAAGCAACCTTGCGTTAAATTTAAAGTAGCATGCAATTCAATCGCTGCTGGACACGTATTTGAAAATCGCCCAGGAAAAACATCTTTTAAAGAACGATGAAGCATAATAGAGCTACCGTCCTGAATTAAAATATTCTCAAACTTGAACAAATCTTTTTTCGTGTACTTAAGCGCATCATTTATCCAACAATTAAAAACTCTATTTGTTACCTCTCGCATTAGTTCAGCTAGTTCAGGTTTAACTAACTGGTTATGAAAAGGCTTATACTTAATAGACTGCCCTGTTAGCTGATTATAAACTCTTAATATTTCGGATAAATAGATCGTTTTTTTATCCCCAAGCGCAGCCACAAGACTAACAACCATATGAAATGCGGTAATATTTCTTTCTCTTTTAGTAAATGCTACTTGTTTACCAAGTCGGTTCAGTTTTTTTTCACTTAGGATACTTTTTAACTTATTAATAAAAATGTTAGCATTCATTTGAAGCTCTTTTCTTGATTCTGTGGTTTGTGTGGTAATAACCATTTGATCATGAATTGAGCTTCAACTCAATTTCTTAAGATCTTACCTATGACAT